>NZ_JBELOK010000004.1:0-315638 GCF_040276085.1 Castellaniella sp. FW104-7C03
GCCCAGTGCAATACCGAACTCAGGCCTTCTCAACTTAGCCCAGCCTTTTAACTGTCCAACTTCTGGGGGTCAGTTCATCGAGTGCGGGGCTGTCAGGAGGGTGCATCGGTGCCGGGTCAGTCAGGGTTTTCGCCCAGGACATGCCGCTTCCATAAGGCGAACGCCTCGTCCGACGCCAACTCGGCGAGGATGACAATGGGCTGGGCCTGACGGGCGCGCAGCGAAGCGAAGTACGCTTTACGATCGGCGATGGCCTTGAGCTTGATGCCCTTGATGAACAGCAGTTTGCCGCCCTTGACGAACAACACCTTGTTGCCGATATCGCGGCTGAACGCAGCTCGCAGCTTACGCTGCGCGTGCAGGGCGTCGGCCAACTCATCGACCAGGAAATCGAGCGTTATATTGATGTAATGAGGGTCTTCATCCTCCTGGTCGAGGTCGAGCAGCGCAGGCGGCAGGCCCTTGGCGAAGGCCTCAGCCTTCGCCAGCAGCGCCTGCTTACCACTGAGCGCATAGAGGAACGTCGAGCCACCGCGCCCATCATTGTGGGCCTCGGCGATGGAGGCGCCGTCGAACAGGACGGTGGCGGTGAAGCACAGCGTTTCCTCGCTGGCGAAGTCGGCCACCTTGAGGTTTTTCAGCGTGATGCGGTCTTGCTTGGTGATGTTTTCCATGGAAAGTCCTGAGATCGACCGGGTGATGACGCGCCCCTGACGGGACGAGGCTTCATCCCGTAGGTTGGAGAAGGGAGGCATCAATGCCCTGGTGGGCAGCGTTCGCCGTAAGATGCCGAGACGAACTGGCGGGTGGCGCAGGCAAAGCCCACGGCAGCCTCTACACCCTGGCTGCGGGCTACTGCCGAACTATCGGCAATGCAGAGAGGAGAATGGCGCGGTCCACGGGCTGCGTCGTCGATCAATCCGAAGCGCTCAAGCCCGTTTTTTGCAGGCACCGAACCAGTCGCTGACCTAGCCATGCCACGCATGGGACGGCCATGGAGTTGCCGATCGCCTTGTAGCGTGGAGCGTCTGCGGCGGGTTTGCCGCGGTACGGGATCAGCGTGTAGTTGTCGGGCATGCCTTGCAGCCGCTCACACTCAACAGGCATCAGACGGCGCACCCGCCACTGCCGCCACAGCCAGTCCGCCGCGGCGAGTGCATCCCAGTCATAGCGGAAATGCGCCTCGGGGTCTGGGGCCAATACATGTGGCTTATCCGCGCCACCGCTGCTGGCGCGCAGCGCAGCCGCGACACCGCCGCCCAGTTCAGCGGCAAGACCATGCTGCCGTCCCCGCAAGGCTACACAGGCCACCATCGGCACCCCATAGCCCGGCTTGCCGCTGGACAGGACGGTACAAGCTACCTGACCGTGGCCCGACTCGAAACGCACTTCACCACGGTTGTTCTGCGCGAAGGCAATGGCGGGAACCACGCCGACACGCTGACGCGGCGCTTGGCTCAGCACCATAGGCTGGCCTTGACCCGGCTTGCCTCCCCCCGTGGAAAGTGCTCCCACAAGCTGACCGTGGCCCGACTCAAAGCGCAACTCGCCATGGGAATTCTCCGCAAAAGCGATGGCGGGCATCCCACACGCGCGCGGGGTCGGCGCCCGGGCCATCGTTGCATCCGAGCCGCACCCCTGGGCGGCAAAGGCGATGGTCGGCACCCCCTTGCCCGTACCATTCTCGCTGCTGCCCTTGTCGCCGTTCGCGGTGCTGAACATATGGGTGATGGCGCCAGCGATCGACTGCACGAGGAACGTCTCGACCCCGAAGTCACTTTTAGGGCCGGGTGCTGCAGTCAGGCAGGCGGCCACATCGATCGGCCCAGCTGTGTTGCCACCACCGAACCCGGCCGTGGTGGTGATGCTGCTGTAGTGGGGGTTCAGTCCGGCATATTCGCCTGCTGGCACAAGACCACGCCCAGCAGCAAGGGGAGTTTCTTGCCACGGCGAGCAGCCCGCACGAGAATCCCCGAGCAGGCCCGCGCGCTCAAAAAGTACTTCTGCGGGATCGAGGTCATCTCCACCACTTGCCACAAGAAACACGCGTTTACGGCGTTGGGCGACGCCGAAATATTGAGCGTCGAGCACGCGCCAGGCGATGCGGCGGCGGGGTCCAGACACACAACCAGCGTGCGCCCATTTTTCCCCTGGCGGCTGGAGCGCACGGCTTTCTCCGGCCAGCGCCCCCAGGAAATACCCGAAGGCATTGCTGCGGTCGTTGAGGACGCCGGGAACGTTTTCCCAGACGAGTGTGGCCGACGGGAGGCAGCCTTGGCGGCGTGTTTGATCGATGGCATTGGCAAGCTCCACATAGGCAAGGGTCAAGGCACCGCGCGGATCATTCAGCCCGCGCCGCGCACCAGCAACACTGAACGACTGACAAGGCGTGCCACCAACCAAAATATCGGGGGCCGGCACGGTGCCAGCGCGCACCAGCTGCACAATCTCGGTCATGTTGCCCAAGTTGGGCACATGAGGGTAATGGTGGGCAAGCACGGCGCTCGGGAACGGCTCGATCTCGGCGAACCAGGCGGCTTCAAGGCCGAAGGGTTGCCAGGCGAGGCTCACGGCCTCAATGCCGCTGCACACGCTACCGTACAGCAACGGCTTGACCTGGGATACAGCACGAAGGGTGCAAGGTTGCGGATTCATATTGGGTCTCCTGTTTGTGTGGCCCTGGATTCTTGGTCGAATCAGGACGTTGATGGGCAGGAGAAAGGCGCCGAAGGCCAGGTGGCCATCGGCTCGGGAGGAAAGAGAGACCACCCGTGGGCTGACTGGCAGGCCCGGTTGTCGCTAGACCCGTCTGCTTATCAGCAATCACACCCGGCCCGTATCGTGGCTGAGGCCGGAATCGTCTGGCACAAATCCTTGCACAAACGGAGCCCGTTTTTACGCCGGCGGGCACCGGCATCGAATACCGCTGACCGCGAAGGGTCTCCCGATGGCTCGCCTGTGAGCGCCAGCCATCGGGAGACCCTTCGCACAAGCGGAAGAAACGCAGATCAGCAGAATACAGTTCTCGGAATAACGACCTTCATGTCCCTCCGTCGCAAGACGATCGGGTAGGACACGCGCACGATAGAGAAGGTGTCATACGCTGGGCATCCCGCAGGGTGTGCGGGATACAGGCCACGCCGCCAGTAGACGGCTGCGGCCACGGGGGATGGGGGGATCAGGAGCCCTTTCGGTTAATGCGGCGCGCACGCGTGACACGCTGCTTGGACGCGCCGGATTCGACCGGCAGCGTGCCTTTGCAGTCGGGGTAGCGACTGCACGACCAGAACGGGCCGCTCTTGCCAGTGCGCTGGCGAGTGGCCGCCCCGCAATACGGACACGCCGGGCCTTGGGTAGCCTTGATGGACAGGGACGCGTTGCCGTATTGCTCAATCAACTGCGAAATCCACGCTGCCTGTTTTGCGATGAATACGTCCAGCGTGAGCTGACCGGATTCAATCATGTCGAGCGCCTGTTCCCAGATGGCGGTCATGCCCGGGTCAGCGATCGCAGCGGGCACGGCGTCGATCAGAGTGAAGGCCGCATCCGATGCTCGGATGGCGCGCCCCTTCTTCACGATATAACCGCGTGCGATCAGGCCGCTAATAATGTTGGCTCGCGTCGCCTCGGTGCCGATGCCGACCGTATCCTTGAGCTTCTGCTTCAGGCGCGGGTCTGTCACGAGCTTGGCGACCCCCTTCATGGATTTGACCAGTTCGCCCTGCGTGTACGGTCTTGGCGGCAACGTCTTGAGCGCCTTCAGATCGACTGCAGCCACTTGGCACGCCAAGCCCTCGCGCAACGCGGGAAGCACTTGACTGCGCATCGCGGCATCGCCGTCCTCGTCAGGCTGAGGTTCCTCGAGCACCAGGCGCCAACCCTTGGCGACAACCTGCTTGCCCGTCGCCGCCAGCATCTGCTGGCCACAAGCGAACTGTGCTATGGTGCGATCGAACTCGTGATGAGGGAGGAACTGAGCCAAGTAGTGCGCCCGGACCAGCCTGTACACCGCAAGTTCCTTCTCGCTCATGGCCGAGAGGTTCACCGGTTCGAGCGTCGGAATAATGCCGTGGTGCGCCGTGACCTTACTGTCATTCCAGGCACGCGAGTGCTGGGAGCGGTCGAGCTGGTCCATGATCGGGCGCAGCGAGGGATCGGTCTTCATCAGGCTGTCGAGAACCGTGGGTGCCTCGACGAACATGCTTTCGGGCAAATAGCCGGAATCCGAACGCGGGTACGTCGTAGCCTTGTGTGCTTCGTACAGGGCCTGGGCGACCTCCAGGGTTTCCTGAACGTCCAGTCCAAGCTGTTTGGAACAAATTTCCTGCAAGGTACCCAGGTCGAACGGCAGCGGCGGACCTTCGCGCACGCGCTCAGTCTCCACCGACTCCACCTGAGCATTGCCCGCAGTTCGAATCTGCTGTGCGGCTTGCCACGCAGTAGGTTGCTGCAGGCAACGTCCGACGCCATCGGTGCAGCCATCGGGGGCAACCCACTGCGCGATGAACGCCTGACTGCCTGCGGACAAGGATATGTCGATGGCCCAGTAGGGCACCGATTTGAAAGCTTCAATCTCGCGGTCGCGATCCACGACAAGCCTAAGTGTCGGCGTCTGGACGCGCCCGACGGACAGCACGCCGTTATAACCCACCCGTCTTCCGAGTACGGTAAATAGGCGGCTGAGGTTCATACCGACGAGCCAGTCGGCTCGCGAGCGCGCCAGAGCCGAGTAGTACATCGGCAGCGTCTCGGCCGAGGGCCGCAGTTTTCCGAGCGCCGTGCGGATCGACGCATCATTGAGCGCCGACAGCCAGAGCCGCTCTATGGGGCCGCGGTAGCCGCACAGGTCGATGATCTCGCGGGCGATCAGCTCACCTTCGCGATCCGCATCGGTGGCGATGACGAGATGGGTCGCTTTCGCCAAAAGCCCTTTGACGACCTTGAACTGCGTGGCGGTCTTCGGTTTGACCTCGACCCGCCATTGCTGGGGAATGATGGGCAACTGCTCCAGCGACCAGCGCTTGAGCGCCGCGTCATAGACCTCTGGGGCTGCCACTTCTACGAGATGGCCGATGCACCAGGTGACGGTGACACCGGAGCCGCTGAGATAGCCTTCACCGCGCTGGGTCGCGCCGAGAATCCGGCCAATGTCCTTGCCCTGGGAGGGCTTCTCGCACAAGAACAGCCGCATGTCCGTCCATCCGATTTCCGTGGGTCATTGGGTTGCTGGCATTGAGGATGACAAACACCACCAGAGGCAGCAGCAAACAAGTCGCATGAGATGGCGACCACTTTCACGGGATGGCACAGCTGAAGCAGGAATGGCGTACGGCCAGGGACGTGTGGGCCAGGAGCCGCGATTTTCGGGAGCGGTTGGAGGCTGGTGGATGTTGATGGAGCTATCCCCAGGGGATAGCCCCCGGCACACATAGGGCGGTGATGAACCGCAGCCATCCCCCTGCCAGTTCACTTCTTGCGCGCTGGCTCCTTCGGTGCGGTCGGTTCCTGGGCGGCCTGGGACTTTGGTTGCGCTTCCTGCACGGTCTCCTGCTGCCTGGGGCCGAGGGCCACGGACTCAATGCGAAACGGCAAGATCCCGGCACTATGCGCATTGACCTTCCAGGTCTCGCGCGGCCGATCTTCATTGTCCGTCCAGGGTTCGCGCTCCATGCGGCCGACGACCAGCACGCGCATGCCTTTCTGGTACAAGTCCTTCCAGTGCGCGGCATCGCGGTGCCAGATTTCAACCGGCGCCCAGAAGCCACCGCGGTCCTCAAAGCCGCCATCCTTCTTGGGGATGGGGTTATCGAAGTAGACGTTCAGGCGCAGAAGACGGCTGGGTTCGTCGTTGTCGTTGGGAAACTCCCGGTACTCGGGGGGCGAGCCGATGTTGCCCTCGCCAGAAAAATGCGTGCTCATATTGCAGTCTCCGTGTGGTTGAAATACCCGTGCCTGGCTAGCGGCGGGTGTCAAGGTGCCCGACGCGATCACCGATCGCGCACTGCAGGCGGGATGAACTTGAGCCGGCGCAGGTAGGCGTCTTCCGCTGCGGCGGCCTTGCTGGCGCACCCCCTGGCCTGCCTGCCCAAGGTGTGCAACAAGCTGATCTGCATGTTCAGCGTGATGCGCTGAAGCTCGATGGCGTGTAGATCGGCCAGCAGGTTGACCGGTGTGCCGGTGTTCGCGATCAGCTCCTGCCACAGAGCCACACCCATGGCTGACCTGTCGTGCTTGCGCCAGCGCAAAAACGCCGTGCCTGCGCCAGTGGTCTGCTGGGCCAGCTCGATGGGCAGCAGGTGGAAGGGATACCCGACCGCCTGTTGCAGCACCTGTCGCTGCGCCACGTCAATCAACTCGTCACGCAGGGCGAAGCACTGGCTGGCCCAATCCTCCAGATCCCCCTTACCTTTAAAAGGTTTCAAAAGGCCCTTTTGAGAGCCTGCGTGTTCCAGCTTCATGAAGGCTGTCTGTTGCAGCGGGCGGAAGTAGCGTGTGTCACGATTCGGGTCACTCATGCCTGCTCACCCTCGCTGGAAGTTGCTTCAGGGGCCTCAATGGTGGCGGCCTCGTCGCTGGGGTCGGCTGCGGCAGAACCGTCACTGCGCGGCTGCAGGCCACGACGCACGATGGGCGGCGCAAACTTCGAGCGGCGTGTACCTTCCAGCACGTCCTGCGGCAACTCACCAAACTTCTCCAGCGCCGCGCGTGATACAGCATTCTTCGCAGCAAAGTCGTCGCGGGTGCAGCCCGAGTAGCGATACTGCTGGGCCAGGCTGAAAAGACTGCGCAACGCATGGGCACCTTCATTGAGCCAGCGCTCCAGCGTGCTGCGATCGATGAGCGCGGTGTGGTGGGCGAGGATCAGCTTGCGGGCGATGTCGTCGTAGTCTGCCAGCAGATATACAGCGGCAAAACCAAGCTGGGCATTGACGAACAGCGGCAGCTTGACGGGTTGCACGTTCAGGTTTTCGCCCAGACTGAGTGCGGCGGGCACACCAGACAGTGCCTGATCCACCTGTTCGCGCAGCGATTGCAGCGTGGCCTTGGTTTGATCGAGCTTCTCCTCAATGCGCAGCATCCACCAGTCCGAGTACGGATCGTCTTGCTCCGAGCCGCGCTTCATTTTGTTCATCACTGCGATGTAGCCATTCAGGCCGACGATGCCTGGCCGCCCCTCGGCAGCAGCGCGGCCATGCCAGATACGGGAAGCATGGTGCGTGTGAAGTGTCAGTGATATTGAGCTGCGCAAGGAGCCGAGATTCAGTTGCAGCGGTTCGTTGGTTGCCATGACGGTCGCCCTTTGTTGGAAGATGAGCAGCCAGCTTCCGCAGGAAGCGGAAGGCAGTCAGTCAACAAACCGAATCTGCTAAAGCCCAGGTTCAATGCCCCTTGCGCTCACTATCCCCAGGGGATAGCTCCGCTGAAGGCCAGAGATGTCTGCTCCATGGCCTCGCGCTCCAACGTGGTCAGGCCTTTCGTAACAGATCGCGCAAGCGCTCAATGTGCTGCCTGGCAATTTCGGATGTCACAGGCCTGCCTCGTGGCCGAGCCGATGGTGCTGGAGGTTTCTGATCGGTGAACGCTACCGACGCGGGTGTGTCTGCTTGCCGAGCCCATGCATTGAACTCTCCGCGAATGGCGCGCTGAATGATTCCGAATAGGTAGGCCGCCGGATTACGGATGCCGCGCTTGCCGCAACGTGCTGCCCACTCATCCAGCACGGCTTGACGCAGAGCGCCATCCACTTGCTGCAACGCCATCCTGACGCCTGCCTGTTGTTCCGCCTTCAGTTCGGCAAAGCGATCAGGCCAATGCAATTCGCTCAACCTGCACGCTTGCACGGTAGTATGTACTTCATTAATACGGCTACTATGTACAGTACTGTCGTTCTTCGGATTCCGAAGAGCGGCGTCCGGCGCGGGTTTCGGCCCTGCTTCGGATTCCGAAGAGAGGTGTCCGCAATTCCGAAGAAGGCCCCTCGCGCCTTCTTCAGAATTGCGGTTGGTGTTCTCCTGTGGATAACTATCAGTAGCCGCAACGCCTTGGCTGGCGAGGCGCTCAGCCAGAACCTGCAATCGTGACGGCAGTGTGCGGCCAGACAGCAACGGGTCTTCCACGATCTCCTTGAGCGTGTTCAAGCCGACCACCTGAACCGCTTTGGCCGAATGACCGAGAGACTGGCTGACTAGCGCCAGGTAGTCGGCATCAAGCTGCATGGCCTCGAACGGCGTCAGAGGTTCATCGTGCAGGACGTACAGGTTGCCAAGGATACGGCCAGTATCGAGGTCACGCCGCCGTCGTACCAAGCTCAACCATCGGGTGAGCCGCAGCAATGTCAATGCCCGAGCTACGGTCTCGTGAGAGGCTTGGCCGGAGCAAGGCATTGATGCCAACCAGGGCCGCAACTGCTCATAAGTGGGGAACGCAGTCACACCATCGTCGTTGAGCATCAACCGGAACACTTGCCAGGCATTGCGCTCCAGCGGAGTCAGGCGGCGATCGAGGAACAGCCGCCGCGGCACAATGTCATGCCGGTTGCCGCTGAACAGCATGCCATCGGCAGACGTAGGGAACGCGGATGTGGGCACCGACGCACCGGTGCCGGGCTCGGGCACAAGATCCTTCACCGCAGCATTGAGCAGATCAGTGAGGGCGGCAGGGCCTCGACATTGCGGTGACGTCCTCCCCTCGACCATCGCCTATCCCAGCCCTTGATCGACCCACGCCTTGACCGCAGTCCAAACCACCGACAGCGGCAGTGACATCCCTTCGGAAAGATCCATCGTGACTTCGAGAATCGAGGCTTCGTCCCTCAGATCTACGTCCCTGCCATCGGTGAGTGCCTTCCATTGCTGCCACAGCTCCGTATCCTGCTGCTCGTCCAGCACGGGGTGACGACCTTTGCGTTTGGGCAGGCCGAGGATGTCGCGCCGCAGGGCAACTTCCTGATGTGTAAGGCCATAGAAACGACTGACCATTTCCGTACTGGCGCCCAAGCGTAGCATCCGATCGACCGTGGCGATTTCCTTCTCCACGTCCTGTGCCTGCTTGAGCAGCCGCCGAAGCACCTCACGGTTGACCGTCACCGAGCACCATGAGACGTTGGCGTTGGCCAGGACACTGATGAGCGCGGGATGCTTGAGAGCGTCTAGCTCTTCCTCGCCAAACCCCATCAATTTGCAACGGCGCAATTGTCCGTTTCGCAGGTCATAGAGAGCCTGAGCGATGACGGCCTGGTTGAGAGGATGCGGTGTGGACATGCCAGTCTTCTCCGCTCACGTTCCAGAGCCCGCAGGCCCAGCTTCCAAGTCTAGCAAACGCCGGGCCAATCGCAGCAATCGGAACAGCTTGACCAGCGCAGCATCGCTCAGTCGCAGGGTTGCGTCGCCCTGACCGTGCAACAGCACCGGCAGGTCGTTGACGACTTGTCCGTTGTCCAGGCTGATGTCTGCAAGTTGCTGGCCGGCCAGGCAAGCCAGCAATGCGAGGACGGCGCGGCCCAGCGGGGCCAAGGCCTGGGTACGGGTATGGCATTCGAAACCGATGCCGTCTGGGCGGTCATTGATGCACTCACCCAGGCCCGCCTCGTTCGCGATCTCGTGGGCGAACTGCGCGATGTGAATGCGCAGGCGCTCGGGCGTATCCAGGCCAGGATCGATGTACCAGACATCGGAGATCGGATAGAGGCCGCCGGCCTGCACTGGAATGGACTGTAAGACACTCGCCGAGAAGTCAGGCGGCAAAGCATTGCCCAACTGGTCGGCAAGCATGCGTTGGATGGACTGTAGCCGCTCAGTCGTCGGTGCTGGCGAGACGATGTGCTCCTGAAGCAGGTTGTCCGCCATTACCGCAGCTTCGGCATTTTCATCGCTCTCGTGCATCGGAGGGGCGTCGGCGAACCCACCGACAGGTGGCGCCGGCGGTGCAGCCTTTGCAGCGTAGGGTACGGTTCGATCAAGTGGGCGTGGAATGTCCCCAGGTTTAGGCAATACGGGCGGTGATGATGGCGGCGTTGGGTCGCTGACCAAAGCGCGCTGGCGGCTTTCGGATTCTGTCAGGTCCAGGGCCAGCACATCGTAATCTATACCCAGCAGATCAGCCATCTGTCCGATCAGCTCATCTTGTACCCGTGGTGACGAGAACTCATCGCCCTGGGTATCGAACTGCGACAGCACTTCCTGGAAGAAGTCGTCAAAGCCCTGCACCAGAGGACGATCCTTGACATAGCGATCCCAGGTACGCTCACAGGCTTTACGCATGACCGACAGCCGCTCGACCTGGTGGCGGCCCAGCCCGGCATAAAGGACAGTCGGGATCGCAGGTAAAAGATAGCGCACCGCGTCAGCCATCCGACTGATATGCGACTGTTGCACGGGGTAGCCATCGGCAGCAAGGCGCCGGGCCAATTCGGATTGGCTCAGCTTGCAGCCGCTTTCCAGTTCGTAAAACTCACGCGCCTTCTCGACCCCCAGGGCACGCTCGATGAAGGTGAGACCTCCACGCAGTTCGTTTTCCGCGAGGTGCCCAGTCAACGCAACGATCTCGCCACGCTCAGGCCATGGACGAAACAGACATGATATGCGGAAATAGCGCTCGTCCTTAGTCGCCGACCACAGTTCGCGCAAAATCGCCAGCCGCGTATTGCCCCCGTTGCGGATGATATAGTGATCATCACCCGGGCGCCGCGTGATGGCTGGCGCCGCGTCAAGACCACGCTCACGGATTGAGGCCTTGATGTCCTCATAGGCCGGATTGCGCTTCTTCCTCGGATCGTGGTCATAGGGGCGTAATTGATCCAGGGTAACGACCATGGGCGTATCGGCAATGGGGTCACTCAAGGCCAAGGCTGGCGGGCCACCGCGCTCGAACCCTGCTGCGAGTAGCTTGCCAGCCATCTCCTGGGAGGTCATGTCAGCCATGATCGCCCCCACGATCGTTGGCGTGCGAGGAACCTGGTCCTCGCACGGCGTGGCGAATCTGTGCCTTCGCGTTGAGCGCCGCTCGGTGGTCACTTGCTGTCGAGCTGGTGTAGATTGAGGCGAAGCCGGGCCTGGTGAACTTGAGGTGTCCGCCGGGGGTACGTTTGACGTGCCAGCCCTCGCTCAAGGCGAACTCGATCAGAACTCTCAATCGCTTGTGGCCTCGGGCCAGTTCATGAACGTTCGCCATGGCGCCCCCCTGTATCAGCGGAGCGCGGCTGGCGACCGACCACCTGCGCAAATCGATCATGCCACTGTGGGAGCAATTCGGCGGCCAGCGCGCGCATGGTATCGAGCGCGGCTGGCGCAACTCTGCCCGGCGGCTGTCGGTACTCGACCCGATGCACCGGCAGGCCACGCGTTGCAGCGCGTGGGTAGGCTTCGATAGCCGGTACATCGGTGTCCAACACACGAACGCCTGTGTGATCCTGGAACAGATCACGCAGAGCCCGTTGAATCAATCGCGCATTGGCGGACACCGGGTGAACACGGTTGATGAGCAGGTGCAATGACGGAGGCTCAATCCCGAGATGACGATACGGTGCAATATCCTCCAACAACTGCATCGTGCCGCGTCGCAGTTCGCGGGCGGCAAGGATTTCGGGAGTCACAGGCGACAGCGCGAGGTTGGAGGCGAGCACCGCCATCTCCAGCAACACCGAGCGCGCGCCCTGAGTGTCGATCAGCACCAAGTCATAGAGCGGCGCCAGCACTGGCAGTAAGTGTCTTAGCCGCAGACGCCCGTCGGGTGCATGCAGCAGCAAGGTGTTCAACTCACTTCGGAGGTCATTGGACAGTACAAGATCGAGGCCTGGGATGATCGTGTGGGACACAAGCTGGCCAAGATCGTGCTCGTTGAAAGCCAGCAGTTCATAGATGCCGCCAGGAGCACGGCGGCCCAGCTCATAATAGGAGGACAAGGTAGGCTGCACATCGAGATCGAGCAGCAGTACGCGCAGACCCGCGTCCGCAGCGAGTCCGCCCAGATTGGCTGCGGTGGTAGTCTTGCCAACACCGCCTTTCGTTGAAATGATAGATACGACCTGCATGGCGTCTCCTTTCGAGGATGAAAAATCCGTAGGAGAACGGGTCAGGCCCGATTGTTGACGCGCTCAGCGATCCACTGGTCGATCTCGATGGAGTCCCAGCCGACAGCGCGCACGCCCAAGCGCAGTGCCTGTGGAAATTGGCGCTTCTTCATCAGGTTGTAGATGTGGGCGCGCTTGAAGCCGGACTTTGCCTCAACTTCTTCGAGGCGAAGGATACGACGCTCATTCGCTGGCAGTATCGGGGTTTGCGACATGACAGTCACTCCTGAACGCTCAGTGGCGTTTGTTGGCGTGACCTCTATTCAATAGACACTGCCGCAGAAAATCATTGCAAATGCAATATCCGCGACTGCACATACAAGCTGGCCGACTTCAAAGGGAGACGTTATGCAGTCGGCGCCTTGCCGTTGCGAATTTGCCGTTCAACGTCCTTTCCGTGATGCCCATGACGCCATCGTGATGTGCCACCAATGCACTTACGATAGCTTCTTGGGTCTTGAAGTTTGAGTACGGCATGCCAGACGGTGATTGTCCTAGCATCAATGCCAACATGCTGCCAATGATGTGCAAATAGGTAGCTTCAGCTCGATCACTAATGGCACCCTGCTCGGACGATAGCAATGCCGCGGACTTCTCAAGCAAGGATTTATATTTTTCCTGCAATTCGAGAAAATCACGTTGATTCTGCCCCAACGCGGCCCTCAAAGCCAAGCGCTCGGTCAATATCGCTTGAACCGTATCTACAGTGATAAAGGGATGCGTCATGCGTTCACCACGGCTAAAGAGAAAACCGGGCCGGTGCTCTGGATAGTAAGTTCGCATCCAACGTTTCAGATTAATGTGACGGATAGTCAATTCTGGAGAAGTGAGCAGAGCATCGTCGTTGAGTGTAATTCCATTCTTACCAAACGGCAGCTCACTATTGACGATGCCATCATAGATGCGTTCCGCATATAGACGACATTCACCCCAACGAGGGCAATCCATTGACCGAGGTAGACACTGAAGTGATCTGACTGATTTCATAATCAGCGATTCATACCGTAATAACCCCGCCCAGCGAACGGCTGCCTCAAGAGGATGATAAAACACCTTCGATCGCGGGGGACCCTCGTTATGCATGTCCCTTCTCCCCACGGAAGCGTCACCCCATTGACGGTTCCGTTGCCAACCAAAGGCTATTCTCTCCCCCCGACTAGAGCGACAGAGACGGGAAGAAACGGACATGCAAGATTATTAGCATCCGCAACATCTAGCCTTCGTTCGTTCAATATGCAAAAATTAACATTTGCCAGTAATCGAGCAAAGACAGAAAATTAGCTCAGCATTAGCGCTCATGCCATCAGCGTCGCAATCGGAGCCGTTCTAATCAAGACCAAACGTGTATAGTCTGATATCTGCATGGCATAACCAAGAGTCCTAAGGACTCAACTTGTGTGTGGTGAATTCGCTGCACCATAGTGGGGCATCCTACGACGGTAATACCTGATCGGTATCCTGATAGACCTAAATAGCATCTAAAAGCGTGGCGCCCAGAACCATTGAAAGAGCACGCAACCTCTGCGAACTGCAGCTGACACCCACATCACTACAACGCTAAAATGCGCCGTAACTTATTGAAACTCCCCTCGTTCGAGCATGGATGGAGACTCAGAAGATGCGCTTGGACATGCCTGGACATCGATGGAACGGCTCCATTGCCGACGTCGATAAACAAGGCTAAAATCAAGTCACCATCTGCTTATACAGATGGAAAAAGCGTTTATGAAACAGCGCCTTAGATTGCTAATGTGCGTCTCGTTTCCCGCTCCAAATTTAAAAAGGCCCAAACTTCGGTTCGGGCCTTTTTGCATTTGGGCGCGGCCAACCAAGGCGGTGGCGTTGGGCATACCGGTCATGGCCCATCTGCACCTACAGTTAATTTCGCGCCACTGCCGTCAACCCGGCCACCAGTTGATCGATAAAGAAGGTGTACAGCACCGCAACCGGGATGCTGGCGATCAGGGCGCCGGCCAGCAGCGGCCCCCAGTGATAGACGTCGCCCCGGATCAGCTCCGTTGGCACAGCGATGCTGATGGTCTTGTCGGCCGAATGTGTGACGAAGGCCAGGGCGTAGATGAATTCGCTGGTAGACAAGGTAAAGGCAAACACCACGACAGTCAGCAGGCCTGGTATGGCCAGGGGCAATACCACATGGATAAAGGCGCTGAAGCGGCCATGGCCGTCGATCATGGCCTGTTCCTCGATGTCGCGCGGGATGCCCTTGAAAAAACCCATCAACAGCCAAGTGCAAAACGGCACCGTAAAGGTTGGATAGGCCACGATCAGCGCCCACAGCGAATTCTGCAGCCCCAGAGTGGCGATGACTTTGGAAAAAGGAATGAACAACAAGGTGGGCGGCACCAGATAACTTAGAAAGATGCCGATGCCCAGGGTTTCGCCCCAGCCTCCGGCAATGCGCGCCAGGCCGTAGGCGGCGGGTACGGCCAGGGCCAGTGTGATGATCACTACGGCCACGCCCACATACAGGGTATTCAGCAGCCATTGCACAAATTGAGTTTCCTCGAACAGCAGGCGCAGGTTGTCCAGGGTTGGGAGTTCGGAAAACCAGAAAGGATTGGCGCTGGGTGTAAAAATATCAGCCTGTGTCTTGAAGGTTGTGATCAGCATCACGTAAAAAGGCAACGCAGCAAAAATCACGAACAGCAGCGTGGCCAGGTATAGCCCGCCACGCCGCGCCGTGTGGTGGCTGTGGCGCCGGCCGGATTCTGCGGATCGCATATCACTCATGGCTAGATCTCGCGTCGTCGGATGAGCGACAGGATGACGATGGACACGGCCGCCAGCACAGGCAGCAGGAACAGCGCCGTGGCGGCGCCACGCCCGAGGGATCCGCCCTGCACCCCGGTAAAGAAAGCCAAGGTGGGCAGCACCTGGGTGGCGTTGGCGGGGCCGCCGCGCGTCAGGATAAAGACCGTGATGATGTCCGTAAACACGAACACAAAGGTAAACAGAATGGTGACGCCGAACACTGGAATCAGCATGGGCAGGATAATGTGAAACAGGCGGCGAAAGTAGCCCGCACCGTCGATTTCGGACTGTTCCAGGATGTCGCGCGGCACACCGTTCAGGCCCGCCAGGATGATGACGGTACCCAGCGGCAGCAGGCGCCAGACGTTTACCAGGATGATGGAAAACAAGGCAAAACCACTGCGCCCCAGCCAGAACGTATTGTCAAAATCGCCAAACAGGGCACCCTGGTGGCCCAGCAGGCCCAGGCCGCGCAGAACCCAGTCGATGGGGCTGAAGGTTGAATCAAACATCCACAGCCAGGCAATTACCGACAGCGAGGCCGGTGCCGTCCAGGGCAGCAGGATCAGAAAACGGATCAGCCACTTGCCGCGCACGGGCCGCACCAGCAGTTCCGCCTGGACGGTGCCCAGAACCAGAACACCGATCAGGGTGCTCAGGGTGATGTTGAAGGTATTGCCGATGGCTCGCAGGAAGTCGGGCGTATCCAGCAGCGCGGTGAAGTTCTCCAGGCCCACAAAACGCATGACGGGACTGCCCGTGGTGACGTCATTGAGGCTGTAGACCACGGCCAGCACGATGGGGATACCCAGCAACAGCACGATGTACAGAATGGCGGGCAGCACCATGCCCATAGCCAACAGGGTGTCGCGCTGGGCCAGGCTCAGGGTGCGGGTGCTGGGATTGGCGGCAGCCATAACCTAGGCCCCTCCGGCAGGTTGGTCTGTGCGCAGACCGGTCTTTGGATCAAAGCGCCGCATGCGGGCCTGCAGCACGCAAAAGGTGTGTTGCTGGCCCGCAGCCAGGCCGTGAGACTTGCGTTCGGGCAGCTTCAGGATCAGGTCGGTCTCGGTGCCTTGCAGTGTGCCGTAGATCAATACATCGGCGCCCAAGGCTTCGACTTGCTGGATGGTAATGGGCAGCGGGTGTTGTTCGGCCGTGGGCTGTGTGCCCTGCGGCAGCCACGCGTCCTCGGGGTGAAATCCCCATAGGCTGTCGGCCTGGGGGATCAGGTTCATGGGGGGCGAGCCCATGAACTGCGCCACAAAGGTGTTGGCCGGCTCGTGATAGATCTCGTACGGGGTGCCGATTTGCTGGATGCAGCCATGGTTCATGACGGCGATGCGCTGCCCCAGGCCCATGGCCTCGACCTGATCATGCGTGACGTACAGGGTGGTGATGCCGGTTTGCTGGTGCAGGCGCTTGAATTCACGTCTGGCGGAATGGCGCAGCTTGGCATCCAGATTGGACAAGGGTTCATCCATCAGAAACAGGCTAGGGGTACGCACCAGGGCGCGCGCCAGGGCAACGCGCTGGCGTTCGCCGCCCGACAGTTCGCGCGGCTTGCGCGCCAGCAGTTTTTCTATCCCGAACAGTTCTGCGGCCCAGGTAACTTTTTCCTGGATCTGCGCTTTGGACAAATGGATGGCTTCCAGGGGGAAGGCAATATTGCGAGCAACGTTCTTGTGGGGATACAGGGCGTAACTCTGGAAGACCATGGCGATATTGCGCACGCGTGGTGGATCCTCATTGGATATCCGTCCGTCGATGCGTACCAGGCCGCTGCTGGGGCGTTCCAGCCCGGCGATGGTGCGCATCAGGGTAGATTTACCCGAGCCCGAGGCCCCAAGCAAGACCAGGAATTCACCGTCGGGGACGTCCAGACTGACGTCGTCGACAGCTTTGACGCGGCCATGGTCATAGGTGGTGCTGAGGTGTTCGATACTCAGGCTGGCCATGCGTGCTCCTCATCAGGCTTTTTTGCCGCCGATCAGGCCGCGGCCACGCCATTGGGCATAGATGGACTCGGTCTGCTTGGCGGCTTCGTCGACGGCTTGTTCGGGGGTCAGGTCACCGCGTGCGGCCTTGGCCATCATGTTGGGCAGGATGAAGGTGTTGAAAACTTCACCGACAGCAGGATTGGAGTAGCCAGGGTGGCCGAGGTTGGTGGTCCATTCGGTGGCGCTGGTCAGGGGCCCCAACTTGCCTTCGGCCTCGCCCTCCAGGCGGAAGGGGTCTTTGGCAAACCAGGCGTCGTTCAGGTTCTTCAGGGTTTTGGCACCCTCAACACCAGGGTAACCACGGTCGCCCGCCGGGACGGCGGTGTCAAAGTAGCTGGGGGTGTTGTAGAGCTTGCTGTGATACATGGCCTGGTCGTAGTTTTCGGTCAGGTGCAGGATGAATTGTTTGGCCAGGTCTTCGCGGGCTTTGGCGAATTTGGGAATGATGTAGTTGTACAGAACGTGGACGTTGGCCCAGCGATCGCCACGGGGCCCGGCCAGGGGGCCGGTAAAGAAGACGTCTTTGGCAATGTCAGGTTTGGTCTGTTGGGCGGATCGGTAGGCGGAAATCGAATTGACGATGTACGAGGCCTTGCCTGCGATCAGATCCTGGTTGTTGGATGCGGCATTCCAGGCGAAGACCGCCGGAGTCATGGCGCGGTGAAACAGGTCGACCATGTATTTGACGGCTTCAATGGCGCGTGTGCGGTTTTCACCCACGCCCAGAATGACGGTGTCCTGGTCGTCCTGGACGGATGCGCCCCACGACCATAAAACAGATCGGGCGACCATGTTCGAGTCCAGTTCCTGCGACATGCCGATACCAACTTGAACGCCCTGCTCTTTGCGGATTTTTTCGCCAATGTCCAATAGCTGCATCCAGGTGTCGGGGCCGTCTTTCATGCCCGCCTTTTCCCAGAGGCTGCGGCGGTAGTCACCGCAGTCGATGGTCCAGCCGTGGCAGAAGGCATACCAGGATTTGACGACGGGGTTATAGGATATTCGGGGGATGACGCCAAAGACTTTGCCGAATTGTTTGCTGGCCTGTTGGTTGATATCCGCCATATCCAGCACATTAGGGGTGAATTGGGCAGCTTCGGGGCCGAGTTCGATGATGTCGTGGCCTGAGTTGGCGGACATTTCGGATGTGGTGGCGGTGACGAGGTCGCCGATGTTGATGTGGTCGACGATGACTTGTACGCCGTGGGCATCACCCCAGGTTTTGGCAAAGGCATCGAACCAGGTGTCATAGCTGGGAACGAAGTGGCTCCATTGCAGGATCCTGAGGGTTTTTTCAGCAGCCAGGGCATTCAGTGAAAATAGAGGTGCGCCGATGGCGGCCAGGCCTGCCAGACCGCCTGCTTGCAGGAAATGGCGGCGGGCGGTGGATAGGGGGTTGCTGCGACGGGGTGTTGTGTACGACATGATCTGCCTCCGAATGGGGGGGCGGGGCAGGGTCGTCGGTGCGCTGCTCTGGCGGCACTACCCCCCTGGTGGAGTGGGGAAGGGCTGCATGGCGGTCGTATTGTTACCAGGCGCGTCAGGCAAGGGTTTAGGCTCAGTTTAGCGCTGTTTGTGCCATGGATAACTTGTATCTAAGGGTAAACGATTAGTATCCATAGCATCGGCTCGCGTCGCCTGGACACCTGCATACCTGCCCTCTTCAGGCCTTTTTTATTTTATGCTCGCAGGTAAGCTCACTGCCCCCGCCGTGCCCGATAAAGCTTCAAACCTATCGGCGCAATCGACAACACAACCACGGCAACCGTCAATAAACCAAGGTTGTCTCGCACCCATGGAACCTGCCCCAGCGCATATCCGGCGGACACCAGCAGCGTGCACCAGAGGAGTCCGCCCACGGCATTAAATAGCGTAAATCGGCTGGGAGACATCCTGGCCATGCCGGCAACAAAGGGGACTGCAGACCGGACCACCGGGATGAACCGGGCAAGCACGATCGCTGCGCCGCCAAACCGCTCGAAGAAATCGTGCGCCTGCTTCATGCGGACTGGCGACACCCAGCGGCTGTTGGCAACAGCGTTTCCAACCCGCGAACCACCGATATGAAAGTTGATCTGATCCCCCATGATTGCAGCCGCTGCAAGCAAAAGAATGGGCCCAATCGGCGAGATCGCCGAGAGCCCCAGAAATGCGCCGGTGGCAAACAACAGCGAATCTCCAGGTAAAAACGGCAGCACCACCAACCCCGTCTCTGCGGCAATCACCAGCGCAATCAGTGCAACGCCGTACAGCCAATTTTGCTGAAGCAATGCCATCAAGGCCTGATTATTGATGATCCAGTCAAAAATGCCGCTCGTAATCATTGTGTCATTGTTCCCACCAAATTTCGGTTTCACAATCAGGATGGACGCACAAAATTAGCGCCAGATTAGAGTGTCACGGAACCAGCGATGGATCGCAGAAAGCACCAAATAAATTGAATGGCGCGAACCGGTAAAATAAGACATTGCGACGCAGACACTCATCCTGATTCTAAGTGTGCACTAAATATCAGGGGGTAAAACACTGACTACCCACATCAAGTTGGTGAGTCCGGGCTCTGGTACACATCACAACCCTGCATAAATGGTTTGCTGTAGAGCACCTGCCTTGCCACAGGATTCTTATGGACGTTTTAAACAACACAGTTTTCCTTTGGCTGAATGCGTCAGCCCACCCCGCCCCCTGGATTGTCGACCTGGCAGTTGTATTGGCAGACTGGGCCATCTGGTTGATCCCACTCACCCTTTGTGCAGGTTGGCTTTATGGCAACGAGAATTCACGCCGAACAATGCTTATGGCAGCCGTCGCAGGCGGCTTAGGCCTGTTTGCCAATCAGATCATTGGCATGATGTGGATGCATCCCCGCCCCTTCATGGTGGGCTTGGGGCATACGCTGATCACCCATGCCCCGGATTCTTCCTTTCCCAGCGACCACCTGACCCTTTGGTGGGCCGTGGCCTTCAGTCTTTTGGCAAGCAGCAGGTTACGCCGGCTTGGCGGCGTACTTGCAGTTTCAGGGATCCCTGTGGCGTGGTCACGCATCTATCTGGGTGTGCATTTTCCGCTGGATATGGCCGGCGCTGCAGCGGTGGCCGCCATTTGTGCCTGGGGGGTCCGGTTTGAAGCACACTGGTACCTAATACCCCTCTACAACCTCGCACAGGCCCTTCATCAAAGGCTTTTTCGCGGTCTGATCAAAAGGGGCTGGGTGGCGCCCTGACCAACACAGGCTTATTAAAAACCATCACACGCACCGGCATGCCACGCACGGCGGCCCGGCTGCCGATGCCGCCCAATACCATTTTGCTTATAATGCATACCGTTTTACCCATGGGTTCCCTCACCCCATCCACCAAAAAGGTTCTTCATGACCCCCGCGCTCGTCCCTACCTCACGTGTATCCGGCATCCTGGTGCTGCTGGTTTTCTTTCACGTCCTGATCATTATCGCCAGCAATTATCTGGTGCAGTTGCCCATCAATCTGCTGGGCTTTCATAGCACCTGGGGCGCCTTCAGCTTTCCCTTCATTTTTCTGGCCACAGACCTCACGGTTCGCCTGATTGGCAAGCAAGCTGCGCGGCGCGTGATTTCGCGCGTGATGATCCCGGCACTTATCGCTTCCTACATTATCTCGGTGCTGTTTCACGAGGGGCACTTCAATCAGCTAAGCGTCCTGGCCAGCTTCGACACCTTTGTGTTCAGAATCGCCTTCGCCAGTTTTGCCGCCTACGTACTGGGGCAATTGATGGATATTCTGGTGTTCGACCGCATTCGTCGAGGTCCGTTTGCCTGGTGGGTAGCCCCCGCCGCATCCGCTGTGGTGGGCCAGGCACTGGACACTTTGCTCTTTTTTGGCGTCGCATTTTGGCACAGTAGTAACGCTTTTATGGCCGAACACTGGGTTGAGATCGCTTTGGTGGACTACGCGACGAAGTTAACAGTCAGTCTGTTACTGTTCGTGCCGCTGTACGGAATCTTGCTAAACGCCATCGTACGCTTCATCCGGCGGCATCAGCCTTTGCAGGTCACCACCGCCTGATCTCCAATACAAGGGGGTTTGTAGAACCCCCTTACAGCGTATCAGTCGCTGCTTTGATAAGGTATTTGGGAAGCCATTCAAAACCAGGAGATGCCTGATGTCAAAGCAACTTTCGATGATTCTTGCCATTACCACTGCCAGTTTGACACTAGCGGCTTGCTCGACCCCCACCACCGTCACCACACGTGACGGCCAAACCACCTACACCGCAGACAAGCCGGACGTCGATCAGGATAAAGATTTCATCACCTATGAAAAAGACGGCCATGAAGTTCAGGTGAATAAATCTGACGTGAAGCAGATCGAGGAAGTAGACTGATACCGCCTCAACGGCCGGCGCGCAGGGTGATTCGTGTGATTTCTGACGAACGACCCAGCCGCACCGCCAGGCCGTTCCAGAGCCCGGTGCCATTGCTGACATACAGGGCCATATTGCCTACCGCATAAAGGCCGGACACAAACCCGTTATTGACTCTCTGAGTAAGGTAGTGCAAGCCGAGAATCTGCCCGCCATGGGTATGTCCCGACAACTGCAGGGTTACCCCAGCCCGGGCATTCTCGGGCGCACTGCCAGGGCGATGTTCCAGCAACAAGACCACCGCATCGACCGGAACCCCCTGCATGGCGGCATGCAGATCCGGGCCCGGCAGGCCAAACCGCTGTGCCTGCCTGTCGGTCAGGCCCACCACCGCCAAGGTAGCGCCCCCGTGCAGGATCAGGACATGGCTGTTTTCCAGCAAGGTCAGCCCCAACGCACGGTAAGCGGGTATCCACTGCGAATAGTTGGAGTAATACTCGTGGTTACCGGGGATGGCAATCACACCATCCGGTGCGCTCAGGCGCGCCAGGGGCTGAACGTCGTCGGCCCGTGCAGCCACAGTGCCATCCGATAAATCTCCGGTGATGACGATCAGATCAGGCTTGAGCTGATTGGCGCGCGCCACCACCGAGGCCTGCCAGGATCGCGGCAGCAACTGGCTGGCGTGAAGGTCTGTCAGTTGCACAATCTCGTAGCCGTCCAGTGCGGCCGGCAAGTGGGGAATTGTGACGCTGACCTGCCGCACATCAGGCACCCGTATTGCCTGCCAGACACCCAGCGTGGCCAGGCCCAGTGCCAACACCCCCAGCCCCAGACGTACCGCAGGCGCGCCCAGCACCCAACGCCCCGACTGACGCAGCGGCAACCAGACAAGCACCCCGATGATGTCCCGCAGAAGCAGCAAGATGGACAGAAGCAACACAAAGGCAAATGCCCAGACCAGCACCACCAGCACGGCATGTGGCACTTCTGGTGAAGCCAGAGAACCAAAATACCGGCCCGTAATCTGGTGAACCTGCGAAGTCAGCAACAGCAACAGTGCCAGCCCCAAACGCACCCAAACGCGGCTGCCCATTGGCCAGACAAAGCGCCACACAATATACAGCCACATCGTCCCGGTAATTGCCGGCAGTAAAGACCCCATTAATGATTCATCCCAAAAACAGACGTAGCACATGGCGCGGGTGCGCCATGTGCTACGTAAATTTATCGTATAATGCTTGACTTGGCTGGATCTACCAGCATGTCAGCGGCGCAATGGCAGAGTGGTTATGTAGCGGACTGCAAATCCGTCAACGTCGGTTCGATTCCGGCTTGCGCCTCCAATCAAGGGCTTACTTTTCAGGTAGGCCCTTTTTTGTTGCCACTACCTGTCAATGAGCATCGGCATCAACAGGCAAGCCTGCGGGCAATGCAGATAAGGTTTGGGCCACGGCTGCCGTCAGGCGTTTGCCATACGACAGATGCAAGAACTCGTTGGGGCCATGAGCATTTGATTTTGGCCCCAAGACACCACACACCATGAATTGCGCCTGCGGAAACCCCTGGCGCAACAAATTCATCAAGGGGATCGTACCACCCTGGCCAATATAACCACACGGCGCATCAAAATACTGATTCGAGGCGTGGTCCAGCGCATCCACCAGCCACGGAGCAGACTCAGGCGCATCCCAGCCACTGGCCACGCCCGGATCGGGCTGAAACACCACCCGCGCCTGATAAGGCGCCTCTTGCTCGAGCAGTGTCTTGAGCTTCTGGGCAGCCTGCCCCGCATCCACCAGCGGGGGCAGACGCAAAGACAGCTTGAATGCGGTGTGCGGGCGCAGCACATTGCCGGCATTGTCCACAGACGGCATGCCATCCACGCCGGTAACCGATAAGGCTGGCCGCCAGGTACGGTTTAGCAAGGCCTGATCGGGCTCGCGCGTCATAGGCAGCACAAAATTGCCATCCGCCCCGCACGCCCAGGGAAAACGTCGCCAGACTTCATCACCCAAAATACGAGCCGCCTGACGGGCCTGATCCTGGCGCTGCAAAGGAATCTCGCAATGAAAGCTGCCAGGCAATACACGGCCTGTTCCACTGTCTTCAAGGCGATCAAGCAGATGACGCAATACCCGGAAACTGGAGGGCACGACGCCACTGGAGTCACCCGAATGCACACCTTCGTCCAGCACCTGAACCTCGAGGGTGCCGGTAACCAGCCCGCGCAATGAGGTGGTCATCCACAGTTGATCGTAGTTACCGGCGCCCGAATCCAGGCACACCACCAACGCAATATTGCCCAGGCGTGAGCGAAGCGTATCGATATAGGGCAAGAGATCGTAGCTGCCGGATTCTTCGCAGGTTTCGATGAGCCCCACACAACGCGGCCGGGGAATGCCCTGACGATCCAGCGCCTCGATGGCGGTGAGAGAGGCATACACGGCATAGCCGTCGTCTGCACCGCCACGGCCATAGAGCTTGCCATCCTGGATAACCGGCTGCCAGGGCCCCAGGCCCTGGCGCCAGCCGGAGAACTCGGGCTGTTTATCCAGGTGGCCATACAGCAATACGGTGTCACCATTGTCAGCCCGGGTAGCCGGGGCCTCGAAGGTGAGCACCGGTGTGCGGCCCGGCAGTTGCAGGATCTCGACCTTCAAGCCGGCCACCCGACGGGATTCCAGCCAAGTGGCGGCATCGCGCACTACCTGGCCGATAAACCCATGTGCCTGCCAGTCGGCATCAAAGGCAGGGCTTTTGGCAGGCACGGCAATATATCGCTGAAGGGCTGGCGTAATTTCGCGATCCCATTGCTCGTCGACAAAACCTTGTAGTGCAGCCGCATCAAGGTGTGTAGCTACCGGCGTATCCATGACAGATTCCCAGACACTCAGACAAACCACCATTTTACGCTGCACGCCACCGCCATACCTGCTTTTGCTCCGAGGCAAGGATGCAATCGACGCGAATTCATGCCATTCTTATAAAACCTTATTTAACAGGAGGCACCCAAGATGGCTGACAACTGGCTCAAGACTCTAATCACCGACACACCCCAAGAGGGTTACGAACTGGCGATCAAGCTGGCTCGCATGGGGGTCAAGTACACCCAACCCTCTGCCGAAGTGCGCGATAAGCTGCGCCCTGTTTACGGTGAAGACGCCAATGCCCTGATTGCATCATCCCAGGTCGTAGCCACCAACTTCCAAACGATTGCAGCTGCCAACGGCTACTGGAAATAATGGACGACACCGTACTGGCCGCCATGGCTCGCTGGCCTAATGTGCCAGCAGCCTTTGGCTGGCTGTCCTTATCGCCTCGCGGCCAGTGGTGCCTGCACCCCGCAGGCCATGGCTGGGGGCATACAAAAACCGAGCCCGGCCAGCCGATTACCAACCCGCAAATCGTGACCTTTATCGGCCGCAACTATCAGTCCGACGATACTGGCCGCTGGTTTTTTCAGAATGGTCCACAAAAAGTATATGTGCGCCTGGACGCAGCTCCCTGGATTCTCGAATTGCATCCCGGGCCAGACACCGGCCTGCATTGGCAAACCCATACAGGCCTGCCGTATGGTCCCATCAAGCAGTGGTGGGTAGACGACAACGGCTACCTCTATGCACAGGCCCCGCAAGGCGCAGGACGCGTGCTGGATCGCGATCTCGCTCGGGCAGCAGAGGCGCTGGTGACGCCCGAGCACCAGACGCTGGCAGATTGCCTGGACGCATTGCCCTCATTGCAAAGTCTGCAGACGCGGCCATTGGCAGTTGGTCTTGTTCCCGGGCCCCAACCACCGTCTGGTGCAAACATGGCACCTGTGGGATGGCTACCCACCCAGGCAGTAGCCAAAACCCTGGGTTTTCAAGCACAGCCTGCCCCCTGATTTCTCCGCGTCTACCCTCGTCTCGAGGCACTGCGCAAACCGGTGGCAAGCGGCTAAAATCAGTTCATGAATCAAACTGATCCCGCCTTCTATCATCCGGCTCCCCGTACGCAGCAGTTCTGCTCTCAATGTGGCCACCGTCTCAGCCGCGAAACTCCGCCTGATGACAATCGTATCCGGGATCTCTGCACCCACTGCGGTGCAGTTCATTATCAAAATCCGCGCAACGTCGTGGGTATCGTGCCTGTTTTGCAAGACCAGATCCTGCTGTGTCGGCGGGCCATCGAGCCCCGTTACGGCAAATGGACGCTCCCGGCGGGCTTTATGGAACTCGGAGAAACCACCGAGCAAGGCGCGATACGCGAAAATCACGAAGAATCCGGCGCACGCATTCAGGTGCGTTCTTTATTCACCGTGGTGGACGTGCCGTCTGTCAATCAGGTGCATTTCTTTTATTTGGCCGATGTCCTGGGGCCCCATCTGGCTCCAGGCCCCGAAACCCTCGAAGCCGGTTTTTTCAAGCTCGATGAGATCCCCTGGAACGACCTGGCGTTTCGCACAGTCAGCACCACCATCGAACACTATCTCAAAGACCGGCCACAAGGCGTGTTTCCCACACATCATTACGCCATCGACCTGCGCTTTCCTGATTAGGCCGCGCGCATCAGCCGATATGGTGCCATGTCGATTATCTGGGTAGACCCCAACACGCCCCTGCCAGAGATCAAGCAAACCTCTCCCCACGGACTGGTGGCGGCGGGGGCCGACCTATCGACCGCACGGTTGCTTGAGGCATACCGCAAGGGAATGTTTCCATGGTATAGCCCGGGTGAGCCCGTGCTCTGGTGGAGTCCGGATCCACGCATGCTGCTGATGTGCGGCGATCTTCACATCAGCCACTCACTGGCCAAACGCGTCCGCCAGTTTGATCGTCCTCCCCTACAGCCAACCCACCCGGCCGGCCAAGCGGGCCTGGCGATCACGCTAAACACAGCATTCGATCAAGTCATCACACACTGCGCACAGCGCAACCCACACCGGCTTGGCCTGGGTGCGGCCCGCCATACGCAGCACTGGCCGGCACCCGCCGCACCACAACCGGGTGGCACCTGGATTACACCCGATATCCGTCAGACCTACCGCGCCTGGCATCACCTGGGATATGCCCACAGCGTAGAAACCTGGATCAATGGACAGTTGGCGGGCGGCTTGTATGGCGTGTGTATCGGGCGCTGCTTTTTTGGTGAGTCGATGTTCAGCCTGGCCACAGACACCAGCAAGGTAGCGCTGGCATATCTGGTTCGGTTTCTGATGGCTCAGGGCATCCCCTGGATAGACTGCCAACAAGAAACCCCTCATCTGGCCAGCCTGGGCGCACAAGCCATCTCCCGCGATGACTTCCTGAGCCGACTGGCACAAGGGCGCGATGACACGCAGCTGCACTGGCCATCTGGCCGCCTGACAGCCGATGGGCGCTTGATACCTCTGATCCAGCCTTGAGCAACTAGGTACAAGCAGTACGCACGGTGCCACAATGTAGGCAGAGGATACGAGGCTATCTCATGAGCAAACCCAGCGAGTCGATTTTCCGCCACCTGCAGTTTTATACAACGGCCGCCTACCCCTGCAGCTACTTGCCGGGGCGCATGGCGCGATCCGAGGTGGCCGCACCCGCCCATCTGGTGGATGATGCCGCATATTCGCGCCTGATCGAACAAGGTTTCAGGCGCAGCGGCCTGTTTACCTACCGTCCTGCCTGCAACGGATGCCAGGCCTGTATTCCCCTGCGGGTGGATACTCAGCGGTTTGTGCGCAACCGTACCCAGCAAAGATTGTGGCGGCACATGCAAGAAACACTTCGCGTGCAGCTAACCCCGCTGCACTGGGATGCCAGCCACTTTGCGCTGTACCTGCGCTACCAGCAGCTGCGCCATCCGGGTGCGGGGATGGATCAGGACGACCAGGCGCAGTACACGCAGTTTCTGCTTACCAGCCGGGTACACACCGAGATGGCAGAGTTTCATGATGCCGGCGGCCAATTGCGCATGGTGGCCATCATGGATTATCTCGATCATGGCCTGTCTGCCGTCTATACCTTCTATGATCCCGACTGGCATGGCAGCCTGGGCACCTATGGCATTCTGTGGCAACTGGACTACTGCCGGCAGCGCCAGCTGCCCTGGCTGTACCTGGGCTACTGGATCGCCGAAAGCCGTAAAATGGCTTATAAGTCGCGGTTTCGCCCCCACCAGATTCTTCAGGGTGGTGTGTGGGTCGAGCCCTCCGATCCCTGATGTCCTGAATCCCCCGGATACCCATGTCTCTTTTGTTCAACGCCTATCCACTGGCCCGTGCCGCACTGTTCTCCATGGACCCCGAACAGGCGCACGAACACACGCTGCGCGCCCTGCAGCACAGCCATCAGTGCACCCTCACACGGGTGCTGTCGGCCACCGCACAACCCACGCTGCCGCGCACTGTGATGGGCTTGCCCCTGCGCAACCCCATTGGCCTGGCGGCCGGGCTGGACAAAAACGGTGCCTATATCGATGCGCTGGCCGCACTGGGCTTTGGCTTCATCGAAGTTGGCACCGTTACACCGCGCGCCCAGCCAGGCAATCCCAAGCCACGCATGTTTCGCCTGCCCCGGGCCCGCTGCCTGATCAACCGCATGGGCTTTAACAACGATGGGCTGGATACCTTTATTGCCAACGTAAAGCGCAGCCAATGGCGCAGCAAAGGCGGCATCCTGGGATTAAACATTGGCAAAAATGCAGCCACCCCCATCGAGCACGCGGTAGACGACTACCTGCGCTGTCTGGACGGTGTGTACCCGCATGCCGACTACATCACCATCAATATTTCTTCGCCCAACACAAAAAACCTGCGCAGTCTGCAAAGCCACGATGCGCTGGATGCCTTGCTGGCGGCACTGCACGCCCGTCGCCAGCAACTGGCCGAGATCCACGGACGCATGCGGCCGCTCGTGGTCAAAATCGCCCCTGATCTCGACACCGACGAAATCACGGCCGTGGGGCAGTTGATCAGCCACCATGGCATCGATGGCATTATTGCCACCAACACCACACTGTCGCGCGATGCCGTGCGTGGCTTGCCCCACGAAAACGAAGCCGGGGGGCTTTCGGGCCCACCCGTACACGCGATGTCGCTGGTGGTGATTCGCCAATTGCGCCAGCAACTGGGCGACAAGGTGGCAATCATTGGCGTGGGCGGGATCGAATCCGGCCAGCAGGCGATTGAAAAAATCCAGGCTGGCGCCGATGCAGTGCAGTTATACACTGGCCTGATCTATCGCGGCCCGGCACTCATTCGCGAGTGCGTGCAGGCGCTGGATCCCCTGTAAGCATTTGGTGTTTTGGTCATCAGGCCACCCGATGTGCCGCCTGACGGCGTGCCCGCAAGCGCCGGGCCTGTTTAAGCGCACGCCCCCGCACATAATGGTGATGCGCGCGATCCAGATACAGATATACCACGGGCGTGGTGTACAGGGTAAGCACCTGAGACAAGATCAGGCCACCCACCATGGTGTAGCCCAGGGGCTGGCGCAACTCTGATCCGGCCCCCGAACCCAGCATCAGCGGCAGGCCGGCAAACAGCGCACACAGGGTGGTCATGAGAATCGGGCGAAACCGCAGCAGGCACGCCTGATAAATGGCCTCCCGGGACGAGAGCCCCTGCTCACGCTCTGCCACGATGGCAAAGTCGATCAGCAAAATACCGTTTTTCTTTACGATACCAATCAGCAACAGCACCCCAATCAGGGCAATCACACTGAAATCCATGCCGCTGAGCATCAAAATCAGCAAGGCACCCACGCCAGCCGCCGGCAAGGTGGACAAAATCGTGAGCGGGTGGATATAGCTCTCGTAGAGCAGGCCTAAAACGATATACACCGCAATTAATGCGGCGGCAATCAGGTAAGGCTGCGTGGCGAGAGACTCCTGAAACGCCTGGGCGGTGCCCTGAAACGCGCCTTGAACAGAAATAGGCACAGCCATTTCGGCCTGTGCCTCCTGGATGGCATCCACCGCCTGCCCCAACGAATAGCCACTGGCCAGGTTGAACGAGATGGTTACCGCCGGAAACTGCCCCTGGTGATTGATGGACAGATAGCCCGTCTTCGAGGTATCTACCGTTACCAGGCTGGATAACGGTACTTGTTGGCCCGTGAGCGGCGAGCTGATATACAGGCGCGAGAACACATCGGGATCACGCTGCCATTGCGGCGTAATCTCGAGCACTACGTTATAGCTGTTGATCTGGGTAAAGAACTGCGCCACCTGGCGCTGGCCCAGTGCATCATAGATGGTGCTGTCGATCATGGCGGGGGTGATGCCAAACATGGCCGCCCGGGCGCGGTCGATCGTGACAACCGCCGTACTGGCACCATTTTGCTGGTCGGTCGCCAGATCAGTGAGTGGTGCCAGGGTACGAAACCGTTCAAGCAGCCGTGGGGCCCAGATATTAAGCTCGTCCAGGTTGGCGCTGGTAAGGGTGTACTGATATTGCGTACGCGACAGGCGCCCACCGACGTTGATGTCCTGCCCGGCCTGCATGAACAGGCGCACACCCGGCACTCGGGCCAACTGCGGGTTCAGGCGCCGGATAACTTCGTCGGCCGTTGCCGTGCGCCCCTGGCTGCGTGGTGTGAGGCTAATGAAAAACCGCCCGGTATTAAACGTAGGGGCATTGCTGGTCATGCCAAACCCCGTGATATCCGGGTCTTGCCGCAGGACATCCGCCAGCGCCATCATGCGTTCATTCATGGCCTCAAAAGAACTGTCTTGCCCCGATTCAGCAATCCCAAAAATCGTGCCAGTATCCTGCTGCGGAAAAAACCCTTTGGGGATCACGATCAGCAAGGCCACAGAAGCCGCCAGCGTCAGTAAAAACACGCAAAGCGTAGCAAAGGCGTGATTGAGCACCACATCCAAAGACCGGCGATAAGCCCCCAGCAGCCGATCAAAACCTGTCTCAAAGATCTGGTACAAGCGGCCATGCTGCCCGGGCCGCTGCTGACGCAAAAAACGCGAGCACAACATCGGCGTCAGGGTAAGGGTCACCAGCACCGAGATGCCGATGGTTATGACCACCGTGACGGCAAACTCGCGAAACAGGCGCCCCACAATGCCCCCCATAAGCAGCAGGGGGATAAACACGGCCATCAATGACACGGAAATCGAGATAATTGTGAAACCAATTTCCTGGGCCCCTCGCACTGCCGCCTCAAAGGGCCGCATGCCTTCCTCGATGTGACGCCAGATGTTTTCCAGCATGACCACGGCATCATCAATGATGAAGCCCACCGAAATGGTGAGCGCCATGAGGGACAGGTTATCCAGGCTGTAGCCTGCCAGATACATCAGTGCAAAGGTGCCCATCAGCACCAGCGGCACGGCCACACTGGCAATCAGTGTGCCCGCCACATTGCGCAAAAACATGAATATCACCAGCACCACCAGTGCGATGGACAACAACAGCGTAAATTCCACCTCGTGCACCGAGGCTTGAATATTTTGGGTACGATCAATCAGCGTGCTGACATGAATGCTGGCCGGCATGGATGCCATCAGCTTTGGCATCTCGGCCTTGATACGCGCCACGGTATCGATCACATTGGCACCGGGCTGTTTGGTCACGCCCACCACCAGAGACCGTCCATCCAATGCCACATCACCAGGCTGCGCACCTTTCCCCGCAAAGGCCCAGGCGGCCTGCTTGGTGTCCTCTGGGCCTGGGATAGCCTGCCCGATATCCCGGATTCTGACAGGCGCCCCATTGCGCCAGGCCACAATCGCGTCATTCCAGTGCTCGACACTGAGCAGTTGGTCGTTGGTGTAGATGGTATAGCTTTGTCGCGCCCCGTCTACGGTGCCCTTGGGCTGATTGACCGTGGTGCTGGCCAGCACGCCCCGGATGGATTCAAGATCAAGCCCCAGTGCGGAAATTCTCAGGGGGTCGATCTGTACGCGGATCGCGGGCTTTTGTTGCCCGAAGATATTGACCTGACCCACGCCTTCAACGCGTGAGAGCTGTTGCGCCAGGATATTGTCCGTGTAGTCGTTGACCACCGTGATGGGCAATACATCCGATTGCACCGACAGGATCAGGATGGAAAAATCAGCCGGATTGACCTTGCGAAACGTAGGCGGGCTGGGCATATTGGCAGGCAACTGCCGCGCTGCTGACGCAATCGCCGTCTGCACGTCCAGGGCAGCACCATCAATATTGCGATCCAGATCAAACTGCAAGGTAATGCGCGACTCTCCCAATGCATTTTGCGAGCTCATCTGCACCAGGCCGGGAATCGTCGAAAACTGACGCTCCAGAGGCTGTGCCACGCTGGTTGCCATGGTTTCCGGATTACCACCAGGCAATTTGGCGGTAACCTGAATAGTGGGAAAGTCTACCTGGGGCAAAGGCGCCACAGGCAACAAAGAGAAAACCGCCAGCCCCACCAAAAACAGGGCCAGCGCCAGCAGCGAGGTGCCAATGGGACGCTGAATAAACGAAGTCGAGAACTTCATGTCCGGCCCCGTCAGGATGCCGCCGGCGCGGTTGCCTGGGAGGCAGCCGGCTTGGGTTCGGCGGATTCTGGCTGAATCTCGGCGATTCGCGCGCCGGGATGCAAACGATATTGCCCATCAGTCACCACACGATCCTCAGCCGCAAGGCCTTGCTCGATGACACTGAAACCATCCTGGCTGAATGCCACCTGCACGGCTTGTGCCCGTACAGTGTCATCCGCCGACACCACATACACAAACAGGCCCTGAGCACCCCGCTGCACTGCGGCGTCGGGTACCGTCAGTGCGTGCTTGCGCACGCCCAAAACCAGCCGCACATCCACCGCCTGGCCAGGCCACAAAACCGCATCCGGGTTATCAAACCTGGCCTTGAGGCGCAGTGTGCCACTGCTGGTGTCTACCTGGTTATCCACCAACACCAGGCGCCCTTCTTTCAGTACGCCGGATTGCCCACGTGGCAACACTTGCACCTTGACTGCCGGCAGGGACGCATCGGGCGGCAAGGCATCAGCGCCCTTCAAGGCAGCCTGAATCTGCGCGTACTCGGTATCCGGCACGGTAAAGTTGACGGCAATGGGGTCTGTCTGATTGATAACCACCAGCCCCTGGCCATCCGCCGCCCGCACGAGATTGCCAGGATCCACCAGCCGGGCTCCTGTGCGCCCAGCAAACGGCGCCACAATCCGGGTGTAATCCAGCTGTACCCTGGCGGCTTGCACTTGTGCATCATCCGCCTGCACTATGGCTTGCAAGGTTGCTACCTGCGCACGTTGCGTATCCAGAGTCTGGCGATTGATGGCAGACTGGCGGGCCAGTTCGGTGTAACGTTTGAGGTCTTGCCGGGCGTTATCCAGCTGCGCCTGATCGCGGCTACGCTGTGCCAGAGCAAGATCCAGTTGAGCCTTCTGGGCACGGTTGTCCAGTTGGGCGATCAGTTGTCCTTTTTTTACCTGCTCGCCCTCAAGAAACCCCAGCGACTGCAGCTGCCCATCGATGCGGGCACGGATGGTGGCCGAATGCCATGCCTGGACAATACCCAGGCCGGGCAGGCGGATGGTGACATCCTGCACCTGAACCGGTTGTACATGCACACGCACCGCCGCCACCTGAGTGGTACTGGCCGGCACCTTGGCCTTGGGCTGGCTCACCCACCAGATCATCGCCCCCAGAACCAACAGGACAGGCACACCCACAACCAGCAGCGAACGACGAACGGACGACATTCAGAAAATCTCTCGGGAGGTTGAAAACTGCCTGGCGCCGCCCTGCTCAGCAGACGACGTGCGGTTGGAACACCAAATGGCGCCCTGTGCGAGTATACGGTCAAGCTGCATATTGAGGGTAAGCCAATCGCAGCACTTGCGGAAGAAAATACCAGAGGGTAAAGGTTGGGCCTAATATAAAGGCCCCCAAAGCTGGATCTTATCCATGCCTTGGAGGCCCTTAAGGATGTTGCTACGGAGCGTTCTTGCAGGCCCGCCTAGCGGCAGGCCCCGTGCAGCCAGTGATTAGTTGGCTGAACGACGGCTGCGTGCAGGCTTGCTGGCCTTGGAGGCGTCAGCCGCAGCCTTGAGCGTGGCGTTGGTGGCAGCAGTGAAGTTGGACTCGGCAGCACTGGCGGCCTGACGAGCGGCCTTGGTTGCCGACTCGTAAGCATTGGTGGCCGTGGCCAGCGAGGACTTCAGCAAGGCAACCGCACCTTCAGAGCCGGTGGGGGCGTTGCGGGCAAACTGCTCTACCGCGTCGGACACGCGATCCTGGCTGTCGGCCAATTGGGTTTCAGCCAATTTGCTGAGCTCGCCTTGCACACTGGCAAGAATCTCGTAAACATCCTTGCCATAGGCAACAGCCTGCTCGGGGCGAACCAAACCGGAGGTGAAAGCCAGAAGCTCTTGGGCATCCTTGAGTTCGACGGCATCTTGCGATTTCTGCGCAGCGTCGTCCAGAACAGCCTTGGTGGCTTTCAGGTTAAGGTCGACCAACTTTTCGAAGCCGCTGAAAAACGTACCTTGAACAGCCAGGAAATTGTCGATGACGGCCTTTTGTGTGGCCAGCAGTTGGGGATTTGCACTCATGATGACTCCTTGTCAATAAGTAGAAGGCTTCCTCAGAGGCGATATGCCCGGCACCTTCTCGACTGTCAGCAAGAATTGCTGCAGCGCACAATTGAAAGTTTAAATGAATCAAAATGGATGTCAACACTTATTTGCTGCGATGCAACAAATAAGTGTGTCATTTAGTGTGCGGCTTCGTAGCCCAATGCTTCCGAGATGCTGGATGTGGCTGCCATCAGCAACGGAATCCAGTCGTCACGCATGCGCTCTGCCGGTGCCGACAGCGATAAACCAGCCAGCAAGGTGCCGGTATCGTCGTAGACACCCGCCGCAATGCAGCGTACTCCAAGCTCGAGCTCTTCGTTGTCGCGCGAATAGCCGTGACGTCGTACCAGGGCCAGTTCGCGCTCGAGTTGCTCGAGTTGTGTAAGGCTGTTGCGGGTATTGCCCGCCAAGCCTGTGCGAATGGCATAGCTGCGCACATTGCGTGCATCCCAGGTGGCCAGAAACAGCTTGCCGGTGGAGGTGAGATGCAAAGGGGCACGGCCACCGATGGCACGCACCACCTGCATGCCCGAGCGCTCGCTCCAGGCACGTTCGATATAGACGATTTCGTCGCCTTGCGCCAGGGACAGGTTGACTGTCTGCCCGGTTTGACGATGAAGCTCGCGCATGGGGCCCAACGACGCAGTACGGACATCCAGGCGCCCCTTGACCAACGATCCGAGCTCCAGCAACCGCATCCCCAGGCGATACAGGCCGCTATCCACCCGCTCGACATAGCGGCCAACAGCCAGATCGGCAAGAATCCGGTGTGTGGTGGATGCGTGCAAGCCGGTGGCGGCTGCCAGGTCTTTTAGTGCAACGGGATCGCGCTGGCTGGCCAGCACATCCAGAATACGCATTGCTCGATCCAGCACCTGGATGGTGACCGCACTGGTATCCGCGACGGAGTCGTGCAACGACGGGGAGGAAGAGGAAAGCATGGAAGCCGGACTTTGCGAATGAGCCATAGAGAAAATTGTTGCAACGCGACAAATTCCATACTATGAAAAATCGGGAAGGATGGCAAGCCCCGTGATGCAGGCTTTTGTCTCTATCCGGGCAAAGGATCAGGCAGGCGGATTTAGCCGGCCACCCAGCGACTGCACTTGGGCGCGCAGCCAGGCCAAGGCTTCCGCTGCGGCAACGGGCTCGCCCTTGACCCCAAGCTCGATATGCGGATAGCCGCCTGAATCGCCAACGTTGGGCAGGCTGAACGCGCGAATCCCCGGCCACCGCAGCTCGAGCGCCTCCAGGGCAGGCGTGATGCGGGACTCGGGCAAGCCAAACAACAAAAAGGAATGCTCGACCCGCGCCTCGTGGTGATGCCAACCGGCATAACGGGTATCCAGTGTCCAGGCCATCATCGGATGCGCCATGACCGGAAACCCGGGCATGAAACTGTGATTATGAATAAAAAACCCGGGAATACGGTTATACGTATTGGGAATGATTTCGGCGCCTTCTGGAAACACGCCCATTTGCAGCCGTTGCTGGTTTTCGGGTGTAGACATATCCGCACTACCCTGCCCCTTGGCTGCCATGTCGGCACACCGCTGCGCAATCAGCTGCCCGGCCTCTGGGTGCAGCGCCAGCCCAACCCCTAATGCACGCGCGGCCGCCTGGCGGGTGCGGTCATCCGGGGTAGCGCCGATGCCACCGCAACAAAAAACCAGATCAGGTGTGGCAAAGCTGCGCTGCAGGCAGGCGGTGATCTCGTCTTCGTCGTCGGAGATGAACTCGGCCGCATTGAGTTGCATCCCACGTTCCTGCAACAGATTGATCAGGGTGCTGAAATGTTTGTCCTGTCGCCGCCCCGAGAGAATTTCGTCGCCAATGGCAATCAGCCTTACACGAGGGGCCCGGCGGGGGCTGGCAACAGTGTTGGCTGGCGTGTGTGTACGGGCGGACGAGGTCATGGGAGGTTTCCAGTAAATACAGGGAAATAAATGAGGATGCAGCCAATCAGATATCGATCAGGGTTTCGGTGCGCAGCCGCCGGATCGCATCCAGACTGAAATGGGCATAGACCAGTGCCGAGAACACCGGCATGACCAGCCAAAACAAGGGCACCAGATTGATGACTGCGAGGATGCCGGCCATCAGCCACAGGGATCTGGTGTGGCGACGCCAGAGCAGGCGCCGCTCGGGGCCACTGGCATGCTCGATCATGGCATCCACCCGCAGCATGCGATTAACCGCAAACGCCCACCAGAACACCGGCAGCACCAGGGCCATCGGCGGCAACAGCCATAAGGGCATGGTAAGCACCCAGCCCACACAAAACAGAAAGCCCACCCAGATGGCGTTCCAGGTGCCCAGAACGGTTGCGTGCTGACCTTGACGCCGCAGCCCGGGATAATCGCGCTTCTCGAGGTGCTGCAATACCAGTGGCATGACAAACACCGCGGCAATGCCCAAGCCCAATATGCCCGCCATCGGCAGCAACAGGCCGGCAGCCAGCAGTGGCACCATCCACAACTTGAGGGAAAACAGGCCAACCGCAACCAGCCAGCCATCCACGGTATTGAATACGCCCCACGAGGAGGCTTCCTGATCCAGCCAGCCTGTCAGTGGCGTCCAAAAGAACCACAGCAAAAGGGCTGCACCAAGGATGGCAACGAGAAACGGCAAAAACAGGGCCGCCAGCATGCGCGGATGCAGTTGGCTGATCAGCGCGCGCCGAAATGCCTGCCCGACCAGGGTCAGACCATTGGGAGAATGCGGGCTGCGCACGACGAGATCCTGGTGGTTCATGAATACACACACTGAAAATAACTGGGAAATTTCATACTATATTGCCCTGATGAAAGTATTCAACCCCCACTCTGATCTGGCAGCGCTGCAACAGCGGCTGGCCGACAGCCACAACACGTGCGTGGTCTGTTATTGCGCGGCCTGGTGCCGCACCTGCGATGCCTACCAACCAGCATTCGAGAACCTGGCTGCACAGCATCCCGACTGGACGTTTATCTGGGTAGACGTTGAGGACAGCCCCGAGTGGCTGGGCGATGAGGATGTCGAGAATTTCCCGACGGTGCTGGTTCAGGATGCAGGCGGGACGCGGTTCTGGGGCACCCAGCTTCCGTATATAGACCACCTGAAGCGCCTGCTGGATGGGGCAGACCGCCTGCCAATCGTGCAGGCGGGGCCCGGTAATATCCGGCATCTGGCTGCCGGTTGACCGGCAGGTAGATAGGGGGCTTAGCTGGGCTTGCCCTTGCCACCCAATAACACCCCCACCGACTGGCGTGAAGGGGTTGCGACAGGAGGGACCCCCTGACTGGGCACAGACGAAGTTGAAGGCTCGTAGGGTTTGTCGAAAAAATCATCCACAGGTGCTGCCGGCGCATGCCAGCCACCACCGCTATGCCGGGGTGCAACCACCGGCCGCCGCCGTGGCAGGCGGGGAAGATCAAGCTCGCCACGGGGTATCTTGGTTTTGATGAGCTTTTCGATGTCCAGCAAATGCCGCTCTTCGTCGGGCGCAAAAAAGGCAATGGCCTCGCCCAGAGCGCCAGCACGGCCGGTACGGCCGATGCGGTGGACGTAGTCTTCGGGATTACGGGGCAGATCATAGTTGATCACGCACGGAATACCGGCCACATCCAGGCCACGTGCGGCCACATCGGTAGCCACCAGGACTTCGAGGGTGCCCGCCTTGAAGGCCTCGAGTGCTTTCATGCGCTCGATTTGCGATTTGTTGCCATGGATGGACTCGGCCCGTACACCGTCTTGCTCTAGTTGGCGCGCCAAGCGACTGCAACCAATTTTTGTGTTGGAAAACACAATGACCTGGGTGAGCTTGCGCGACTTGACCAGATGCACCACGGCACGCCGTTTGGCATCGCCTTCGAGGCCATAGGCGATTTGAGACACCGTATCGGCTGTGGCATTGGCTCGCGCAACTTCGACTTCGACGGGGGTGCGCAAAAAGCCGCGACCCAGCTTGCGGATCTCGGGGCTGAAGGTGGCCGAAAACAGCAAGCCCTGCCGCCCGGGGGGCAGCAGACGCATGATGCGATCGAGGTCTGGCAAAAAGCCCATATCCAGCATGCGGTCGGCTTCATCCAGAACCAGAATGCCTACCTGCCCGAGATTGACGTTGCGCTGTTCGACGTGATCAAGCAGCCGTCCCGGCGTGGCAATGAGGATCTCGCAGCCCCGGCGCAACTGATCGCGCTGAGGGCGGATATCCACTCCGCCAAATACCACCGCGGCACGCAAGGGCACGTACTGGCTGTAGCGCTGTACGTTCTCGTGGATTTGGTCGGCGAGCTCGCGGGTAGGTGTGAGGATCAGCGCCCGCACAGGGTGGCGGGCAGGAGATGCACTGGTATTGGCAAACGGCATCAGCCGGTGCAGGATGGGTAAGGAAAACGCGGCTGTTTTACCCGTGCCGGTTTGGGCTGCCCCCATGACATCACGGCCACTTAGTGCGATGGGGATTGCTTTGGCCTGGATGGGTGTCGCAGACACATATCCGGAGGCCTCGATGGCTTTCATGATGCCTGGATGCAGGCCAAACTGGCCAAACGCAACAGGCGTATCGGCAATAGAATCTTGGGGGATGGTTTCGGTCATTCGTCGTAAAAGATGCGCCGGCCCAAAAAGGCCCAACGCGTGCATGAACGAAGTATTTTAACGTGCATCTCCGTTGCGCGGGCAATTGGTACAATAAAGCGCTATTAATCTGGGAGATCGCAATGTCCATGGCCGACCGCGACGGGGTAATCTGGTATGATGGCAAGCTCGTGCCTTGGCGCGAAGCAACCACGCACGTCCTGACTCATTCTCTGCATTATGGGCTGTCCGTCTTCGAAGGCGTGCGCGCCTACAAAACCGACCACGGCACGGCTATTTTCCGCCTCGAAGATCACACACGCCGCCTGTTCAACTCGGCACATATCTACCAAATCAAGATTCCGTACACCCGCGAAGCCATCTCCTCGGCTCAAATCGAGGTCGTGCGACGCAACGAGCTTGAGTCCTGCTACATCCGCCCCATCGTGTTTTATGGCTCCGAGAAAATGGGGGTGTCGCCCAAAGGCGCGCAGGTGCATGTGGCCATCGCAGCCTGGCCCTGGGGTGCCTATCTGGGCGAAGAAGCCCTCAAACAGGGCATCCGGGTCAAAATTTCCTCGTTTGCACGCCAGCATGTCAATGTCACCATGCCCCGTGCCAAGATTGCCAGCACATACGCCAACTCCATTCTGGCCAACGCCGAGGCCCAGGATCACGGCTACGACGAAGCCATCTTGCTGGACACCAGCGGCTTCGTGGCCGAAGGCGCGGGCGAAAACCTGTTTATTGTTCGGGATGGCGTGCTCTACGAACCCGATATCGCCTGCGCGCTCACGGGCATTACCCGGGCGTCCATCCACCAGCTCGCCGACGACCTCGGCCTGAAAGTGGTGTCCCGCCGGCTCACCCGCGACGACCTCTACATTGCCGACGAAGCCTTCTTTACCGGCACGGCGGCCGAAGTCACACCCATTCGCGAAATCGACGGCCGCCAGATTGGCGCCGGCGAGCGCGGCCCCATCACAGCCCAATTGCAAAAAGCGTTCTTCGATGCGGTATCGGGCAAGACGCCCAAATATCATCACTGGCTCTCGAAGGTATAACAGGAAACACCATGAGCAGCAATCCCAATACTTCTCACAAAAAAGAACCCGTCGTGGTCGGTGCCGAAGACCTCCCGGTATTTTGCCCAGGCCCGAAATCACCGCTTTGGTGCATGCACCCGCGCACCTACATCGAGGTGGTCAAAAACGGTGTCGCCAAGTGCCAGTATTGCGGCACCGAGTACGTCCTGCGCGAGGGCGACCACCCTCACGGCCACGAGCAAGCAGGCATTCGCATCTAAAGCCGCGGCCCACCCCTGCTTCAGGCAGAGGTGGCGCCCATCGCTTATTTCCGGAAAGGCTCCAGCAGGGCCCGGCGGTTTTCCAGATGGTCTCTCAAAGCCTGGATGCGTGTATCCAGGCGCGATTGTTCGTAAAAATCGTCTGATAAGCGACGCGCCTGCTGCAGGTGTTCCATGGCTGTGGGCAAGGCACCCGTTTGCTCGAAGTACGTAGCCATGGCCTCGTGGGCCTGTACCTTCTGGCCCTGGTGCTCCAGGCTGGTGGCCAGCAGTTGCTGAAACTCGGGCACATGGCTCCATTTCTTGATGACAGTCTTCAGAAACTCAACCGCCTGGGCATGCTTGTCGGCTGCCTGCAGGGCACGGGCGTGCGCATCAGCCACCGCCTGGCTATTGGGCCACTGTTTCCAGGCTTGCGCTGATACATCCACCGCCGCAGCCACACCGCTGGCACGTGCCAAACTGATTTCCAGCAGCGCCAGTTGCGGCGCCGGCTGCACGGCATTGGCCTGATCCAGCAACTGCTTGGCCTGGGCAAGACCGCCGGATTTCCAGTGCAACCACGCCAGCCCATAAAGGGCCGCGGCCTGGCTGCTGCCACTGGTCTTTTTCGCTTCGCTTTCAAAAGACTGCTGCAGGCGACGCGTGTCTTCGTTGCTGCGCGCCTGAATCAGTGCCAGACGGCTGCGCACAAACCAATATTGAGCATCCAGGGTGTCTTTGCCTGACGACATATTGGCCACCCGGTTTTCGATATCGGACATGCGCTGGATGGACAATGGATGGGTAGAGGCATACCCGCCTCCTGCTCCTTCGTTGAGCCGGGATGCATTGGCAAGCTTGCGAAACATGGTGAGCATGCCACGGGGGTTGAACCCTGTCTGGCTCAGCATCTGAAAACCGGCCCGGTCGGCTTCCTGCTCGGCGCTACGAGAAAAACCCAGCTGACGATCGATGGTGGCGGCTTGCCCAAAGGTAGCAACCCCCATTGCCAGATCGCCCTGCCCGGCCAGCGCCGCCAGCAAGGCCCCTACCAGGCTGGCAACCATCAGGGCTGTGCCTTGTGACTGTTGTGTGATGCCCCGGGCGATGTGGCGCTGCATGACGTGGCCAATCTCGTGAGCCAGCACACCGGCGAGTTCGGACTCGGTGTTTGTGGTGGTCACAAGCCCGCTATGAATCCCGATATACCCCCCCGGCAAGGCAAAGGCATTGATGGAGGGGTCGCGCACCGCAAACACGGTGATGTCCTGTGACAAGGACTGAGGGGCATGTGCCGCCAGTTTTCTACCCAACTGGGTCAGATACTGATTGATATCCAGATCGGCAATATAGGTGGGGTCGTGGCGGCCCTGCTCCATGATGGCCTGCCCCAGCAGACGCTCGACGCCGGGGGAGAGTTCTGCCGAGGAAGCCGCACCCAGGGTGGGCAGGCCCACAGGCTGTGTCCAGGCCGGCACAGCACACGATAAAGCAGTAATCAGGCACAGGATCTGTCCGGTACGGCGCATAATGAAACCACCCAGCTAGGATGCCACGTGGGCAGAGGCACGTGGCACCCGCCGTCGTGGTGGCGGCAAGCGTCCCTTGGAGGACAGACGCATCAAGGTACCCAGCGCATACATCAACCCAAAGGCTTCGATCAGGCCCGCTGGCACCCACATGATCAGCCCGCCCAGTACTTGATCGTCCAGTGCAGAGATGCCGGGCAGTGCACGGCCACAGAGATCGAAGACCGGATAGAGATCATGCCCGGTAAAGGCGATGACAGCACCGGCAACCATTTGCGGCACCATGGTAAAGACGGGAGAGAACACCCGGCCGCCAGGGCTGAGCGCAGCCGGAGGGTGGGGCCGCCGGTCGAGGATGAGGTTCCAGTACAGCACACCGCTGATCACCACTGACCAGTTCATGAAGCGGTAAATCCGCCAGTCGAGCATGGAATAAAACTGCACCGTGGGCTGCAGCCACACCAGCACCAGCAACACAAACAGGAACGGCACCAGGATCCGGTGAGTGGCCAGATGCTCGAGGGTGCGTACCCAGCCGCTTTTGCGGGCCTGGGCCAGCCGCACACGCCAGCGTAGCGGCAGGCCGGCACGCATCACCTGCCCCGGATAAGCCCCCATGATGAGCAAGGGCCCCAAGTGGTGCAATACCAGGTGTTGCAGCCGATGGATGAAGAACATGCGTTCTGCGTAGTAATCCAGCCGCGTGTGCAAGGACAGATACAGCAGTATCCAGCCGACCCAAAACAGAACCTGGCGAATCCTGCCCACAGAGTGCACGCGGCGGCCGCGCACAAACAGCACTGCCGACAACAGAAATGCCAGCACCAAAGAGGGAGAGAACTCCCAGGGCCGCAACCAGGCAAGCAGATCCATACCAGCGGAGCCATCAGAATGGTTAATCCAACTAGTGTAAAGCATCCTAAAATAGACGTTTTGCCTGCTGTTTTCTGCCTGCCATGCCCAGTACAAACTACGATATTGCGATTCTTGGCGCCGGCCCTGTGGGCTGCGTGCTGGCCTTAAGCCTGGCGCGACATGCCCCAGACCCTGGCCGCATCGCCTTGATGGGCCCGGCACCTGCCCAGCGCGCGGCGGGACAATCCATCGACCCACGCGCAATTGCCATCAACCATGGCAGCCGGCAGTTTTTGCAGCAACTGGGTGCCTGGCCGGGACACTCTGCCGATATCAGTACGGTGCATGTTTCCCAGGCGGGCCATTTGGGCCGTACCCTGATTGACCATACCGAACTTCACGTGCCGCGCCTGGGCAGCGTAGTAGCCTACGATGAACTCCTCGAATCGCTGCACACCGCACTGGCACAAAGCGGCATCACCCGCATTTTGCAACGGCCCTCGCGCCCTCAACCAGGGCAGCCGGTGATCCTCAAAACCGCCGACGACACCCACCACAGCACGCGCCTCGCCCTGATCTCCGATGGCTCCCGGCCACAAGGTCTCCACCGCGATTACCAGCAACACGCCATACTGACCACGGTGCGCGCCAGCCAGGCAATCCCGGGCAGAGCCTTCGAGCGCTTTACACAAACCGGGCCTCTGGCACTGCTGCCCCATCCGGCCGGCCAGGGTCTCTACAGTGTCGTGTGGTGTGTACGGCCGGCACAGGCCACTGCCTTGTCCGGGATGGACGACACAACTTTTGACACCCGACTTCAACAGGCGTTTGGCACCCGTTTGGGCACGCTGCACCGCCTGACACCGGTCAATACCTTTCCCCTGGCGCTGCATGCCGGGCCCAGCTTGCAAGGTGAGGGCGTGGTGGCAGTTGGCAATGCCGCGCAAACCCTGCACCCGGTGGCGGGGCAAGGGCTCAACCTTGGCCTGCGCGATGTTGCGCAGCTATCGCACGTGCTACAACCCTGGCTGGTTCAGCCTGCGCAGGCACTGCAGCCATTGCTGCAGCAATATGCCCGTCAACGCAAAATCGACCGCACCGTCACGCTGGCCATTACCGATACCCTGCCCAGAATATTTGCCAGCCGCTATGCACTACCACGCCACCTCGCGGGGCTTGGCCTGGTACTGCTTGATCTCATCCCGGGCCTGCGCCAACCTCTGGCCCACCACCTGCTACAAGGCCAGCGCCAATAGCCTTCTACAATAACGCTCATGCAAATCGGCCCCTGGACACTTCCCCACCCTGTCTGTGCCGCCCCAATGGCGGGCGTCACAGACCGCCCTTACCGGCGCCTGTGCAAGGCGTTGGGGGCGGCGTATGCCGTGTCCGAAATGGCGGCCAGCAATCCGCAACTCTGGGACAGCGTAAAAACGTCCCGACGCATCAACCACGAGGGTGAACCCGATCCCGTTGCCGTGCAGATTGCAGGCGCCGATCCCGATATGCTGGCCGAGGCCGCAGTGTTCAACATCGGCAAGGGTGCCCGGATTATCGACATCAATATGGGCTGTCCGGTCAAAAAGGTCTGTCACGTGGCGTCCGGCTCAGCTCTGCTGCGCGACGAAGCCCTGGTGGCACGCATCCTGAAAAAAGTAGTGGCTGCCTGCCAGCCACTGGGTATACCCGTTACCCTGAAAACCCGCACAGGCTGGGATCGCAGCAGCCGCAATGCAGTGCGCATTGCCCGCCTGGCCGAAGATTGCGGCATCGCCGCCCTGACGCTACACGGGCGCACACGTTGCGATCTTTACACGGGTGAGGCCGAATACGAGACGATCCGTGCCGTGCGTCAGGTCATCCGCATACCCCTCATCGCCAACGGGGATATCAACACCCCAGAGAAAGCACGGGCAGTTCTGGACTACACTGGGGCCGACGCGATCATGGTGGGCCGGGCGGCTCAAGGTCGTCCATGGATTTTTCGGGAAATTGCCCACTATCTGGCGCACGGCAGCCATCTGCCACCTCCCACCTATGGCGAGCTGCGCGACCACCTGCTCAATCACCTCGAAGACCATTATTCGTTTTACGGCGAACACACCGGCGTCCGTACTGCCCGCAAGCATATCGGCTGGTATCTGGCCGATCTCCCGGGAGCTGACGTCCTGTTGCCGGCTGTCATGGCCCTAGAGAGTACCCAGCAACAATTCAAGCTGCTGCGCCATTGGCTGGATGCGCAGCCCGCAGATGCTGCGGCCGTCCCTGAAAGCCCCTTACTGCATTAACGTTTTTTACCGACGTTCACCTCGACAACTTTTGTACCTCATGCCTACCTCTACGCCCCTGGAACAAGCCGTGCGCGATCAACTGGATCGCTACTTTAAAGACCTGGGTGGCTCCGCACCCAGCGACATGCTGGCGATGGTCAACCTGTGCGTCGAACGCACGGTCTTGCAGGTTGCCCTCGAGCGCACCGATGGCAACCAGACACGCGCCGCCGAGATGCTGGGCATCACCCGTGGCACCTTGCGCAAAAAATTGCATATCCACCAGATCAGTGCCTGAGCCCTTTTTTTCTTTCATTTTGCTGCCATGACTATCCAGACTGCTTTGATTTCCGTGTCCGATAAAACGGGCGTCCTCGAATTTGCCCAAGCCCTTGCCCAACGCGGCGTGGCCTTGCTGTCTACCGGCGGCACGGCACGTTTGCTGCGCCGGGCCGGGCTGACAGTCACCGAAGTGGCGACGCATACTGGCTCGCCCGAAATCCTGGACGGACGCGTCAAGACCCTGCATCCCCGAATCCACGGAGGCCTGCTGGCCCGCCGCGACGATCCGGCACACATGCAGACACTTAAAGATCAGGACATTCCCACCATCGACCTGCTGGTGGTCAACCTATACCCGTTTGAGCAAACCATCGCCAAAGCCGACTGCCTCCTGGCGGATGCCATCGAGAACATCGATATCGGCGGCCCGGCCATGCTGCGCTCGGCAGCAAAAAACCATGGTTCAAACCAGGGCGGTGTCACCGTAGTGATCGACCCCACCGACTATGCACGGGTACTGACGGAGATGGACGGCCCCGCCGGACAACCTTCGTATGGCCTGCGGCTTGAGCTCGCAGCCAAGGTGTACGCCCACACCGCGGCATATGACGGTGCCATTGCTGCTTACCTCAGCAGCCTGTCCGACCGTGAACCCGCCCCGTCGCAAGTGCCGCAACGTGACACCTGGCCACGGGTACTGACCGTACAAATGGATCGGCAGCAAGCCCTGCGCTACGGCGAAAACCCCCACCAGGATGCCGCGTTTTACCACGACAAACGCGTGGGCTCTGGCCTGTTGGCCGGCTACCGGCAGATCCAGGGTAAAGAACTTTCCTACAACAATATCGCCGATGCCGATGCGGCCTGGGAATGTGTGCGCAGCTTTGACAGTACCGCCTGCGTCATCGTCAAACATGCCAACCCCTGCGGCGTGGCCCTGGGTACCGATGCACTCAACGCCTATCAGCAGGCGTTCAAGACAGACCCCACCTCTGCCTTTGGTGGCATCATTGCCTTCAATACCCAGGTGGACGAAGTGGCAGCGCAAGCCATCACCGGGCAATTCCTCGAAGTACTGATCGCTCCAGACTACACGCCCGCAGCCTTGCAGCTGCTGGCAGCCAAAAAGAACATCCGCGTGCTTCAGTTGCACGCGGGCGATGCCCGCAACGCGTTCGATATCAAACGCGTGGGCGGCGGCTGGCTGGTACAGGATCCCGACGGTCATGTCGCCACCGAATCCAGCGTGAAGGTGGTCACCACCTTGGTGCCAACGGCTGCCCAAATGCAGGATCTGCTCTTTGCCTGGAACGTTGCGCAATACGTCAAATCCAACGCCATCGTGTTTTGTGGCCAGCACATGACACTGGGGGTGGGCGCGGGGCAAATGAGCCGCATCGACTCCGCACGCATTGCCTCCATCAAGGCCGAGAAAGCCGGTCTGTCGCTGCAAGGGTCAGCCGTGGCCTCGGATGCCTTTTTCCCGTTCCGTGACGGTCTGGACGTGGTGGCCGATGCCGGCGCCAACTGCGTCATCCAGCCGGGCGGCAGTATCCGCGACGACGAAGTGATTGCTGCCGCCAACGAGCGCGGCATTGCGATGGTCTTCACCGGCACCCGGCATTTCCGCCACTGATGCGCATCCTGGGGGTCGATCCTGGTTTGCGGCGCACAGGCTTCGGCGTCATCGAAGTCCACGGCGCACAACTGCGATACGTGGCCAGCGGCACGATTGTCGTGCCTACGGCCTTGCCCCTGCATGCCAGGCTTAAGGTCATTCTCGACAATCTGCGAGAAGTGGCTCGCGACACCCACCCCGATCAGGCGGCGCTCGAGAAGGTGTTCCTGAACGCCAATCCTGCGTCTACCCTGCTGCTGGGCCAGGCACGCGGCGCCGCGCTGTGCGCCTTGGCTGATACCGGCCTGTCGGTGCAGGAGTACACCGCCTTGCAGATCAAGAAGGCGGTAGTGGGCACCGGGCGAGCCACCAAAGAGCAAATCCAGACCATGGTCCGGCATTTGCTCAGCCTCAATGGCGAACCCGCACCCGATGCCGCCGATGCGCTGGCCTGCGCCATTTGCCATGCCCATTGCGCGCCACTGGCCGGCCGTTTGCAGGCGTTGGCGCCTGAGACGCTATCGTCCGGCACCCGTCGGCTGCGAACCGGCCGTCTGGTATCCTGAGCACCACCCATCCTCTGTTTGCCTCTTTTGTTTTCCAGGATCCCACCATGATCGGCCGCATCACCGGTACCCTGCTCGAACTCTCTCCCCCTACTGTCTGCATCCAGACGGGCGGGCTGGGCTACGAGGTAGATGTGCCCATGAGTACGCTGTACAAGCTGCCGGCGGTGGGTCAAACCGTTACCTTGCACACGCACCTGGCCATTCGCGAAGACGCCCATGTCCTGTACGGATTTTCCACAGCGGCCGAGCGCAGTGCATTTCGGGCACTCATCAAGGTCAGCGGCATTGGTGCCCGTACAGCGCTGTCTGTGCTCTCTGGCCTGAGCGTCGACGATCTGATAGAGGCCATCGATCAGCAAGAGTCCGGCCGGCTGATCAAAGTACCCGGTATCGGCAAAAAAACAGCAGAACGCCTGCTGCTTGAGCTGCGCGACAAACTCACCCCTCTGGCCAACCCGGCACACGCCGGCGGCAGCCCAACCAGCCATGCGGGCAATGATGTGCTCAACGCACTGCAGGCCCTGGGGTACTCTGCCGCCGAGGCCCGGCGAGCCAGCAACGCGTTGCCCGAAGGCCTATCCGTCTCCGAGAGCATCCGCCAGGCCCTGAAAGCACTCTCGCGGGGCTAGGCCGGACATGCAGGATCGCTATCGCACGGCACTAGACGCCTTGCACGATGTGTTTGGGTATGGTGCCTTCCGGGGAGAACAACAAGCCATCATCGAGCACATTATCGGCGGCGGAGACGCGCTGGTATTGATGCCCACGGGTGGTGGCAAATCACTGTGCTACCAGATTCCGTCCCTGGTGCGAGAAGGCACAGGTGTGGTGATCTCGCCCCTGATCGCCCTGATGCAAGACCAGGTAGACGCCCTGCAAGAGTTGGGTGTACGTGCCGCCTTTCTGAATTCCAGCCAGACATCGGCTGAAGCCCGGGCGGTGGAACAGGCCTTTCTGGGCGGCAGGCTGGATCTTCTTTATGTGGCTCCCGAGCGGCTGCTGACCCCCCGCTGCCTGGATTTGCTGGGCCACGGATCCATTGCACTTTTTGCGATTGACGAGGCCCATTGCGTGTCTCAGTGGGGACATGATTTTCGGCCCGAATACCAGGGCTTGAACCTGCTGGCAGAGCGCTGGCCAGAGGTCCCTCGGGTGGCACTCACCGCCACGGCCACGGACGCCACCCGCAAGGATATTGTCCATTGCCTGTCGCTGGATGAAGCCCCCCAGTTTGTTGCCAGCTTCGACCGCCCCAACCTGTGCTATCGCATCGTTGAGAAGCAAGAAGTTCGGCGGCAATTATTGGATTTCATCCGTGCTGAACATGCGGGTGAATGCGGCATCGTATATGCGCTCTCCCGCACCCGGGTAGAGCAGACGGCCGAGTTTCTGACCCGGCACGACATCACGGCACTGCCTTATCACGCCGGGCTGGATGCCCGTACCCGTGCCGAGCATCAGGCACGATTTTTACGCGAAGACGGCGTGGTGATGGTGGCCACCATTGCCTTTGGCATGGGCGTCAACAAACCTGACGTGCGTTTTGTGGCGCATATCGATTTGCCTAAATCCATCGAGGGCTACTACCAGGAAACCGGACGCGCCGGCCGCGACGGCTTGCCAGCCGATGCCTGGCTGGCCTATGGCCTGCAGGATGTGGTGCAACAGCGGCGCATGATTGACGCCTCTGACGGCGATGCATTGCACCAGCGCCGCCAGGTACGTCAACTGGACGCCATGCTGGCACTGTGTGAAACCGTCACGTGCCGCCGCCAGGATCTGCTGGCGTACTTTGGCCAAACCATTGCACCTTGTGGCCACTGCGACACCTGCCTGGATCCACCCGCAGCCTGGGACGGCACCGTGGCCGTACAAAAGCTGTTATCAACGGTGTACCGGTTATGGCGCGAACGCGGCCAACGCTTTGGTGGCGGGCACATCATCGATATCCTGCGTGGCCAGATGACGGATCGCGTCACGCAAAACCAGCATGACACCCTCAGTGTGTTTGGTGTGGGCGATACGCTCTCGGTGGATGCCTGGCGCAGTATCTTGCGGCAAGCCCTGGCGCTGGGGCTGCTGACCGTAGATCTGGAAGGCTATGGCACGCTGGCCCTCACGGATGCCAGCCGGGCGGTACTTAAGGGCGAGCGCACGCTGATGCTGCGCCCTGTGGCCGTAAAACGCGCCAAGGCCAGCCGCCAGCGCACGACTACCGCAGCCCAGCTGGATGCGCTGCCACCCGACGCCCTGGCCAGATTTGAACACTTGCGTGCCTGGCGTGGACGTGTGGCCAAAGCCCATAGCGTGCCCGCGTATGTCATCTTCCACGACGCCACCCTGCGCGAGATTGCCCTGAACAACCCCGACAATCTGGACAGCCTGAGCAACATCAGCGGAGTGGGCGGCCGCAAGCTGGAAACCTACGGCGCCGATGTGATTGAGTGCGTACGACAGACCCAGGCTTGAATCAGAAAAGCCCGGGCTCGGTGCCTGGCGCCTCGAGGCCCAGGTGTTGCCAGCAACGACGTGTCGCCATGCGCCCGCGAGGCGTACGCTGCAGATAGCCGTGCTGGATAAGATAGGGCTCGATGACGTCTTCGATGGTGTCACGTTCTTCGCCAATGGCCGCTGCAAGGCTGTCTACCCCCACCGGACCACCATCAAACTTGTGCACAATGGCCTCGAGCAATTTGCGATCCATGAGGTCGAGCCCTTCGGGATCGACCTCGAGCATTGCCAGCGCGGCCTGGGCGGTTTTGGTGTCGATGTGCCCATCGGCACGCACCTCGGCGTAATCGCGTACACGCCGTAGCAAACGGTTGGCAATACGGGGGGTACCGCGCGAACGGCAGGCGATTTCGGCGGCGCCATCAGGAGTGGTGTGTGCCCCCAGCAAGCCGGCACTGCGCTGAACAATATGGGTGAGGTCTTCGGCTGAATAGAACTCGAGCCGCGACACAATGCCAAAGCGATCGCGCAAGGGATTGGTCAGCATCCCGGCGCGCGTGGTGGCACCCACCAACGTAAAGGGCTGAAGATCGATCTTGACACTGCGCGCAGCCGGGCCTTCGCCGATAAGGATATCGATCTGGAAGTCTTCGAGAGCCGGGTAGAGGATTTCTTCGACAACCGGCGACAAACGATGGATCTCGTCGATGAACAGAACATCGTTGCGTTCGAGGTTGGTGAGCATGGCGGCGAGGTCACCCGGACGCTCGAGGACGGGGCCTGACGTTTGGCGCAGCTGCACGCCCATTTCGTGGGCCACAATGTGGGCCAGCGTGGTTTTACCCAGGCCGGGAGGGCCAAACAGCAGCACGTGATCGAGAGATTCTCCACGTTTACGGGCAGCGGCAATAAAGATATCCAGTTGCTCACGCACGCGCTGCTGGCCCACGTACTCTTGCAGGGCTTTGGGCCGCAGGGCGCGCTCGATGGAGTCTTCGGCATGCGAGCTGAGATCAGCTGCCACCAGCCGCGAAGCGGGGAGATCGGGTGCCGACAGGGAATCAGGTTGTATGGCCATCAGATAGGGTGTGCAAAAAAGCGTACCGGCGATGGCGACAGGCCATCAAACTGTTTAAAACCACAGTATATCCCATGCCTTGTGTGTCCCAACCCCTACTGCCGGGGCTAAGGGCGCCGCCGGGGCGACAGCACAAACGCGTCTTCGCTGTCTACCGCACGCTTCAACTGAGAATACCGCTCGAGCATGTCTGATTTATAAACCACGCCCAAAAGGCGCGCGGAAGCATCCCGGCTGACCACAGGCAGGCGCTCACCCGAAAAAGCACTGAACTGAGCCTGTGCTTCGTCCAGATCGAGATCCGGATATAAAGGCTTCACAAAATCCAGCCGCAGCACATCGCCACAGGTTTTGGATCCGACATCGATCTCGCCCAGCATCATACGGGTGAGATCTTGCTGCGCAATGACCCCCTGCCAGTGGCCGGCTTCATCCACCACATACAGGTACCGCACGGGATAATCCAGAAACATCTCTTGTGCAGCGCGCACCGGCGAGCTGGTAAGGACAACGGTTTCGGCCGGACGCAGCAGGCTGTCGAGGCGTGCCTGACGCAAGCGCTGACGCAAGGCCTGATTATCCTCGTGGTGCAAGGTGACGTCATACATCACCGCCTGGGCCAGGCCCCTGGACACGAAATACGCAACTACGCAGGCCAGCACCAGGGGCAGCACCATCTGGTAGCTGAGCGTCATCTCAAAAATCATCAGGATTGCCATAAACGGCGCACTGGTGGCCGCAGCCAAAAACGCGCCCATCCCCACCAGCGCAAACACGGCCCCATGACCGGCCAGCATCGGCCAGGCATCTCCAAGGATTTGTCCAAAAAGCACTCCGAAAGCCCCGCCAACAAACAGAGTGGGTGTAAATACGCCGCCCACTGCACCGGAGCCCGCCGTCAATGCAGTGGCCAGCACCTTGCAAACCAGCATCAGTAATACGGTTTGCCAGGCCCAGTTGTCATGCAGCAAGGACAGCACCACACGGTTACCGTTGCCCGCCATGTCCGGCAACTGTGTCAGCAAGGCCCCCAGCAGCAGGCCGCCCAGCCCCAGGCGTAAGGGCAAGGACAAACGCGTGCGGGCAAACAGGGTTTTAAAGCCGTGCAGGCAGCGCAAAAACTGTGCGGCCCCCACGCCCGCCAGTACCCCCAGGGCCAGACAGGGCAAGAACAGTTCTGGCGGCACCGCAGACAGATCAGGCATGGGATAGCGGGCGCTGTATTCTCCGGATAGATGCATCACCAGGCTGGAGGACGCCGCCGCCACCAGCAGCGGCCCAAAATTTTGAAATGACATCGAACCGAGGATGATTTCACCGACGAATACCGCCCCGGCCAAGGGTGCTCCGTAGGCCGCCGATACACCCGCCGCGGCCCCGCAGGCGGCCAGCAAGCGCAGGCGGGCGGTGTCAATTCTCAGGATGCGGCCCAGCCCTGACGACCAGAGCGCCGCGAGGTGCACCATTGCCCCTTCCCGGCCGATTGAGCCGCCGGAGGCAACGGTGCACAAAGAAGAGAGGGATCGCAACAGCCCCTGCCCCAGGGACATGCGGCCATCGCCAATTGCCACGGCCTCCATGTAGCCCGAATGCCGGTCGTTGGAAACACGCTGGGCGGCCAACAGCAGGCCGCCGGCACACACGCCACCCACAGCAGGCACCAACACCTGCAAGCGCCAGTCGAGGCTGCCCATTACCTGGGTAATCAGCCCTGGTTGCTCGGCAAATATGCGCTGAATGGCATGGATACCTGCATGAAATGCCAGGGTAACCAGCGCCCCTCCCACCCCGGCCAGTGCCGCCCAGCACAGCATGGCAACCACGCTGCCTGTGTCCAGATTGAGGCGATGGGAGTTGAGGCTCATGGGTGAAAATCCGGCGGGATGGGCGCGCGAGAACGCCCCACCATGCGCCAATATACCCAGAGGTTGAAAATCAGGGCCACCGGAAACGCAACGACGGTTGCCGACAGGGTAAGCCGCAAAGTGGCCACTGGCGCCGCCGCATCCCACAGGGTGACCTCATCAAGCACGACATAGGGAAAAAAGCTATACGCGAGGCCAGCCAGCAATACCGTGATGATCACCAGCACCAGCACATAGGGCATGGCTGACGCCCGGTAGCTTTGCGCAATCATGCGTTGCAGGATCATGTCGGCAAACACAAAACACAGCAGCAGCCCACCCCAGACCACAAACACGGCAGACCAGTGTTCGCCATCGCCCCACTTGAGAAACACGCCGGCATTGGAAAAATCCAGCACCACCGATAAGCCCACTGCCCCCACGGCGCTCCAGCGCAGGTTTCGGCGTGCCCAGCCAACAGCCCGGGCACGGAGTTCACCGGCCTCACGCATCATCAGCCAGGCGGCCCCCAAAAGGCTGTAGGCGGCTACCGCACACAAGCCCATCAACACCGCAAACCCTGTATAGCCGGGGCCGGTTTCGTAAGCCACGGCAACCCGGGCCAGCAGATAGCCATGAGAAAAGGCCACCAGAATGGCACCCAAACCAAAGCCCAGCTGCCAGCGGCCCTGCTGGTAGGCAGGGGCGCGCAAACGCCACTCGAAGCAGACTGAACGCAGGATCGTCCCCAAGCCCAGCAACGATAAGGGGAAATACAAGCGTCCCAGGGTTTGCGACCAGCCATAGGGAAACGCCACGGCCCACAGCCCCAGGCCCAGAAACAGCCAGAACTCGTTGGCATCACGCCAGGGGCCAAGCAAGGACAGCATGCGCGGACGCAGGGCAGCAGGCGCCACCAGCGACAGACACCCCACTCCGATGTCAAAGCCGTCCAGCACAACCCCTGCCACCAAAATGGCAAAGAATATGCCCATCAGGGCCAGAGGCATCCAGAACGCGGGGTCTTGTGCGCCCAGCCCCACCAGGGCTGCGAGAGAATCGATCATGCACGCCCCCGATGCCGGGCCACCGGCACCACACCATATCGCAAGGTATGGCCCAGCAACTGACGAAAGCCCAGCGCCAATGCCGCATAGACCACCAGTTGCACAAGCAGTATGGCCCACAAGGTGCCGGCATCCTGCGCCGCACCGATCTGGCGAAAAGTGACAGCACCTTCGACAGCATAGGGCAGACTGCCTATCAGCAGGTGGGTCCAGCCGGCAACCTGCACAGCCAACGCCAGCCAGAGGCTGGTGTGCAGCATGTTCCGCCTGGCTGCAGACAGGCTGTCGGGCTCGAATCCCAGACGACGAGCCAGCCAGAAGGCCCACAGGGCAAGCAGGAAGAGCACACTGGTAAACACAAGGGCAAGCCGCGAAGAGGCAAACGTAATCCACACTGGTGGCCTCACGCCGATCAACTCGTTCAGGCCAGTTAACACCTGATTGCTGACGGTGGCGGGCGGGCCGGACTCTGTGGCTGGTGGTAAAAAACTTTGCGGCAGGGCTGGCCCCTTGAGGGACCAATGGCTATCACCGGCCGGCACATCCAGCCAGGCAAATAACGCCGGGCGGACCGGCGGGCCACTTTGCCATTGTGGCAAAGTGGCTGCCAAACGCGCAGGCTGTACAGGCAAAAGCTGACGTCCCAGCTGGGTTGCCAGGGCCAGCTGCAGCACAATCATCAACAGCAGCAGCCAGGTGGCGCCTGCAAACACAGTACGGTCGCCTTCGTCACTGGGGCGCGCGCGCGTGCGCTGCGCAGTAACGGCCAGCATCAATGCAGCCACCAGCATCAGGCCGCCGGTGAGCAGCAGTCCAAACATCTCGGGGGCCACACCGCCAAACAGCAGCACCGCCCAATCGGTAATCTGATAGTGATTTTCTGTGGACAGCGTGCCCACAGGCCGTTGCATCCAGGCCAGCAGTACCATCAGCCACCACGCGGTCAGGGAGGCACCCACGGCTACCATCCCCACAACCGTGGTGTGCGCCGCCCCCGATAAAGTGCGTTGCCCATAAAGCATGGCGCCCAGGAAACAGGACTTGAAAACAAAGGCGGTGAGGACAGCCAGCGCCACCAATGGCCCGACGACCTCACCCATGCGATCCATCAGCAATGGCCACAAGGTGCCCAGCTGCAGCAGCAAGGGCAAACTGGTGGCAAACCCGACAATCAGGGCCAGCGCGTAAATGCGCACCCAGAAGCGGTACGCCAGCAATGCGGCGTTTTTTCGGCGTGCCTGTACGCGCAGGACGAACAGCACCCACGCCAACCCGAGCTCTAGCGCCAGGAAGAACAACATGAACCCCAGGCCCAAATAGAACTGGGTAAGCGACAGAACCCATGCGGTTTGAGTCATAATGTGCGCTAGTTTATTATGCAGCGGATTGTATGACCACCGACGTCGCGCCTGTTTCCAATTTTTTGCGCACTATTATTGATAACGACCTGAAATCTGGTCGCTACCACGGACGGCACTGGGCGCCGCCGCCGTGCGATGCGCAAGCCCGCCTGGCCGCAGCCCCCGATACTGCCCGGATCCGAACGCGTTTCCCGCCCGAGCCCAATGGCTATCTGCATATCGGCCACGCCAAAAGCATCTGCCTTAATTTTGGCTTGGCCCACGATTACGCCGGTGTTTGCCACCTGCGCTTTGACGACACCAACCCCGAGAAAGAAGAGGACGAGTACGTCCACGCCATCATCGAGATGGTACGCTGGTTGGGGTTCGATTGGGTCAATAACGGCACATCTCACCAATATTTCGCCAGCGACTACTTCGAAACTCTGTACGGCTTTGCCGAAGCGCTTGTTCAGGCAGGCCACGCCTACGTCGACGAGCAGTCAGCCGACGACATGCGGGCTACCCGGGGGACGCTCACCGAGCCAGGCACCAACTCACCCTGGCGCGACCGCCCTGCCGCAGAGTCCCTGGCGTTGCTGCGCGACATGCGGGCCGGCAAGTTTCCCGATGGTCAGATGGCCCTGCGGGCACGCATCGATATGGCTTCGCCCAATATCAATTTGCGAGACCCCGTCCTGTACCGCATCCGCCATGCCAGCCATCACCGCACAGGTGACACCTGGTGCATTTACCCGATGTACGCGTGGGCGCACCCCGTAGAAGACGCCCTCGAGGGCATCACGCACAGCATCTGCACGCTCGAGTTCGAAGATCAACGTCCTTTTTACGACTGGATTCTCAACCGCCTGGCCGAACTCGGCCAATTGGCAGAGCCGCTGCCCCATCAACACGAGTTTTCGCGCCTGAACCTCAGCTACGTGGTCACCAGCAAGCGCAAGCTGCGCCAGCTGGTTACCGAAGGCCATGTCAACGGCTGGGACGACCCTCGCCTGCCAACCCTGGCGGGCCTGCGTCGGCGCGGTTATACACCGGGTGCCATCCGTCTGTTCTGCGAGCGCCTGGGTGTCTCCAAATCCGATTCACGCATTGATTACAGCGTGCTCGAGCAAGCCCTGCGCGACGATCTCGATCCGGTTGCCGCGCGCGCCGTGGCGGTGCTCGATCCCCTCAAATTGATCATCACCAATTTCCCCGAAGACCACATCGAGCCCTGCTCCGCGCCCATCAACCCGCACCAGCCAGAGGCCGGCTCACGCCAGTTTCCGCTCAGCCGCGAGCTCTGGATCGAACGCGACGATTTCCGCGAAGACCCACCAAAAAAATACTTCCGGCTCTTTCCGGGTAATCTCGTCCGTCTCAAATACGGCTACGTGGTGCGCTGCACCGGCTGCGTTAAAGATGCCAACGGCGTGGTCACCGAGGTGCAGTGCGAATACCTGCCCGACACGCGCAGCGGCACACCGGGGGCCGATTCGGTCAAGGTCAAGGGTGCCATCACCTGGATCAGCGCCGCACACGCCATCCCGGCCGAAATCCGCCTGTACGACCGCCTGTTTCGCGACGCCCATCCCGATCGCGGCGACCAGGACTTCCTGCAAGCACTCAACCCGGAGTCCTGCCGCGTCGTGCACGGCTGGCTGGAGCCCGGCACCAACACAGAAGCCGGTACCAGCTGGCAATTCGAGCGCCTGGGTTACTTTGTGGCCGACCGCCACGACTCCTCACCCGAGCATCCGGTCATCAATCGTGCAGTCACCCTGCGCGACACCTGGGTATAAACGCCCATGGCCAATCGTTCTGAAGCCCTCGACTTCAAAAGTGCCACGCTCTACACCTTGCGTGCAGTGCTGCACACGCCCGACACCAAGGCTTTGCTGCAAGCGCTTCAGCAGCGCATGCAGCAAAGCGCCGGTTTCTACGAAAACGAAGCCATCATCCTGGATGCCCAGGGTCTGGATCAGGCACCCGACTGGAAAGCCCTGGTGTCAGCCATGCGCAAGCACCAGCTCTATCCCATCGGGGTTCAGGGCAGCGACGACATCGCCGCCTCGGCCCTGAAAGCGGGCCTGCCGCTCCTGGACGCTTCCGCCAGCCGGGCAAGTTCAGCCACTGGTAACACAACAGAATCACCCCCCACACCCGAGGCTGAGGCCACACCGACACAGGCCAAGGCAGCCAACCCGGCGGACATCGCCCCCAGCCCCGAACCGGCAAACACACCATCTGTTGCTGCGCCCACCATGGTGATCCGCCACCCCTTGCGTTCAGGTCAGCGTATTTACGCACGAGGGGGCGACCTCATCGTCATGGGGGTGGTCAGCCAGGGCGCGGAAGTCATTGCCGACGGCCATATCCATGTGTACGGGCCGCTACGCGGCAAGGCGATCGCAGGGGCACAAGGCCGGACCGACGCCATGATTCTCACCACACAACTCGATCCCGAGCTGCTGGCCATCGCCGGGGTTTACCGGGTGGTCGAGACACGGCTGCCCGACTCATTGCATAATCAGGCGGCACAAGTGGCACTGGATGGCGATACATTGCGCATCCGTACACTCTGATGCATCTTTGGTCACACGGTGATACCTCTCACTGGCGGCCACGACACAACCTCAACGACATTTTGCTTTACGATGTCATGAATTTTGAACACAGGGGAATACCGACACCATGGCGCGCATCGTTGTAGTCACTTCCGGCAAGGGCGGTGTGGGTAAAACCACTTCCAGTGCCAGCTTCTCCGCCGGCCTCGCCATGCGGGGACACAAAACCGTGGTTATCGACTTCGACGTCGGCTTGCGTAACCTGGATCTCATCATGGGCTGCGAACGCCGGGTCGTCTACGACTTCGTCAATGTCATCCAGGGTGAAGCCACACTGAACCAGGCACTGATTCGCGACAAGCAAGTTGATACGCTGTATATCCTCCCGGCCTCACAAACGCGAGACAAAGACGCGCTTACCCGCGAGGGCGTCGAAAAAGTGCTCGACGATCTCCAGGCCATGGATTTCGAATACATTGTCTGCGATTCTCCCGCCGGTATCGAAACCGGGGCAGTGATGGCCTCGTATTTTGCAGATGACGCATTGGTGGTTACCAACCCCGAGGTCTCTTCGGTGCGCGACTCCGACCGCATCCTGGGGATTCTCTCGGCAAAATCCCGGCGCGCCGAGAAAGGCGAAGAGCCCATCAAAGAGCACTTGCTGCTTACCCGCTACAACGCCAAGCGCGTGGCCGACGGCGAAATGCTGTCGCTGGGCGACATCGAAGACATCCTGCGGATCCGCCTGATCGGCGTCATCCCCGAGTCCGAGATCGTGCTGCAAGCCTCCAACGAAGGCGTGCCCGCCATCCACAAAAACGAATCCGACGTGGCCCAGGCCTATCAGGACGTCGTCGCGCGCTATCTGGGCGAAGACAAGCCATTGCGTTTTGTCGACTACGAAAAACCTGGTCTGTTCAAGCGGCTTTTCAGGGGTAAATAAGCATGTCGATTTTCGATTTCCTGCGCGGCCAAAAAAAGACCTCTGCCAGTATCGCCAAGAACCGCCTGCAGCTCATTCTTATCAACGAGCGCAGCAGCGACCGCAGCCCTGATTTCATGCAGCAAATGCAGCAAGAACTGATTGCGGTTATTTCAAAATACGTACAAATCAACCCTGACGACATCAAGGTCAACCTCGACCGCCAGGACTCCCTGGACGTCCTCGAAGTCAAGATCGAAATGCCTCAGGCAGACGCCCGCAGCTAAGGCAGCTTATACCAACCGCAAGGCCCGCCTCCGCGCGGGCCTTGTGCTTGCCAGGCCACTCTCAGCCAATTAAAGCCAGATCAGCGTGGCCCACACCACCAGAGGGATCGTGGCGACCGAGATCAGATTGCCCAGCAGCACCACGCTGGCCACTGTTCTGGGCTGAACACGGTACTGTTCGCACAAAAGATAGTTGAGTACTGCAGGTGGCAGCATCACCGACAGGGCCACCATCCGCGACCACTCGGGGGTCAGTGGCAGCAGCCACAGCACCAGGGGCAGCGTCAGGGCTCCAGCCAGCAAATACAGCAGGTTGATGCGCAAGGCCAGGCCAAGCTGATCAATCCGATCCTGAGCCAGGCGCACCCCAAGCCCAAACAGCATCAAAGGGATGGCAATCTGGCCGATCAGCTCGACAGTAGTCATCACAAAGGACGGGATCCACTGACGATAAGGCGCCAACAAGACACCAAAAAATGCGGCCCATACATTGGGGTTTTTCAGCCAAAGCCACCGATTGCTGCCACGGGACAACAAAAACAGCCCCAAAGAGAAATGCAGTAGATTGGACAGGACAAACAGCACGACGATATCGCCGAGCAAATCCCTGCCATAGGCCAGCATCATCAGGGGGATGCCAATATTGCCCGTATTGCGAAACATCCCCGGCACCAGAAACGCCGCACGGGATTCACCCGCCTGGGGCACCAGTGCCAGCAAGATCCCAGGCACCAGAATGATCAGGATCCCCGCAGCCACCAGAGGCCAGCCCTGAAGGAGATTCACCGGGTTGTCGAGCAATGCCGAAAACACCAGGGACGGACAAAACACCATGACATTGGCGTAATTCACAAACGTCATGTCGGGCGCGCGTGCCTGCCGCCGCCCGAAGACGTAACCCACTGCGGTTACGGCAAACACAGGCAAGACAATGTTCAGCAGAGTGAGAAACATGCGGGCGACTCAGGCACAAAGCCGCAAGTGTACTGCCAGACCAGGCCCGGGAAGCCCCGGGCCTGATTGATCAATAGCCTAGGGCAAAATCCTCGGCAGCCAGATCCATCAGAACACCTGGCCCTGCCTTCATGGCCTGGGCGTGCGCCAGCGTGCGCGGCAGGATCCGCTCGAAGTAAAACCGTGCCGTGTGCAGCTTGGCCTGATAAAACGCCTTGTCACCTTCGCCGGCCTTGAGTTTTTCGGCAGCAACACGCGCCATATCGGCCCAAAAATAAGCCAAGGTGACATAGCCCGAGTACATCAGGTAATCCACCGATGCCGCCCCCACTGCTTCGCGGTTGGTCATGGCCGACATGCCGATTTTCATGGTCAGGCTGCCCCACTCTTTGTTCAGCTCGGCCAGGGGCTTGACGAATTCGGAGATCGCACGGTTGCCACTATTGGCCTTGCAAAATTTGTGCACAACCTTGGTAAACGCACGCAGGGTTTCACCCTGTGTAAGCAGCACTTTACGCCCCAGCAGGTCAAGCGCCTGAATCCCGGTGGTGCCTTCGTACAGCATCGAGATACGGCTGTCACGCACGTTTTGCTCCATCCCGTGCTCGGCAATATAACCATGGCCGCCAAACACCTGGACGCCCAGGTTGGCCGCTTCAAAACCGGTTTCGGTCATGAAGGCCTTGGCGATCGGTGTGAGAAAGCTCAGCAGTTTTTCGGCCAACTCGCGTTGCTCGGCATCCGGACTGTAGTGGGCAATATCCACTTGCTGCGCGGCGTAATACAGCAAGGCACGGTTGCCTTCTGCAAACGCTTTTATGGTCAGCAGCATGCGGCGCACGTCCGGGTGGACGATGATCGGATCAGCGGGCTGATCGGGAAACTTTGCACCGCTCAGGGCGCGCATCTGCAAGCGATCCTGGGCATAGCGATGGGCTCCCTGAAACGCCACCTCTGCGTGGGCCAACCCCTGGATGGCCGTGCCCAGGCGAGCCGTGTTCATGAACGTAAACATGCAGTTCAGGCCCTTGTTGGCCGGTCCGATCAGAAACCCGGTGGCACCGTCGAAATTCATCACACATGTGGCGTTGCCGTGAATCCCCATCTTGTGCTCGATGGCACCGCAGCTGACCGCATTGCGGGTACCTGGCTGACCATCGGTATCGGGTAAGAACTTGGGGACGATAAACAGCGAAATGCCCTTGGTGCCCGCAGGTGCATCCGGCAGGCGGGCCAACACGATATGGACGATATTTTCGGCCATGTCGTGTTCGCCGGCTGAAATGAAAATCTTCGTGCCGGTAATGCGGTAGCGACCATCAGCCTGGGGTTCAGCCCGGGTGCGCAGCATGCCCAGATCAGTTCCGCAATGGGATTCTGTCAGGCACATCGTGCCCGTCCATTGCCCCGAGACCAGTGGCTCAAGATAGGTCTTTTGTTGCTCGGCCGTACCGTGCGCCTGTAGCGTGTTCATGGCGCCATGCGACAAGCCCGGGTACATGCCCCATGCCCAGTTGGCTTCGCCCATCAGCTCGCTGATGGCCATGCCAAGGGATTCGGGCAGGCCCTGGCCGCCATGGGCCGGATCGTGCGACAAAGCTGGCCAGCCACCCTCAACATACTGCTGATAGGCGTGCTTGAAGCCATCGGGGGTTTTGACACCGTCAGCCGACCACGTGCACCCTTGGCGATCACCCACCTGATTCAAAGGCGCCAGCACCTCTTCACAGAATTTGGCGCCTTCTTCGAGAATGGCTTTAACCATATCCGGGCTGGCGTCTTCGCAACCTGGCAAGGATTGATAGTGGGCAGGGTAGTCTAGAACCTCATCACGCACAAATCGCAATTCGCGCAGAGGAGCTTTGTAATCGGGCATCTCCAGGTCTCCGGATGGTCGCCGGCCAGGCGACAGACACCCGGTACGGCAGTTTTGATATTAATTCAAACGATCGTTTGAATTTAAGTCGAGATTGCACCGGAAGTCAAGGGCAAAAATAAAGAGCCCCGACCGGAGCTCTTTGGCGTCACCTGCCTGGTGCTTGCAGTGAAAGCAGACACCAGATGTATGGTTAGTTTTTACCGACCTGATCGCCGATAATACCGCCAATTGCTGCACCACCCACAGTGCCTAGAATGCCACCACCGGTAATCACAGCCCCCGCGACACCACCAATACCGGCGCCAGTTACGGTGGATTTTTGGCGATGGGTCATGCTGTCCCAGGAGGAACAGCCCGCCATGGCTGCGGCCAGGGCCACAACTGCACCGAGTTTTCCGAGGGTACGAATGGTCATAGAGGTTCTCCTACTGTTGATTACCCGTAGGTGTTATACCCCAGGGCCCACCCGACAGGTGTGAGTCAACGCTACAGATGTTTCGTCAGCAGGCGGGCTCACCGTATGCCAAGGTTTATTTGACCAGCGACAACACCGCCTTGAAAGCGGGATGCGCGGGGGTCTCCAGCCATTCGTACAGCGTCATTTCGACGGTGGCGATCTCAAGCCCATACTGTTGCCAGCGCTGGCACGCCGTGTCGTGGTCGAGGGTTCGCCGGGAGCCCACCGCATCGACCAGCAATACCGGCTGGTATCCGGCACGCGCCAGGCCCAGGCCGGTTTGTAACACGCAGATATGTGCTTCTGTGCCTGCCAGCAACACTCGGGGTCTGTCAGCGGGCCAATCCTGCAGAAACGCAACTTCCCGACACGCATTGAAGTGCGTTTTGGCCACGATGTGATCGACATGGCGGGAAAGTTCCGGGTGAGTGGCTCCGATTTTTTCAGGCCAGTGCTCGGTTGCCCAGACAGGCACCGCAAGCAGGCGAGCCGCCTGCGCCAGGCGGGCTACCCGTTGGCGCAAGTTTTCTGTGTCATGAATGGCAGGCAGCAGCTTCTCTTGCATGTCCACAATCAGCAGCACGCTGGATTGCGCAGATAACAGAGCATCCTGACATTGCAGGTGCCCGGACACGGATTTGCTCATTTGAGGGCCTTGTACCGAATGCGCCGCGGACGCGCGGCATCATCGCCCAGACGCTGGCGCTTATCTGCTTCGTACTCCTGGTAGTTGCCGTCAAAGAACACAACCTTGGAGTCTCCCTCAAAAGCCAGGATATGGGTGGCGATACGATCCAGAAACCAGCGATCGTGGCTGATCACCATCACGCAACCGGCAAACTCAAGCAAGGCGTCCTCGAGCGCCCGCAACGTTTCTACGTCGAGGTCGTTGGAAGGCTCATCGAGCAGCAACACGTTGCCACCGGCAATCAGGGTCTTGGCCAGATGCAACCGCCCTCTTTCACCACCAGACAATTTGCCAACCTGCTTGTTCTGATCGGCCCCCTTGAAGTTGAAGCGCCCCAGATACGCACGCGCCGGCATCTCGAAGCGCCCCACGGTAAGCAGATCGGCACCATCCGAGATGCTGTCGAACACCGTTTTATCATCGGGCAGGGAGTCGCGCGACTGATCGACATAGGCCAGCTGCACGGTTTTACCCAACACGACTTCACCGGAATCCGGTGCCTGCTGGCCGGCCAGCATCCGGAACAGCGTAGACTTGCCGGCGCCATTGGGACCAATAATGCCCACAATGGCACCCGCGGGTACCTTGAAGCTGAGATCATCGATCAGCAGGCGATCACCAAACGATTTGGACACGTGACGAAATTCGATCACCTCGTTACCCAGGCGCTCGGCCACCGGAATAAAGATTTCCTGGGTTTCGTTGCGCTTTTGGTATTCGTGCGAAGAGAGCTCTTCAAAGCGAGCCAAACGGGCTTTGGCCTTGGCCTGGCGGCCCCTGGGGTTCTGACGCACCCACTCGAGCTCTTTGCGGATGGTGCGCTGGCGGGCAGACTCTGCCGCTTCTTCGTGCTTGAGACGATCTTCCTTTTGCTCGAGCCAGGAACTGTAATTGCCTTTCCAGGGAATCCCATACCCACGGTCAAGCTCGAGAATCCACTCGGCCGCGTTATCCAGAAAATAGCGATCGTGGGTAACACCCACCACCGTTCCCGGAAACTGCCTGAGAAATACCTCGAGCCACTCGACGGACTCGGCATCCAGGTGGTTGGTGGGCTCGTCCAGCAACAGCATGTCGGGTTTGGACAGCAATAGGCGGCACAAGGCCACCCGGCGCTTCTCACCGCCAGACAAGGTGGCCACCGAGGCGTCCCAGGGCGGCAGACGCAGGGCATCGGCCGCGATCTCCATCTGGGTTTCGATATCATCGCTGCCACTGGTGGCTGCCGCCGCAATCACCGCTTCGAGGTCCGCCTGCTCGGCCGCAAGGGCATCGAAATCGGCGTCGGGCTCTGCATAGGCTGCATACACTTCGTCGAGCCGCTGACGGGCCTGGAATACCTTGCCCAAACCCGCTTCAACCGCCTGACGCACCGTGTGCCCGGGATCCAGTTGAGGTTCTTGAGGCAGATAACCGATTTGCAGGCCCGCCATCGGGATGGCTTCGCCTTCGATGTCGGTATCCACCCCTGCCATGATTTTCAGCAGGGTGGATTTGCCCGACCCATTAAGACCCAGGACGCCAATCTTGGCCCCTGGAAAAAAAGACAAGGAAATATCGCGGAGAATCTGCCGCTTGGGGGGCACAATCTTGCCCACCCGATTCATGGAATACACATACTGCGCCATGGCATCACCGTGAAAGCTTGCAGCCAAGGGATTTGGCCGCACAAAGCCCTGATTGTAGGCCGCCCGGTACAATCGGAGAAATCTGCACTTTGTTCCTCACGAGAACCACCATGGCTTCCATGCTTGCCTTCAATTCTGACGAAACCAACTTACTGGGCCGCACGGCAGATGCCCTGTGTGCCTACATGGGCAAACCGGTGATTGCCGAGATCGTGGCCGAGCCCGACGAGGGCTTCGAGTGGGCCCTGTTTGCCATCCCCTTAAGCCCGGAAGAAGCCTCCAAAGAACTGGCGCATGTCCAGGTGGGCGGGCCAGGCACCCGTTTTGCCGGCAATTGCGGCGGGCTCGATCTCAGCGACGGGCAATCGCTGGATTGTGAGTTTTTATGGGCGATTCAGCTATCCAACATCACCGGCAACCGCTACATCAAGGTAGATGCCAGCGGTGAAGAAACAGGTTGGTCGGATAATCTCGCGGAGTTGCTGCCGTTTCAGTTGTCCGAGCCACAATTGCCAGACGACGAGGACGACTGATCAGGTGGTGAGGGGGTGTTTTTCACCGGCGACGGATTCTCGCAGCTTGTCACGCACAAACAGAATAGCCCCTATGGGCCACATCAGCACCACCAGCAGCCACGATATGGGATGTGTCAGGCGTCGGCCCTGCGGCCGGGCCACACCGCGCGTACGCAGGTGCAGGGAAAACCGCGTATAGCGGGCTCCTGCCGCCAAAAATGAGCCCGGCTGATAACGTAGCCATGGCAGGCAGCACTGCACGGTATCGTAGGCCAGCAACCAAAGCCCCAGCGCATGCCGGCTGCCATCTGCCGCCCGCCCCTGGCGCGACAGGCTGTCTGCGCTATCGTGATACACCCTGAATACCTGATTGACGAAGCGGGTAAGATAGCCCGCACGCGCAATGGCACGCCACACCAGGCTTTCGGGGACAAACCCAGGAATGTCTTCGGGAAACGGAAATTGCCGCAACACATCCGTGCGCAGGCAGCCAAATTTTTCGCCACGCACATGATGGCGAAAAGTCATGTCCAGCGAGGTGACATCCATCACATCCTGCGGGTACATGTCTCCCACAACGCGGCCGTCGTCATACGCACACAGGCCCGTAATGGCCACGTACTGAGATCGCAGCCCAGGCGCGATCTGGTCCCACACCAGCGCCATCTGATAGAGCGCATTGGGGTCAAGCTCGTCATCGCTGTCGATAGCCACCAGCCATTCGCCACGGGCTTCTCGTACACCATGATTGAAAGCTGTTTTTTTATGTTGATTAGGTTGCCAAACGTAACGTATGGGGAAACTGGCTTCCTGTTGCCAACTCCGTACCAGTGTACGAGTTTGGTCGGTAGATCCGTCGTCAACCACCACCCATTCAAAATCCTGAAATGACTGCTCTTGGAGCGATCGGTACACACGGCCCAGCGTGTGAGCCCGGTTGAAGGTGGGAGTGACCACGGAAAACAAATGACGCCAGCCAGCCATGCCGGTGAACTCCTCTTGTCTTCTTGGCCTCATGATACCGGCAAAAAAAAACCACGAACGCGGATGTCCGTGGTTTCCCCGATGCCGAATTGTATGTAAACAATACGGCATGCCAAGCGTAAGTTAGACGCGCTTGACCTTCTCGAGCATCTTGAAGATGCCCTTGGGCGAGCGAACGAAAAGACGCTTGAACGCTTTACCAAGGCAGCGGCGTTCGAGCGTATTGCGCCGCGTGCGTTTGATTTCTGCCATGGAGTTCTCCTGGGTGTAAGGCAAGCCTAAATGCAAAACACGCTATTTTAGCAAACTTCATCTCAACCTTGCATGTGCCGGCGATGGACGGGCGTCATCTGGTAACAAATCCATCCTGCCGGCATCAGAACTGCGCGTCCGGCAAGACCTGTTTTAGCGGATCAGGGGTATCCCGCCCATGCGTGCCATGGCCGGATTATCATGGCGCAATGAACGCACCCATCCGCATTTTTGGCGCCCGTCAGAACAACCTGAAAAATCTGGACGTCACCATTCGCACCGGCGAACTCCTGGTCATCACCGGGGTCTCGGGTTCCGGCAAATCATCTCTGGCCTTTGACACTCTGTATGCAGAGGGGCAACGCCGATACGTGGAAACTTTCTCGCCCTATGCGCGGCAGTTTCTGGACCGTATGGACAAGCCACAGGTTGATCGCATCGAAGGCATTCTGCCGGCCATTGCCATCGATCAGGTGAACCCGGTGCGCAACTCGCGCAGCACCGTAGGCACGATGACCGAGCTGAATGACCACCTGAAACTGCTGTTCGCACGTGCCGGACACGTGCACTGCGTCCGGTGCTCGCAGGCCGTGCGGCGCGATAACCCCGGCAGCATACGGGCGCAGCTGGACGCCCTGTGTGCCGCCGCGGATCCTCGTCTGGTGGTTACTTTCCCAGTTAATGTGCCCGGCAACTTTACCGAAGACGAGGTACGTGGTTTTCTTGAGCAGCAGGGCTACACCCGGGTATACCAGGCCGCGGCAGACCAGACGGCTGAAGCGGGCCAGGCAACACCCAAATCCGCCAGCCTGTCCCGCCGCCTGCAGGTGATTCAAGACCGCTTCCGCCTGGGCAACGCAGAGCCCGAACGCGTGGATGAAGCACTGGAAACCGCTCTGCACCAGGGAAACGGCCGCCTGACCATCCATGCGCTGTTTGACGACCACGAAGAAGCCTGGCGATTTAGTGCCGGGCTGCATTGCGCACAATGCGACATCGAGTACAGCAATCCTTTGCCCAGCACGTTTTCGTTTAACTCGCCACTGGGCGCCTGCGAAGCATGCAAGGGCTTTGGCCGCGTGATGGGCATCGATTACGGCCTGGTCATCCCCGATGAAACCCACACCCTGAAAGACGGGGCCGTCAAGCCCTGGCAAACGGCCAGCTATAAAGAATGCCAGCAGGAGATGGAACACTATGCCCAGAAGGCCGGCATCCGGCTGGACACACCCTGGCGGAACCTTACCGCTGCAGAAAAATCCTGGGTGATCCACGGCACCCCCGACTGGAAAGGCGGCCGCTCTGCATGGAAACACCAGTGGTACGGGATCCAGCGCTTTTTCGATTGGCTTGAAACCAAAGCCTATCGCATGCACGTGCGGGTACTGCTATCCAAATATCGCAGTTATACGCCCTGCCCCAGCTGCCAGGGCTCGCGGCTGAAGCCAGACGCCACCTTGTGGCGGCTGGGCCAAAGCACTGAGACCATCCCGGGATACTCGCGGTTCAGTCCGGTGCACGCCCATTGGTCTGCGCAACAGCTGGCTGGCTTGCCCGGCCTGGGCATCCACGACCTGATGGGGCTGCCCATCGAGCGCGTACGCGACTGGTTTGAACATATCGAGCTCGGCCAGCTGCTGGACGAACCACTGGCCGAACTTCTGGATGAAGTACGCACCCGGCTGAAGTTTCTATGCGATGTCGGCCTGGGTTATCTCTCCCTCGACCGGCAAAGCCGTACGCTATCGGGCGGCGAGGTGCAGCGCATCAACCTGACGACGGCCTTGGGCACCTCGTTGGTGAACACGCTGTTTGTGCTCGACGAACCCTCCATCGGCCTGCACCCTCGTGATATTCACCGCATTGTGCAGGTGATGCAGCGCTTACGTGATCACGGCAACACGCTGGTGGTGGTCGAACACGATCCGCAAGTGATGGTGGCCGCAGACAGGATTCTGGACATCGGGCCAGGCCCGGGCGAGCGCGGCGGGGAGATCGTCTTTGACGGCACACCGACGCAGCTGTGTGAATCCCACACCCTGACGGGAGATTACTTCAGCGGGCGGCTGCGCATCGAAGCTCCGCGCCCCATGCCCGTAGCCAACAACACCCCGCGCCTGTTGCTGCAAGGCGTACAGGCCCATAACCTCAAACACCTGGATATTGCCATCCCGCTGGGCCGCCTGGTATGCCTCACCGGGGTTTCGGGGTCAGGCAAGTCCACGCTGGTGCAACAAGTGCTTTACCCAGCACTGCTCAAGCGGCTGGGCCGCCCCACCGAAGCCCCCGGGGCTTACGATGCACTGCTGGGCGCCGAGCAGATCGCTGACGTGGTGATGGTCGACCAGACACCGATCGGCCGCACGGCCCGCTCCAATCCAGCCAGCTATGTCGGCGCATTTGACGCCATCCGCAAACTGTTTGCAGGCACAGAGATGGCCCGCGAACGTGGCTACACCCCCGGTACCTTCAGCTTCAACACGGGCGATGGCCGTTGCCCCGGTTGCGGCGGCACAGGTTTTGAACACGTCGAGATGCAGTTTCTGTCTGACGTGTATTTGCGCTGCCCCGACTGCAATGGCCGGCGCTTCCGTCCACAGATTCTTGAGGTGCGTCTTGAGCACCTGGGCCGCACTGCATCCATCGACGAAGTGCTGGACATGACAGTGAGCGAAGCGCTGCTGTTTTTCAAGGGTTTGCGAGATGTGCAGTGGGGGCTGGCCCCTCTGGCTGATGTCGGGCTGGAGTACGTCCGCCTGGGCCAACCGGTACCCACGCTTTCGGGGGGTGAAGCCCAACGCCTGAAGCTGGCCGGTCATCTGGCCACGGCGGCGAAATCCCGGGCACCGCAAGGCATGCTCAAGGGCAGCCTGCTGCTGTTTGATGAGCCCACCACCGGCTTGCACTTCGATGACATCGCCCGCCTGATGCGCGCATTTCGCAAACTGCTGGCCGCCGGCCACTCCTTGCTGATCATCGAACACAACCTGGACGTGATCCGCGCGGCCGACTGGGTGATCGACCTGGGCCCCGAAGGGGGCGATCAGGGCGGGCAGCTACTGGCTGAAGGCACACCAGAGGCGCTGATGCAGCACGCCGATTCTTACACCGGGCAAGCCCTGGCGGATTACATGCGTCAGCTGGATGCCCCCCGCCTCTCCCTGGCCGAGCCCTCACCCGCACGACGGCAAGACCCCGCCAGCCCGGACATCCACATTGTCAATGCGCGCGAGCACAATCTAAAGGGGATCGACGTTCACATCCCCCGCCAGGCCTTTACCGTGATTACTGGTGTATCGGGCTCGGGCAAATCCACATTGGCCTTTGACATCCTTTTCAACGAAGGCCAGCGCCGTTACCTCGAATCGCTTAACGCATATGCCAGGGCCATTGTCCAGCCCGCAGGCAAACCGGACGTTGATGCCATCTATGGCATCCCGCCCACCGTGGCTATCGAGCAGCGCACCAGCCGTGGCGGGCGCAAGTCCACAGTTGCCACCATGACGGAGATCCACCATTTTCTGCGCCTGCTGTATGTGCGATTAGGGACGCAGATGTGCCCGGATTGCCATGTGCCGGTGGCCCCGCAGACACCCGGGCAAATTGTCGCGCAACTACTCCGCGACCACGCCGGCGAGCATCTGGGTCTGCTGGCGCCGCTGGTGGTGGCCCGCAAAGGGTATTACACCGATCTGGCCAAATGGGCGGCCTCACATGGTTACTCGCACTTGCGGGTGGATGGCCAATTCATACCGGTCAGCCCCTGGCCACGACTGGATCGCTACCAGGAGCACACCATCGAGCTTCCGGTTCGCGACCTGATCGTGGATGTGCGCGACGAGAGCAGTCTGCGCGAGGCGGTGCAGGCGGCACTGACATTGGGACACGGCACCTTCCGGGTGCTGGCCGGCCTGACTGCGCCGGAGCCCAATACGCTGGCTGAGCGCCGGGCAGCAGGGTTGGCAGCCAACCCCCGACAACTGACGTTCTCCATTAAACGTGCGTGCCCCAGTTGCGGCACCAGTTTCCCCGAGCCCGATCCACGGCTGTTTTCATATAACTCCCGCCATGGCTGGTGCCCGGAATGTTTCGGCACCGGGCAGATGCTGGCCGGGTTTACCGAAGAACAAACGGGCGAAGAATCCGCCTGGCTGGAAGCCCCTGCAGACGATACAGCCACCGAATGCCCTGCCTGCCATGGCCAGCGCCTCAATCCGGTGGCACTGGCCTTTCGCTGGCATGACCGCTCCATTGCACAACTGGCCGCCTTGCCGGTCAGTGACGCCCGGCGATTCTTTTCCAGTCTGGGCACCCAGGGGCGCGAGGCCGAAATCGCGCGCGATATTCTCAGCGAAATCCGCGGCCGGCTGAACTTCATGATGGATGTGGGCCTGGGCTATCTGGCACTGGATCGGGCCGCCCCCACTCTCTCGGGTGGTGAGGCTCAGCGGATTCGCCTGGCGGCCCAGCTGGGCTCCAACCTGCAGGGCGTGTGCTACGTGCTGGACGAACCCACCATCGGCCTGCACCCGCGGGATAACCGCATCTTGCTGGAGGCCCTAGGTCGGCTGGAAGGCAACGGCAACACGCTGGTGGTGGTTGAGCACGACGAAGAAACCATTCGTCGGGCCGAGCACGTGATCGACATCGGCCCAGGTGCGGGGGTGCGCGGAGGCATGGTCGTGGCCCAGGGCACTGTCGAAGACATTGCACACAACCCGGCTTCACTCACGGGCCGGTACCTGCGCCATCCGCTGCAACATCCCATGGGCGTGCGGCGCCCTGTCGATGCGGAGACGCCGGCCATCGAGATCATCGAGGCCAGCCTGCACAACCTGCAGCACGCCAGCGCCCGCGTGCCCCTGGGCCGTCTGACCGTCGTTACGGGGGTATCCGGCTCGGGCAAATCGACACTGGCTCGCGAAGTGCTTCTGGACAACCTCAGCCGCCGCATCAACAGCCGCCTGTCCGTACCCTGGCAGGGCTGCCGGGATATCCATGGCTGGGACGCCATCGATCGCGTCCTCGAAGTCGATCAGACGCCCATCGGCAAGACACCCCGCTCCTGCCCCGCCACCTATGTGGGCTTTTGGGACGACATCCGCACGTTATACGCCAGCACGCGCGAATCCAAGCTGCGTGGCTGGACACGCTCGCGGTTTTCATTCAATACCGGCGATGGCCGTTGCCCCGAGTGCGAAGGCCAAGGCATGCGCACCATCGAGATGAGCTTTTTGCCAGACGTCAAGGTACCCTGCGAAGCCTGCCACGGCGCACGATTCAGCCAGGAAACCCTGGACGTCCAATGGAACAGCCGCAGCGCAGGGGATGTTCTACGGATGGAAGTGGATGACGCCATCGGCCATTTTGCGGCACACCGCAAGATATCGCGAGCCCTGCGGCTGATGCAGGATGTAGGGTTGGGTTATCTCACGCTGGGGCAGCCATCTCCCACACTCTCGGGCGGTGAAGCCCAGCGCATCAAGCTGGTCACGGAACTCACCAAAGCCCACCTGGATGAAGGCCTGCTGCACACCGGCCGCGCATCCCGGGCCCCGCACACCCTGTATGTCCTTGACGAGCCCACCGTCGGCCTGTCTACCGCCGATGTGGAAAAATTGATCCGCGTGCTGCATCGCCTGGTTGAAGCAGGCCACTCGGTGGTGGTGATCGAGCACAACCTGGACATCATTGCCGAAGCCGACTGGATCATCGACCTGGGCCCCGAGGGGGGGGATCAGGGCGGGCAGGTTGTTGCACAGGGCAGCCCCGAGGCACTGGCCGACACAACCACCCACACCGGGCAGATTTTGGCCGAGTTTCTACAGCGCAACGCACATCCGGCATGACAACACCCAAAGATCTGGCAGCGCCCTGCAACAACACCCCAGTGTGTGTGTTTGAAAACCGTCTCACCGGCTGGCGCCTGGCCTTACATCAGTTGCAAGGCCGGATTGCCGTGCACCGGCCGGCGGATCTGCCCGCTGCCTGGGCGGCCATCGAACAAGCCCGTCAGCAGGGCTACTGGGTGGCCCTGTTACTGGACTACGAGCTGGGCGAATGGCTGGATGCTTCCTCGGCACGCCCGGACAAAGACACGACAAGCGATACCCCTCGCCTGACTGCCCTGATTTTTGCACGAGCCAGCGAGCACAGTGACGAACCACCCGCCAAGCCAGACCTGCCACCGGCCGCGGATACACCTGTCACACCAGATAATCCCGATACGGCCTTGCGCACGACTCCCACGATCTCCCAGGCCGCCCACCAGCAGGCAGTGGACACCATTCGGGACGGTATTGCGCGCGGGGACTACTATCAGGTGAACTACACATTGGCCCTGACACTGGACTGCCCTCTCCACAGGACACCAGACGAGATCTATCGACAATTGCTGGATCGGCATCCAGTGGCCTACGCAGCCTGCATCCAGGACGAATCGCGCTGGATCGTTTCACTTTCGCCCGAACTGTTTGTCGCCAGACACGGGGACCGCCTGGTGACACGCCCCATGAAAGGCACTGCGCCACGCGACCCGGATCCGGTGCGCGATCAGGCCCTGGCAAATGAGCTCTTGCACAGCGCCAAGAATCGCGCAGAAAACATCATGATCGTGGATTTGCTGCGCAATGATCTGGGACGCATTGCGACGCCCGGCAGCGTGAAGGTAAGCAAGCTGTGTCAGCTTGAAGGCTACCCGTCTGTCTGGACCATGACCTCCACCATCCAGGCAGAAGCCCCGCAAGCTACGCTGGCAGATGTGATTCACGCACTGTTTCCGTGTGGATCAGTCACCGGCGCCCCAAAAATTGCCGCGATGCAGGCCATTCGCCAGCTGGAGCAACGTAAGCGGGGCATCTACTGTGGCAGTGTGGGCTGGCTGGCACCCAACGGGGATTTTTCCCTGAATGTGGCCATCCGAACACTGGAAATCCGGGAGGATCAGGCACAATTTGGCGTTGGGGGCGGAATTGTGGCGGATTCGGACGCCCAGGAAGAATGGCAGGAATGCCTCTGGAAAGCGAGGATTCTTCATGCCTGATGTTTTGCATCTAACACCAAACAGCACACCTGAGCTCATCGAAACCATGCGGTTGCATGCGGGCCGTATTGCCCTGTGGCCCTTGCACCGCTCACGCCTGTTGGCGTCGGCGGCCAGCCTGGGGTACAAAGCCGACGCGCAGGCACTGGATGCCAAGGTACTGGCGTGCATCCAGAAAACCCTGTCCGATGCAAGCCGGCAGCACCCCGCACCAAACGTCCCAGACGCCACTGCGGTGGGCCAGTCGTGGCGAGTGCGCCTGCTGCTTGCGCAAAACGGAGAAGTACAGCTGACAGCCGCTGAATTACCGGAAACCCCCAGCCCGGTGACCATTGCCCTGGCCTGCGACGTCCTGTCTCAGGGTAACGCTCCATCTTCCACTGCGGATCCGGCCGTGCATTGTCTGGACGCCTCCAACTCTTGGTTGCGCCACAAGACAACGTTTCGGCCGTGGTACCAGGCGGGACAACACTGGCTGCAACAGCACCCAAGCTGCTTCGACCTCATCTTTGTCAACCAATCCGGCCACCTGTGTGAAGGCAGCCGCAGTACGATATATGTCCAGGACTCGCAAGGACGCTGGCTGACCCCCCCTGTTACCGAAGGGCTGCTGCCGGGAGTAATGCGCCAATCGCTGCTAAACGATAGCCATGTCAGCGAGGCCCGGCTAAGCCTGCACGACATGCACACGGCGCCTGCCCTGCGCGTCTCGAATGCACTGCGGGGCTGGCTGGATGCCCGGCTGGCTGGGCCGGCAATGTTCCTGGATATCTAACAGGGATACTGACAGGAAACACAGTCTGGTCAGAAGAACAGCTTTACCCTGACGTCACCATCTATTAGAATCGGTGGATCGCCCGCAGGGCGGGCACTTTTTTAACCCCGGTGATACCTGGCTTTTATGCCGTACACCGCAGCAAGAATCCATCCGCCCATGCCGCCGCCTCATTCCCGATCTTCCATATTTTCTAGCCCCTGGATCTCCCGCTTCACCAAGTTGGCATTTTGTGCAGGGCTTGCTGTGCTGGCCGGTTGCGCCACACAGCTCCAACAAACAGCCCAAGCCAATTCCAACCATCTGCTGCGCGACAGCTATCTGCTCAGCACGCAGTCAGACCCCCTCGGCGCATGGCTCCACAGCCAGGACAACCTGGCAATCAACTACCCACAATCGGGGTCTACCACCACCCCATCTCCCAAGACACTGGCCAGCACCGCGATGAAATTTCTCGGGGTGAAATACCGTTATGGGGGCGACGCGCCCGGCGAAGGCTTTGACTGCAGCGGGCTGGTGGCTTATGCGGCCGAAAAATCACTGGGCCTGAAACTGCCCCGCACTGCTCGCAGCCAGGCGCAAGAAGGCATCTCCGTCAACCGCAGCGAGCTTCGCCGCGGAGACCTTGTTTTCTTCAATACCCTGGGGCATCGGTTTTCACATGTAGGCATCTACCTGGGCGATCACAAGTTTGTGCACGCACCGCGCAGCGGGGCGTCCATCCGTGTCGAAAGCATGGACATCGCCTACTGGCGCAAGCGCTACAACGGCGCGCGCCGCCTGCAAAATCTGCCAGAAACCGCACAGCGCTAAACCAGAAAACTACCTGCTATATGCCAGGCCACCCTTGCGGTGGCCTGATTCAATTCAGGTGCAGCGGCGCACGCGCCGTACCCGGCTGCGCGCGCAAGGGACACGTCTTGCAGTAGCCCGACTGATCCAATGCCTGCTGCATGCTGCACACCGACCGGCGGCATGCCAGTACCCGGACACCTGCCCGTTGCGCAGCCGCGCGAAACGTCTTCATGACGTTATGGCCCAAAAAGTCAGTCAGCAAAATCACCAGATCTGTACCTGAAGGCAAAGAAGCCGACTTCTTTTGGTGTGCGGGATCGCGACCACTGATGTGATGACGAACAGCAATATTGTGGTCTCGAAGCAGATCCGGAATATTGCCCAGACGGTCTGCACCCACCACCAAAGCCTTGACTTGAGACTGATCCATGACATGATCCCTGAAGCAAGAACATGGCTACCCGGAAGTGAGTGCCATCATCCATATTTGGATAACTCAAATAATAATCATTCTTATTTATAAACGCAATTGGTTTTTGAGGACACGCGCTGCGAGGCAAGATTCAGTCCACTGTCAGCCCCTGTTCAGATACCTGTTACCAGGACACGCGCAGAATAGCGGCCATAAAACCGACAGGAGACGATGTCATGAAAAAGATTTTTCGGCACACGTTATCGTGTGCAGCCGTTGCGCTGGCGTTAGGTTTAACCGGCACAGCCAGCCAGGCAGCTGGCAACGAAATTTTGCTGGGTGCATCTGTACAGCTGACCGGGCCTGTGGCCAATACAGGCCGCTACTATAACGATGCCTACAAGCTGGCAGTTGACCAGATCAACCGCAAGGGCGGTGTGACGGTTAACGGTAAAAAGTACACGCTGGCCCTGAAAATCTACGACAACCAATCGGATGTGAATCTGAGCGTGCGTCAATATACCCAGCTTGTATCGCAAGACAAGGTCAACTTTTTGCTTGGCCCCTTCGCCAGCAACTTTGCCCTGGCAGACTCCGCTGTATCAGAGAAATACCAGATCCCGATGGTACAGGGTGGCGGTGCCTCCGATCAGATCTTTGCGCGTCATTTCAAATACGTGTTTGGCACGCTGGCACCAGCCAGCAATTACTTCAGCAGCACCATCAAGGTGTTCAAGCAGCTGAAGCCCCAGCCCACCAAGGTGGCCTTGCTGTACGCAGATGACTCTTTTGATGTCTCGGTGGCAAACGGCACCCGTCCCCTGCTCAAGGCCTCTGGTGCAGACACGGTACTGGACGAACGCTACAGCTCGAATGCCAGCAATTTCAATACCTTGCTGTCACAAATCAAGTCCAAGCAGGCAGATGCCGTGCTGGTGGCAGGCCACGAGACAGAAATCCTGAACTTCATCCGGCAGGCCAAGAGCCTGGATGTCTCGCCCAAGTTTTATTCATTTACGGTGGGCGTACCCAGTGACGATTTCCGTAAGGCACTGGGCAAAGATGCTGAATACGCCTTTGGCATGACGGCCTGGTTGCCCAGCCCCACCCTGAAAGACGACTGGTTCGGCGATGCCGCACAGTTTGCAAAAGCATGGGGTGCCCAATATCGCTACGAACCCGACTATCACGCTGCCTCGGGGGTTGCGGATGTGGAGGCGCTGGTAAAGGCAATTGAAAAAGCCAATTCCCTGGATCCGAAAGCCGTGCGCGACGCGCTGGCCGCCAGCAACTTCCAAAGCCTGTACGGACACATCAAGTTTGCCGACAACGGTCAGATCCACCTTGATCAAACCGTCATCCAGGTACAAAACGGCAAGCCTGTTGCAGTATTTGACGGCGAGAAGTTTCTCAAGCAGCCACAATACCCGATGCCAGACTGGGCAAAGCGTTAATCCTTCCAGGACGCCGGAGCCGACACCTTGGACCTACTGCTGCAAGTCCTGATCAACGGCATCCTGCAGGGCGGGCTGTACGCCATTGTGGCGCTCGGCCTTGCCCTTGTATGGGGAGTGCTGAATATTGTCAATTTATCCCACGGCGCCTTCATTATGCTGGGCGCCTATATCTCCTGGTACAGCTTCCAGTGGCTGCACCTCGACCCATTTCTGGGCCTGCCACTGACGGCGCTGGTGATGTTTGGAGTGGGCTACGGCATCCAGCGGGGGATCCTCAATCTCATCGTCCGATCCCCCATGTTCAACACCTTGTTGATCACGTTTGGCATGGAGGTGGTTCTCACCTACCTGGCCCAATTGGTGTTTTCAGCCGATTTTCGCACCATCAACCCGGTTTACTCCGGGCAGAACATCACCATTTCAGGCATCACGATCCCGCTTGTGCGTCTGGGTGCCTGTGTCATGGCTATCGTCCTGACGCTGCTGATGTGGTATTTCCTGCTCAAGACGCGGCTGGGCCTGGCGATCCGGGCGACCGCCCAAAATTTGTCGGCAGCCCGGCTGTATGGGGTTGAACCCCGGCACCTGTATGCCGTGACGTTTGGCCTGGGGTTGGCCCTCGCGGGGGCAGCGGGCGGCCTGTACGGTACGGTTTCACAGATCAACCCATATATCGGCGCCACCTTGACCGCAAAGTCGTTTGCAATCGCCATCATCGGTGGCCTGGATACACCGCTGGGCGTGATTGCCGGCGGGCTGATCCTGGGGCTGATTGAATCCCTGACCGCGCTGTATATCGGCGCCACTTATGCCGATGTGGCCAGTTTCGGAGTGCTGGTAATGGTGCTGATTGTTCGCCCCACCGGCCTGTTGGGGAAGACAGCATGAAAACACTTCGCCTCCCCCTGATCATGCTGGTACTGATTGCACTGGCCGCCCTGCCCTGGTACGGCTCCGACACACTGGTACAGTTTGGCATCAGCACCCTGCTGCTGGCGGTGCTGGCACAAGGCTGGAACATCATCGGTGGCTATACCGGCTACCCCTCCTTTGGCAATTCGGTGTTTTTCGGGCTGGGTGCGTACGGCGTGGGCATTGCCATGGTGCAATGGCAATTGCCGTTTGCAGCAGGCATGGTCTTTGGCGTGGTGCTGGCAGTCGCCTTTGCGGTGCTTCTGGGCATCCCGGTGCTGCGTCTTAAAGGCCACTACTTTGCCATCGCCACACTGGCACTGGCCCAGATCATGGCTGCGATTGTGTCCAATGTGCCGCTGGCCGGGCAAAACATCGGGCTGGTGCTGCCGCCGCTCAATGATGACCGTATGTTCTACGAGCTGTCCCTGATCCTGCTGGTCGCCGCCACGCTGACCGTGTGGTGGCTGACTCGCAGCCGCTTTGGCTTTGGCCTGATCGCCATCCGCGAAAACGAGGAAGGCGCGGTGGTGATGGGTGTGGACACAACACGCTACAAGGTGCTGGCCTTTGTGCTGGCCGGCATATTCAGCGCGCTGGCGGGCGGGATCCAGGCCTACTGGATTACGTTTCTGGATCCGGCCAGCGCCTTTGACATCACGCTTAACGTCAAGATGATCATCATGGCCGTTTTTGGAGGCCCCGGCACCATCCTGGGCCCAATCGTCGGCTCGTTTATCCTGTCCGCCATCTCTGAGTTGCTCTCCAGCGAGATCACCAGCATCGCGGGGCTCTTCTTTGGGATTGTGATCGTGGTGGCCGTGGTACTGATGCCGCGTGGCCTGGCCGATGTGGTGCAACGCTTTCACAAGCTGGGCTGGCGCTATTTTGTCGACAACATCCGGACAAACCGCATATGAGCCCGATTCTTGAAGCCCGGCAACTGACGCGCCGTTTCTCGGGTCTGGTCGCGGTGCACGACGTCAGCTTCACCTTGTCTCCCAGAGAGATCCTGGGATTCATCGGCCCTAATGGTGCGGGCAAGACCACGCTGATCAGCCTGCTGAGCGGCACACTGGAACCCACGGAAGGCGAAGTCTGGTTTGATGGCCGGCGCATCGACCGCCTGGCGGCCTTTCGCCGGGCGCGGCTAGGCATCGGCCGCACGTTTCAGATCATGCAACCGTTTCCAGGGCTATCGGTACTGGATAACGTGGCCGTGGGCGCACTGTTTGGCAGAGGCCAGGGAGAATCCCACCTGGCACGGGCCAGAGAAAGCGCCCGCGAATGCCTGCAGTTTGTCGGCCTGGGCAAACACATCGACCATCGTGCCGAAGATCTTGGCGGCCCCGACCGCAAGCGGCTGGAGCTGGCCAAGGCGCTGGCCATGCAACCCCGCGTCCTGCTCTGTGACGAAGTCATGGCGGGCCTGAACCTGGTTGAAATCGACGAAGTGATCGACATCATCCGTAAGGTTCGCGACACGGGGATCAGCATTATCGTCATCGAACACGTCATCAAAGCCATTCGCAACCTATCAGACCGGATCATGGTTCTGCACCATGGCGAAAAAATTGCCGATGGCCCGCCCGATAGCGTCCTGAGCGACACACGGGTGGTTGAAGCCTATCTGGGAAAAAAACGCACATGAATACGGCAGCCACTCCACTCCTGCGTATCCAGGGCCTCAGTGCCGGATACGGACTAGTTCAGGTGCTCCAGGACATCACACTCGAGGTACGGGAGGCCGAGTTTCTGGCTTTGGTAGGCAGCAATGGCGCAGGCAAAACCACCTTGCTGCGCGTCCTGTCGGGCCTGCTGCCCAGTGCCGCCGGCCAGATCCTTTGGCACGACACGCCTGTTCAGGGCAGCACACCCGACCAGATCTTCCGCCATGGGATTGTGCAGGTGCCCGAAGGCCGCCAGCTGTTTCCGCGCATGTCGGTTCAGGACAACCTGCTGATGGGCGCCTATCGCAGAAGCAACAAGGCAGACATCCAGCACGACCTCGACCAGGTTTATCAGCAATTTCCTCGCATGGCCGAGCGCCGCAAGCAACTGGCAGGCAGCATGTCAGGGGGCGAGCAGCAGATGTGTGCCATGGCACGTGCCCTGATGGCACAACCACGCCTGCTGATGGTGGATGAAATGAGCCTGGGGCTGGCCCCCATCATTGTGGACCAACTGATGGACAGCTTGGCTGCCATCCGTGCACAGGGGGTCACCATCTTGCTGGTAGAACAGGATATCCATCTGGCCCTGGCGGGCGCAGACCGTGCCTATGTGCTGGAAACAGGCCGGATTGTGCAGGAAGGCCCGGCAGCCCAACTGCTGGAAGATCCCGAGCTTAAGCGCGCCTACCTGGGGGTATAGACCGCCACCAGCATCGGCAGCGGCTTGCGGCCAAAGAAGATAATCAGGCGACCTGGCGAACAGCGACGGTTACGGGCGCAATCACATCTGAAACCCGATCGCGGGTGAGCTCTGGTGCAAGCATCTCGAGCAGTACATAGACGTAATCGCGCAGGAAAACACCCCGTTTGATGGCCACACTGGTGGTGTGCTGGCCAAACAGATGGCCTGCCGGCATCCCCACCAGGCTCTTGTCGCGCCGGGGGTCGAATGCCATACCCGCAATGATGCCAATGCCAAGACCAATATCGGCGTATGTTTTGACGACATCCGCATCAATGGCCTCGAGCACGATATCGGGAACGATACCCGCTTCTTCGAACGCGGCATCGATGGCTCGACGCCCTGAGAACGCCCGATCGTACGTGACGATAGGGTATTGCGCCAGATGCTCGAGCGTGAGGTGCCGGGCAGCGCTGGAGGTGAGGCTGGTGAGTGGGTGATCAGGCGGCACCACCAGGGTATGCTCCCAGGAATACACTGGCAAGGCCACCAGGCCCGGCGTGTCCGCCAGGGTTTCAGTAGCGATGGCGAGGTCGGCCTGCTCGTGCAGCACTAGCCTGGCCAGATGCTCAGGGTTACCCTCGGCCAAAGACACGTGCACCTTGGGAAACCGCTTGCGAAACGCCGGAATCACCTTGGGCAGCAGATAACGAGCCTGGGTGTGAGTGCAGGCAATTACCAGGGCACCTTCATCGCGCTGGGCAAACTCGTCGCTGACCTTTTTTAAATTGTCTACTTCGCGCATGATGCGATCGATGACGGCAGCCACCGCAACGCCAGGCTTGGTGAGACCTTTGAGGCGTTTGCCATGACGCTCGAAGATCTTGATGCCCAGTTCATCCTCGAACTCGATGATGGACTTGGAAACCCCGGGCTGCGAGGTATACAGCGTACGCGCCGCTTCAGTGAGATTGAAGTTGCGACGGATGGTTTCCCGGACAAAACGGAACTGTTGAAGATTCATGTCATGGCCTTATCTGAAGCGCCATTATATGGAATATAAAACATTGTCTTTATTATTTTTTATTATATGCTTAGGTAAAAAAATAACCACTTATCGACTGTTTGGTACACCCAGGGCCAAGCAAACCCAATAAAACAGGCCTGTGTATCCAAGCAATACACAGGCCCGGCAAGCATACCGATCAAGCCAGATTATTTCATGGCGATGGTGGTGTTGATGTCTTGGGGATGCGCATGCCAACGTGCCGTGATGGTTTTGGTTTGCGTCCAGAAATAAATGGACTGCCGGCCATTGGGGCCCAGATCACCCAGCTTGGAGGCCCGGGAGCCCGTAAAGCTGAACCAGGCCACTGGCACAGGGATGGGAATATTGATGCCCACCTGGCCGACATCCACGTTGCTCTGGAAGTAGCGCGCATGGCCACCATCCTGTGTAAAGATGGAGGTGCCATTGCCGTTGGGATTGGCATTGATGAACTCGACGGCTTCCTCGAGTGTATCCACCAACACCACTGACAGCACCGGCCCGAAAATTTCTTCTTCGTAGATAGTCATGCCGGCCTTGACCTTGCTGAAAATGGTGGGGCCCACAAAGTTGCCTTTTTCGTAGCCGGATACTTTGATCCCGCGGCCATCCAGCACCAGATCAGCGCCTTCGTCCACCCCTTTCTGGATAAGTCCCTCGACACGTTGCTTGGCTGCCGGTGAAATCAGCGGACCAAGATCAGCGGCACGATCCATACCGATATTGACCTTGAGCTTTTTGGCACGATCGACAAAATCAGGCAGCCACTTTTGGGCCTCGCCCACCAGCACCAGCACCGAAATAGCCATGCAGCGCTCGCCGGCTGCGCCAAAGGCGGCGCCCAGCATCGAATTAAGGGCAGCTTCGCGATCAGCGTCCGGCATGATGACGCTATGGTTTTTGGCGCCCATCATGGCCTGGCAGCGTTTGCCGGAATTGGACGATCGGCGGTAGATTTCGGTGCCTACGCGCGTAGAGCCAATAAAGGATACTGCCTTGATATCCGGGTGGTCGCACAAGGCATTGGCCACGTCAGGGCCGCCATGCACCACGTTGAGCACACCGGGAGGCAGGCCGGCCTCGAGGGCCAGCTGGGCCACCATGAGCGACGCCGTGGGATCTTGCTCGGAGGGCTTGTAGACAAAGGTGTTGCCCATGGTGACGGCAATCGGGAACATCCAGCAAGGCAGCATCACCGGGAAATTGAAGGCCGTGATACCGGCGCAAACACCCAGGGGTTGCAACACGTTATAGACATCGATACCCGTGGCAGCGTTTTCGGCGTAATCGCCCAGTTGCAACACGTTGGCCGACACAGCGTGCTCGACCCCTTCGAGGCCACGGGCGACTTCGCCTTCGGCATCAGGCACGGTCTTGCCATGCTCACGCGAGAGGACCTCGGCAATTTTAGTGGTGTTTTCGCGTAGCAAACGGGCCAAGTCTGTCATGATCTGACGGCGTTTGGCCTGACTGATATGACGCCAGGTCTTGAAAGCTTCTTTGGAATTGGCAACCGCGCGCTCGACCTCGGCGGGCGTGGCAAATGGCACCCGGGCCACCACTTCTTGGGTAGCCGGATCGATGACGTCCCGCCATTGCGTGGTTTCGGATTGAACCAGCTTGCCATCGATCAGCAGCGGGACGCGTGGAATATCGCTCATGAAATGTCTCCTGGTGAATCAGATGAATTCTGTTGTTCAGCGTCCGGGCAAGCAGCATCGCACCACCCGCGCTGTTTCTCGGTTCAGTGTAGTTGTGTAAAAAAGTTATTGCTAGGAAAATATTTGCACATTGCTTGACGATATTTGCACAATGAAATCTATCACCAATTGGGATGCCATCCGCGATTTTCTGGAAGTGGCACGGACACAAAGAGCCAGCGCCGCCGCACATCGGCTGGGGGTGCGCCACAGCACCGTGACGCGCCGGATTCGCGGGCTGGAAAACGACCTCGGCCTTACCTTGTTCGAGAAGTCGCGTGCCAGCGGCTTTGCACTGACCGAAGAAGGTCTGAAATTCTTTGCCTATGCAGAGCAGGTTGAAAGCTCACTGCTGGCGGCCCAAGAGGCGCTGTCCGGCTCCGCTCAGGGGCTGAGCGGCCACCTGCGCATTGGCTCTACCGAGGGCTTTGGAAGCACCATCCTGACACCCCTGATGGTGGATTTTCAACGCCGGCATCCGGGCATGACGCTGGACATTCTGCCGGTTCCCCGGGACATCAGCCTGTCCAAGCGGGAGGCCGACATTGCGATTGCCCTGGAGCGCCCGCAGCGGGGGCCCTATTTATGCACCAAGCTGGCCGATTACACCCTACGGCTGTACGGCACCAGACAGTATCTCGACCAGCACCCCGCTATCCACCGCCCGCAAGATCTCGCCCGGCACCTGTTTATTGGATATGTGGATGAGTTGCTGTTCAGCGACCGCCTGCGCTATCTGGACGAACTGGTGCCAACCGCCAATGTGGTGTTTCGCAGCACCAGTGTCCTGGCACAGTATCAGGCCACCCTGGCAGGGCATGCCCTGGCAGTGCTGCCCTGCTTTCTGGCGGCCCGCGATACCGCGCTGATCCCGGTGCTGCCCGCAGATATTGTGGTCAATCGCAGTTTCTGGATGTACTGCCACGAAGATTTGCGCAAAACCCGGCGCGTCACGGCACTGTGGGAATACCTTAAACAAGCCCTTCAGCTGAATGCCGGCCTATTGCAGGGCGACAACCGGATCCTGCGCACGCCAGGGCCCTATGCCTCTGCACAAGCCAACCCGGACAGCCCTGCGCCTGCGCGACGCAAGGCCAGGCCGGGCACTGTCACGCCCGCGGTCGCACCCCCTGCCGTCGGGGCTTTGGGATCCGGATCCGACGCCATAACAGACCCAGCCCCAGAGACAGAAACAAAGCATGCACCAGCCAGACACCCAGCCAAAACGGTAGAACCCCATTGATAATCCAGCCGCGCGACAGGTTGATGAGATTCATGTAGAGCAAGGCCAGCAAGCCCGCCAAAAGGAGATCGCCGGAGCGCCCCAGCCGCGGGTTGACTGCCCCCAGCGGCAAGGCAATCAGGGCAAGGTTAAGCACCGCAATGGGTAGCGCCAGACGCCACATCAACTGCGACAATGCCTCGTTGTCGGGGCGCAGGAACAGATCAATCGTGGGCCGCGCCTTGATTTCCTGCAACGCTCTTTGTTTGGCTGCTTCCAGGGCACCCGGGTCTGTACGGCTTTCGATGCGCACCCCGTATTTATCGAAGTCCAGCAGCCGTAACTCGGGGGTTCCGGGCTTGAGATCGTAGCGATGGCCAGGCCCCAGTACAAGAAAGCGGTCGCCATTGGCTTCTGTGCGGATGGCAGCGCTGTCAGCGGTAACTATGCTGAGCCAATCGGGCTCGATGACGCGTGCCATCACCCGGCCCAGCTCATCGCCCGAGCGCGTGGGTGACTCGGCAAAAAACACACGCTTCCCGTCATCGGTTTCGATGAATTGACCGGCAGTAACCTTGGAAAGATCAGAGCGCTGCTCGAAGCGCTGACGGTACTCGGAAATCTGGCCATAGGCCCAGGGCGACGCAGACAGCGTGAGCGCAGCCACCACCAGGGCCACAGGCACTGCAAACCACATGATGGGGCGCAGCCAATCGGTAAGTGACAGGCCGCTGGCAAACCAGACCGGCATTTCGGATTCACGGTAGCTGCGCGTGACAGTGGTGAGCACCGCCACAAACAGGGCCACCGATAAAATCACGGGCAAGGCCGTAATACTGGAAAACGCAGCCAGCCCAAGCACGACATTGGCGCCGATATCGCCAGCGGCGGCATCACCCAGCAGCCGGACGATCAGCACACTGAGCCAGACCACCAGCAACGTGGAAAACACAATACCGGCATGGCTGGTAATCTCGGCAAAAACAGCGCGCTTGAACAATGTCATGGGAAAATGCGGAATAATGAGCCGTTGGATTGGGTGGGAAGCTTCACCCGACGCCGGATACACGCCGCTGGAGTAAAGGAAAAACGAATGGAATTTAGCACAAGCACCTCGACCTCCCTGCCCTCTGTAAAAACTCAGGCCCTGGCCGTTGGGGTATTTAAAGATGGCATTCTCAGCCCTGCTGCAGATATTCTTGATCAGGCCAGCAAAGGCGCCATCCGCTCGGTGGTGCAGTCCGAGTTTGATGCCAGCCCCGGCAGTGTCTTGTGCCTGCACGCGCCGGCAGGCATTGCCGCCAGCCGGGTCATTTTACTCGGACTCGGCGCCCAGGACACCCTGAATGCTGCCACCCTGCACCAGGCACACCTGGCATTTGCCCATTATTGCGTCAAGGCCAATGTCAGCACTGCCTTCTCTACGCTGTGCTCGCTTAAATGTCCCGATGCCAGCCCCACCACATTGGCACGCCTGTGTGCCAGTGCATTTTGCACGGCGGTGTATCGTTACGACGAAACCTTCAGCCACGCAAAGCCGGCCATCAAGCTCAGAAGCCTCACCCTGCACGTGGCCCGCAACCAGACCACCCATGCCAAAGAAGGCATGGCGCAGGGCGCAGCCATCGGATCCGGCATCAATCTGGCCCGCCTGCTGGGCGATCTGCCACCCAACGTCTGCACCCCCAGCTACCTGGGCCAAACCGCCCGCGATCTCGCCAAACAGTTCAAGACGCTCAAGGCGGAGGTCCTCGACCAGAAAAAAATCGAGGCCTTGAACATGGGCTCATTTTTGTCGGTGGCCCGCGGGTCTGCCCAGCCACCTGCTTTCATCGTATTGCGCCACACTCCCAGCCAGGCAGCCGCTCGCAAGGCGCCACCCATTGTGCTGGTTGGCAAAGGCATCACGTTTGATGCTGGGGGGATTTCCCTGAAGCCCGGCCCAGCCATGGACGAAATGAAATTCGACATGTGCGGGGCCGCCAGCGTACTGGGCACCCTGCGCGCGGTCGCCCAACTCGACCTCCCCCGCGAAGTCATCGGCGTCATCCCCAGCTGCGAAAACCTGCCCAGCGGCTCAGCTGTCAAACCGGGCGACATCATCACCAGCATGTCGGGCCAAACCATCGAGGTGCTGAACACCGACGCGGAAGGCCGCCTGATCCTCTGCGACGCGCTCACATATGCCGAGCGATTCAAGCCGGCAGCCGTCATCGATGTCGCTACCCTCACGGGTGCCTGCGTGATTGCGCTGGGCCATGTCAATAGTGGCCTGTTTACCCGGGATGACGCGCTGGCAGCCGATTTGCTGGCCGCGGGACGCCAGGCCCTCGACCCCGCCTGGCACCTGCCACTGGATGATGCCTACCAGGATCTGCTGAAATCCAATTTTGCCGATATGGCCAATATTGGCGGCCGGCCAGCAGGTTCCATCACAGCTGCCTGCTTTCTCTCGCGGTTTACCGGCAACTATCGTTGGGCGCACCTGGATATTGCCGGCACCGCCTGGCTGGAAGGCAAGCAAAAAGGAGCCACCGGGCGGCCAGTCTCTTTGCTCACCCACTATCTGCTGGGCCAGTGCCAGTGAGCCGTATTGATTTCGCTTACGGCGCGCAACATCGCTTGCGCGCCGCCTGTCGAACCGTTGCCCGCCATATGCAGGCAGGCCATTTGCTGCTGGTTTACTGTACCGATGCCAGGCGGCTGAAGCGCTTTGACGCCCTGCTCTGGAGCTTTGAGCCTGCCAGCTTTATTCCTCACACCCGGATTGACGACCCTCTCGCCCAAGAAGCCCGCGTGTGGCTGGTGCCGGATGCCCCAGCCCTGGCGGGCAGCTCCTCTACCGATTGGCTACTGAACCTGGATATCGACTGCCCTCCGGAGGCACACCGATTTACCCGTATCCTCGAAATTGTCTCAGGGCACGAAGCCGACATGCAGGCTGCCCGCCAGCGCTGGGCCAGCTACCGGGAGGCAGGCCATGATGTCCGGGGGCATCAGTTGCCCGCGCCTTGAGGTTCATAACTATTCAGGTTCAAAACTGAACTCTCTGCGTCTTTGACTGTCCAACCACCATCCGACCATCCCATGATGGTTCACCGTGCTGACCAAAGGCAAATTGCCGAACCCAAACGGCCACCGCTGAATGTTCAGCTTGTTGTAAGATTAGAGTATTGATGTGCTATAACATCAGTACGCTCTCACCCACAGGAACTTAAGATGTCCGACTTCCGCCACACACTACCTCGCACCGGCACGTACGATGTGTCGGCTACTGCACGCAACCGCGTGTTGCGTAACACTTATTGGCTTCTGGCCCTGTCACTGATCCCCACCGTGCTGGGCGCAGCATTTGGCCTGCAGTTTGGCATGGATCAAACCATGGCCGGCAACCCAGGCACCAGCACCATTGTGTTCCTGCTGGGTGCATTTGGCCTGATGTTCCTGATCGAACGTAATAAAAACTCATCTTTGGGCGTCGTGCTGCTGCTGGGCTTTACGTTCTTCATGGGCCTGATGCTCTCGCGTCTGCTGGGCCACGTCATGGGTCTGGCCAACGGTTCGCAGCTGATCATGCTGGCCTTTGGTGGCACCGCTGCCGTGTTTGGCGTGATGGCCACCGTAGCCTCAACCACCAAACGCGACTTCACGCACATGCAAAAGTTTTTGTTTGTGGGTGTGGTGCTGCTGCTGGTGGCGATGGTCGCCAATATGTTCCTGCAGATCCCCGCACTGATGCTCACCTTGTCGGTGCTGGCCATCGGTATCTTCTCGGCTTTCTTGCTGGTTGACCTCCAGCGCGTGGTGCAAGGCGGCGAAACCAATTATGTTACGGCCACGCTGGCGGTTTACCTTGATCTCTACAACATCTTCACCAACCTGCTGATGTTGCTGGGCATCTTTGGTGGCAACCGCGAATAAGCACTAATACCGCTGCAAGTCCATCAACACCTGGCGCGTACGCAGCGGGCTCTCCAGCAATTGATCCAGGCGTTCCCTCAGAGCCTGCCGCAAGGCAGGCTCTGTGTCTTGGTCGTCAAAGTCCGGTAAAGGCTGATCTACCCCATAACCGGCATGCTCCAGCAGCAACCACTCAAAACGGCGCAATACGGCAGCATGAGACCGTCCGGATCCAGTCAATGACAAGGCCGTGAGCGCTGCCTCGTAGGCGTCATATACGCCTGGATGCGGGTCCTCGCGGGCCAGCAGGCGCAGGATGAGTTCATTCAGATACCAGCCGGACATCATGCCCCTGCCATTGAGCAGGCGCACAGGGCCGGCTTCTGCCCTTATCAGAGTATGGATATCAGATGCCCCCGACCAGGACAGCATCAGGGGCTGAAAAGACACCAGCACCGGCCGTAGCGCCGAATACGGGCGTTTGGCCCCTTTGGCCACCACGGCCACACAGCCGTGATCGCGGGTAAAACATTGAGCAATCAGGGAAGTTTCGCGCCAGGGGCTGGCATGCAGGACGTAGCCTTGCGCATCCTGGATGCGCAGACTGCGTTTAGTCATAGCCTAGCTCTCGCAGGGTTGCCTCGCGTCCAGACCAGCCCTTGCGTACCTTGATGTAGACGTCCAGATGCACCTGCTTTTCGAGCAGATTAACCATGTCCTGGCGGGCCTCTGAGGCAATGCGTTTCATGTGCTGGCCGCCCGCACCCAGCAGAATCGGCCGGTGACCTTCGCGCTCGATAACGACGCAGGCGGCAATGCGGACACCTGTATCGTTTTCTTCCCATTGCTCGATAACGACGGTGCAACCGTAGGGAAGTTCGTCTCCCACCAGCCGGAAGATTTTTTCTCGAATGAGCTCTGCCGCCAGAAAGCGCACCGGCCGATCGGTGAAGGTATCGGCCTCAAAGAGATGCTCGGCCTCCGGCAGGTACTGTGCCAGCTCTCGCAACAGCACATCCAGCTGGACAGACTTCATGGCACTGACCGGCACCACAGCCGCATAAGGAAACGCTTGCGTCAGCTTGGTGACGTATGCAAACAAAGCATTTTTGTCCTTGAGGGTGTCGATTTTATTGACCACCAGGACAACCGGCCGCTGAGAAGGCAACAACGGCACAATGGCCGCATCACCCGCCGACCATTTTCCTGCCTCGACCACATGAACCACGACATCGACTTCGGCCAGCGCCTGGGTCACCACACGATTCATCATGCGGTTCATGGCGCCGCCATGACGGGTCTGAAAGCCAGGCGTATCCACAAACACAAATTGGTCGGCTTCTTGTGTAAGCACACCATGGATACGGTGCCGTGTGGTTTGCGCTTTGCGCGACACGATGGACAGCTTGGCACCAATCAGGGCGTTACTAAGGGTGGACTTGCCCACATTGGGCCGCCCCACCAGCGCCACAAAGCCGCAGCGTGAGGGCTGTATGGAAGGACTGCTCATTTTTTCTCCTGGGCCACTGCCACTGGCAGCGATAGCTGCGCGGGCTTGCGATGATGCTTGCGCGCACTTTTGTGAGCGGGTGCCAATGCCTGTATCTGGGCTATCACAAGGCTGGCGGCGGCTTGCTCGGCCGCGCGCCGGCTGCTGCCCGAGGCTTGCACGCGGATATCCAGCTGCGCGGCGGCACACATCACATCAAAGGTCTGATTATGTGCAGCACCCCGCGTGGAAACGACTTCGTAGTGTGGCAAATCCAGGCCGCGCCCCTGCATGATTTCTTGCAGCAAGGTTTTGGGATCTTTGCCAAAAGTGCGGACATCGATATGCGACAGCACCGGCCGGTACAGATGCTCGATGACGCGGCTGACTTCGGAATAGCCACCATCCAGGTACAGTGCGCCAAAGATGGCTTCGACGGCATCGGCCAGAATTGAGGGCCGCCGGAAACCGCCACTCTTGAGCTCACCCTCGCCCAGGCGCAAATAATTGGACAACGCCAGCCTTTGTGCAATCTCGGCCAAAGCCGACTGTTTGACCAGATTGGCTCGCACGCGGGACAAATCACCCTCGTCCATTTCGGCGTGCTCGGTAAACAAAAGGGTGGACACAACAAAATTAAGGATGGAATCACCCAGAAACTCGAGCCGCTCGTTGTGCGGCACACCATGACTGCGATGTGTCAGGGCTTGCTCGAGGAGCGCCTGGTCGCGGTAGCGATAATCCAGTGCTGTTTGCAGGGTATCTAGCGCAGTCATTACTGAAACCCGCCTATGCGGCTGGGTGAACTGAAGTTCATCCAGATAAAGAATGCCCGACCAACAATGTTCTGGTCCGGGACAAAGCCCCAATAGCGGCTGTCCAGGCTGTTGTCCCGATTGTCGCCCATCATGAAGTAATGCCCTGCGGGCACGGTACACCGCACGCCATCGCCTTGATAGTCGCAATTCTGGAAATCGGGAAACCGCGTAATGGGACCAAAATCTTGCGCAGCGTGGACATTAAGCAAAATATGATGGGATACCGGCCCAAGCTGTTCGCGATACTGCCCGACATAGACGGCGCGGTCGGGCTCGTAGTAATCACCAGCGCGTTCGCGCTGCACCACCTGACCATTTACCGACAAAGTTTTATTGCGATACTCGATGACGTCTCCGGGCTCGCCCACCACGCGTTTGATGTAATCCACCGAGGGATCAACCGGGTAGCGGAACACCACCACATCGCCACGATGCGGTGCACCAATCTCGATGACCTTCTTGTCGATCACCGGGAGACGGATCCCGTACTGAAATTTGTTTACCAGGATGAGGTCGCCGTTTTCAAGTGTCGGCAACATCGACCCGGAGGGAATCCGGAAGGGCTCAACTACAAATGACCGCAACACAAACACAAACAGAATGACCGGGAAAAAACTGACGCAGTACTCGACCCACCAAGGCGCCTGAAAGGCGCGGTCGTAGGCTTGCTGGCACTCGGATTTGAGCGCGGCGTCATCCAAACCTGCAGCGTTATGACTGCACGCCTGCATGGCCGCTTCGGCACGCGCACGCCGCCGCTTGCGCAGGCTGACGCGATCCCACAACCAGACCACCCCGGTGAGTACCAGGGCGCAGAACAACAACAGGGCAAAATCCCAGCTCATGCTAATCCTTATTTATCGTCCACCTGCAAGACAGCCAGGAAGGCCTCTTGAGGGATTTCTACATTACCCACCTGCTTCATGCGCTTTTTGCCGGCTTTTTGTTTTTCGAGCAGTTTCTTCTTGCGGGAGATATCACCGCCATAGCACTTGGCCAGCACATTTTTACGCAAGGCCTTGACGTTTTCGCGGGCCACGACCTCAGCGCCGATAGCCGCCTGAATGGCGATATCGAACATCTGGCGCGGGATCAGGCCGCGCATGCGCGTGACAACATCACGGCCGCGATGGCGGGCGTTGGCACGGTGCACAATCATCGACAATGCGTCTACACGGTCGCCATTGATCAGGAGATCAACCCGCACAACATCTGCCACCCGGTATTCCTTGAACTCGTAGTCCATTGACGCATACCCGCGCGAGACGGATTTCAGGCGGTCGAAGAAATCCAGCACGATTTCAGCCAGCGGGATCTCGTAGCTGAGGTGTACCTGCCGGCCGTGATAGCTCATGTTGAGCTGTATCCCGCGCTTGGCCGTACACAGTGACATCACCGGCCCCACGTACTCTTGAGGCATAAACAGCGTCACCGTCATGATGGGTTCACGAATTTCCTGAATATTGCCCACCTCAGGCATTCGCGCAGGGCTGTCCACCATCAGCAAGGTACCATCGCGATGCAGGACCTCATACACCACGGACGGCGCCGTGGTGATGATATCCATATCGAATTCTCGCTCAAGGCGCTCTTGCACGATATCCATATGCAGCAGGCCCAGAAACCCGCAGCGGAACCCAAACCCCAGCGCCTGTGAGACTTCGGGCTCGAACATCAGGGAGGAGTCGTTCAGCTTGAGTTTTTCGAGGGAGTCGCGCAGTTGATCGTATTCGCTGGATTCGATCGGGTAGACCCCTGCGAACACCTGGGGTTTGACCTCTTTGAAACCAGGCAGCGGCTTGGCCGCCGGCCTTTGTGCCAGCGTAACGGTATCGCCCACTTTGGCGTGCTCGAGCTCTTTGATGCCGGCAATGACGAAACCGACCTCGCCGGCAGACAGGGCATCACACGGCTGTGCCTTGGGCGTAAACACACCCAGTTGCTCGCACAGGTGGCTGGCGCCGGTTGCCATCAACAGCAATTTGTCTTTGGGTCGCAAAACACCATTGACGACCCTCACCAGCATCACCACACCCACGTAGTTGTCAAACCAGGAGTCGATGATCAGGGCCTGCAGGGGCGCATTCACATCCCCTTGGGGCGGTGGCACACGGGCCACGATGGCTTCGAGGATTTCGTCGATCCCCAGGCCCGTCTTGGCACTGGCCTGAATCGCATCGGTAGCATCAATGCCGATGACATCCTCGATCTCGGCCGCAGCGGCATCAGGATCTGCGGATGGGAGATCCATTTTATTGAGCACCGGCACCACCTCGACACCGAGCTCGATGGCGGTGTAGCAGTTGGCGACGGTTTGCGCTTCGACCCCTTGCGTGGAATCAACCACCAGCAAGGCGCCTTCACAGGCAGACAAAGACCGGCTGACCTCGTAGGAGAAGTCGACGTGCCCCGGGGTATCGATGAGATTAAGCGCATAGGTTTTGCCGTTGGCAGCGGTATAGCTCAAAGCAGCAGTTTGGGCCTTGATAGTGATACCGCGTTCGCGCTCGATGTCCATGGAGTCGAGCACCTGGGCCGCCATCTCGCGATCCTGCAACCCTCCGCAACGATGAATCAGGCGATCCGCCAGCGTGGATTTGCCGTGATCAATGTGCGCGATGATGGAAAAATTGCGGATGTGGTCCATAGACAGCAGGCAGGAGTTAAAAAATACTGAGGGGGCGTGGCAGACAGGCTGTCCAGCAAAAAAAGGGGGCGCCGCAAGGCGCCCCCTTCCGTTCGAGCTGTATTTTAGCTTTTTCCCGACACGCGGATCAGCGCAGCTTGACAATCACCCACTGGGATTGCTGATCGCGGCTGACCAGCAACACCACTGGATTGGATTTATCCAGCTCTTTGACGACTTTCTCGTATTGTGCCGGGCTGGTGATATCCGTGTTATTGACACGCAAGATGATATCACCCGGTTCGATACCAGACTCGGCAGCAGCACCTTCTGCCTGGGCAACCAGCACGCCCTGATCAGACTTGGCTTCAGCCGGCAGCGCCTTTACCACCAGGCCCAGACGATCACTACTGTCCTTGGCGGGCGCAGAAGGCTCGGAGGCCGTGGCCACTTTGGTATCGAGCTCGCCAACCTGGGTTTTGAGATCCAGGGATTTACCCTTGCGCCATACCTGGATGGTGGCATCGGTATCCGGCTTGGTCGCCCCCACCAGTCGGGGAAGATCCGTCATATGCTTGATCTCGTGTCCGTTGAAACTCGTGATCACGTCACCAGCATGCACGCCGGCCTTGGCGGCAGGGCCGTCAGGATCGACACTGCTGACCAACGCACCATGGGCAGTACCCAGGCCCAGCGCCTTGGCGACATCGTCCTGCACCTCGGTGATCTGCACCCCAATACGGCCTCGTGTGACCTTCCCATGTGCCTTGAGCTGATCCACCACGCGCATGACTTCATCGATTGGGATAGCCAGGGAGATACCCATGAAGCCACCACTGCGGGAAATGATCTGGGAGTTGATCCCTACCACCTGTCCTTGCAGATTGATCAGCGGACCGCCGGAGTTACCGGGGTTTACCGCAACGTCCGTCTGGATAAAGGGCAGATAATCGCCGGTATCACGGTTAATGGCACTGACGATACCTGCAGTGACAGTGGAATCCAGCCCAAAGGGCGAGCCAATGGCCAGTACCCACTGACCTTTCCTCAGCTTGTCAGAATCGCCGATGGTCAGTGGTTTGAGACCCGTGGCATCGACCTTGAGCAGGGCAATATCGGTACGAGCATCCGTGCCGATCACTTTGGCCTTGTATTCTTTGCCACTGGTCATGGTGACAAAAATGCCGTTGGAATTATCCACCACATGGTTGTTGGTGAGGATATAACCATCGCTGGACAGAATAAACCCGGACCCAATCCCGCGAGGCACTGTGCGCTCTTTGGGGCCAGGCTGCTGCGACTTGTCGTGCGGCTGTACCTGTGGGCCTTGGCCCTGGGGCCCTTGGGGGCCAAATCCGGGGGGCATGAAGTCGGGCCCAAAGAACCAGCGGAACAGATCGGATGGGTCGCCGCCAGGGCCAACGGGCGAACGGCGCACCGGAACAGCTTCGGTTGTGCGGATATTGACCACGGAGTTTTCGGTTTCTGCGACAACCTGTGTGAAATCAGGCAGTGCCGAAATAGTAGACGAGACGGCAGGTTCAGCCTGAACCGCGGCCATAGGCAGCGTGGTCAGCAACAGGGCGCCGGCGGCGACACCGGCAGCCATCCGCTTGACGCCAGCGACCTTGGGCAAATTAAAAACCATGAGAAATTCTCCTTGGAAGAATGTATTCAGTGAGCAGCCTGCGGGAGGTACTGTGCATTACGGGCGAATTCCCTCACAGTATCGGCGGGAGCTTCACCCACGGCAGTCAGCCAATAGGATGCCAAACGCATCCGGTAAATATTGACCGCCCCTTGATGCAGGTCTCCCTGTTGAATGTTTTGATCTCGTTTTGGGTCAAAGGTTTCAATAAATATTGAAATTGCGGCCAAGCCGTCTGAGACCACCAACTGATTCACCACATGATCGAGCCCAATTTGCCTGGAGAGCTCAGCCACCGGCTGGAAACCCGCAGGCAGCACAAAGCGCCAGCCCAGCGACTCCAGGCTGACTGGCTCACTGGACTCGGCGATCAAATGCCAGGATCGCGTATCCCAGTTGGAAGAAATGTCGTGCGGATCTACATCCTTGCCTATTTTCAGGCTGCTGAAGGACACTTGATCAACGAGATGGCCGGCGGCGTCCAGGGTCTGAAACCTGAGCAGCAAATGCGTTTTGTTGTCGGTGCAGATGCGATAGCTGTAGCGCAAGGCATCGCGGGCACGGATATCGGACACCTTGCAATCACGGCCAGCGATCCGATATGGCTTGCCTGAGGGCAGCCACTCGTAGTGCTGGCTGATCCCATCAGCGTCATTCAGCAGCAGCCCCGGGAAGTGCTCGCTGCGAACCGGATGACTGACGACCAGCTTGCTGCCCGGATGCAGGCATTGCTCGATACCGTTTTGACGCAGGCACTCGCGAGGTGAGCCATCCAGTGTTTCAAGGCGTTCGTGCTCGCCCGTGCCATCCATCAGGTGAACCAGACGGGATGACTGCAGGATCGACCCTTGCTGGTACACATACACACCGGAATAATCCTGAGAACGGGCCGCTTCTTGCACCTGCTGCAAAAACGACTGCAGATCCGGCCCTGGCTCGGCTGCCTGCGTCCCTGCAACCAGTGCCAGCCCGATCAGCAGCCCTTCACCCAACTGGGCGATTCTGCCAAAGCAGCCTCCTGCCCACATTAACGCGACCCCATGCCGTCGTAAGAAACCTGACGCACGGGGCCTGCTCCGGCCATTGCCTGATGCGCCGCCATGTAATCTGCCAAACCGGCATCCGCCGGCGGCACATCGGAGGCCTGTGCCAATACGGGTGCTGCGGGGGCTGGGTCTTGTCCGGACAACAGCGGTTGCGCTATCCAGACGACCGATGCCACCGCTGCTGCCACTGCCAGGCCGGACACCCCCACGCGCCAGGCGTGGCGCCGCCCCAGAGGCGCCGGAGCAACGATCAGGGGCTCGGCATCCAATGCCGCAGACACCCGCGCATAGAAGCGCTCGGAGGGCTGCAGGGCCAAATCCTGGCTGCGCATGACATCGCCAATGAGGTGATAGGTATCCCACACCTGACGGCCATAGGGGGTATCAAGATCTTCGGCACGGATGTCGGATTCGCCATCCACCCAGCTGGAAACTGAGGCTTCCCAATCTTGATCCTGGACGTGTTCGCGTTGATCATTATTCATGAGGGCTCCTTACCAGCGGCGTTCGGCATCCTGATCCATAACCGGCCGCAAACGGCTGGCAATCGCCTCGCGGGCCCGAAAAATACGCGAACGAACCGTGCCAATAGGGCACTGCATGGTGCTGGCGATATCTTCATAACTCATCCCTTCGATTTCCCGCAAAACAATGGCTGTGCGCAAATCATCCGGCAAGGCCTCGATTGCCTCGTTGACCGTTTGGGCAATCTGGCGACTGGCCATCAGCGATTCAGGGGTACTGTGATCACTTAGGCTGTCAATTTGCTCAAAAGTTTCACCGTCTTCGTTTTCGAGCACGGATACCGTAGATGGACGCCGGGCGCGCGAGGCCTGCCAGTTGCGGGCGGTATTGATCGCAATGCGGTACAGCCAGGTGTAGAACGCACTGTCACCGCGAAACTGGGGCAAGGCCCGGTAGGCCTTGATAAAGGCCTCCTGGGCAACGTCCTCGATCTCGGCGGGTTCGGCAATCATGCGCGAAAGCAGGCGCATGATCTTGCGCTGATACTTGATTACCAGCAAATCAAAGGCATGCCGGTCGCCGCGGCGAACGCGCTCGACCAGCGCGAGGTCGACCTCGCGCTCGCTCATGCCGGAGCCCTAATCAGAAGCGCCTCACGATCATTGATCCGTTGGTGCCGCCAAACCCGAACGAGTTGGACAGCGCCACATCGATCTTGAGATCGCGGGCTTGATTGGCGCAATAATCCAGGTCGCATTCGGGATCCTGGTTAAACAGGTTGATCGTGGGAGGTGAAATCTGGTTATACACAGCCAAGGTTGTGAATACCGCCTCGATACCGCCCGCAGCCCCCAGCAAATGGCCTGTCATGGATTTGGTGGAGTTGACGACCAGCTTGCGGGCATGATCGCCAAACGCCAGCTTGAGCGCTTCGGTTTCGTTTTTGTCACCCAGCGGTGTGGAGGTGCCATGCGCATTGACATAGCTGATCTCGTCGGCGTTTACGTGACTGTTGCGCAGCGCATGCAGGATCCCGCGTCGCGGACCGTCTTGGTCGGGGCTGGTGATGTGGTGGGCATCCGAGCTCATGCCAAAACCGAGAAACTCGCCATAAATGCGGGCGCCCCGTTTCTTGGCGTGCTCGAGTTCTTCGAGAACCACCACACCGGCGCCTTCACCCAGCACAAAACCGTCGCGGTCGCGGTCCCAGGGGCGAGAGGCCGTGGCGGGATCATCGTTGCGCGTGGACAAGGCACGCATGGCAGCAAAGCCACCCATGCCCAAAGGCGACACCGAGCTTTCGGCGCCTCCCGCCACCATCACGTCGGCATCGCCGTATTCGATCAGGCGGGCCGCATCACCGATGGAGTGCAAACCGGTTGTACAAGCCGAGACAACTGCGTAGCTGGGGCCTTTGAGGCCCAGCATGATCGATAGTTGCCCCGAAATGAGGTTGATCAGGGATGCCGGTACAAAAAATGGCGAGATACGCCGAGCACCACGCTGCAGGTATTCGATCTGGGTTTCTTCGATCCGTGGCAGACCACCGATCCCCGAGCCAATAATGGTGCCGATGCGATCGGCGTTTTCGTTATTGATCTCGAGGCCGGAATCACGCCAGGCCTGAATGCCAGCAGCCACGCCATAATGGATGAAGCTGTCCATTTGCTTGGCTTCTTTGACACCCATGTAATCGGTGACTTCAAAGCCTTTGACTTCGCCCGCAATCTGGCTGTTTAGTACGGAGGCGTCGAATCGGGTAACGCGCCCGATGCCGGAACGACCCTGGATAATGTTGTCCCAGGCAGTATCGACATCATTGCCCACCGGCGACACGATGCCCAACCCGGTGATGACGATTCGTCGTTTCACATACGGCTCCTGAAAAGAAAAAGCAGCTCATGGCAGATCATCAGGTCGGACATGCAGTCCCGCCTGCCCGATGATCACCCGTCACGAACTGCTTGTGGCCCTGACACCGCCTTTTGGCGTGCACAGGGTTTGAATAAGATTATTGCTTGCTATGCGAGGTGATGTAATCGACCGCCTGCTGCACCGTCGTGATTTTCTCGGCTTCCTCGTCGGGGATTTCGGTTTCGAATTCGTCTTCGAGGGCCATCACGAGCTCGACCATATCGAGCGAGTCGGCACCGAGGTCGTCAAGGAAGGAAGATTCGTTTTTGATCTCGGCTTCGTTGACGCCGAGCTGTTCAGCGACGATCTTCTTGACGCGCTGTTCGATGCTTTCCATGCATATCTCCAGTTAGGAAAAATCCCGCGAATTATAGCCAAACGAGGACAGCTGGGCTGCGGGGTAATAAAAAAATGACAGTTCGGGGCCAGAAAATGACTGCCTGGCCGGATTAAACACCGAGGCCTGCCTACTGAGTTTGAACGGATTTTACCTTAGACGGCGAGCATCCGTTCTTGTAACCCTACATGTACATACCACCATTGACGTGCAAGGTCGTGCCTGTTACGTAGCCAGCCTGAGGACTGACCAGATAGCCAACTGCATTGGCGACCTCGGCGGCGGACCCCAGCCTGCCCAGCGGAATTTGCTGCAAGATGGCGGCTGTTTGGGTTTCGTTAAGCGCACGAGTCATGTCGGTATCGATAAACCCGGGCGCAACGCAATTGACAGTAATGCCGCGGCTGCCAAGCTCTTGAGCCAGGGCCCGGGACATCCCGGCCACACCTGCTTTGGCTGCCGCGTAATTGGCTTGCCCCGGATTACCGCTATAGCCAACCACCGATGTGATATTGACGATACGGCCCCAACGGGCTTTCATCATGATTTTGGCAACGCCTCGCGACAAGCGAAACACAGCCGACAAATTGGTGTTCAGCACAGCCGCCCAATCTTCGTCCTTCATGCGCAAAATCAACCCATCTCGGGTGATGCCGGCGTTATTGACCAGAATATGGGGCCCGCCCTGAGCGGCAAGCTCGGCCAGCAAAGCGTCGCAAGCAGGGGCATCATCCACATTAAGCACCACACCCCGCCCACCCTGGGGGGCGAAGGCTTCGGTGATGGACTCTGCACCCGCAGGTGAAGTGGCGGTTCCGATGACTGTAGCGCCTGCATCTGCAAGCTCTTGGGCAATCGCGCGGCCAATGCCTCGCGATGCCCCGGTAACCAGGGCAATTTTGCCTTGCAAAGTAGCTTCGGACATATCAGCCTCCCAGAGACCCAAGCGTCTGTTTAAGCGACGCAGGATCGGTGATGTTGAAGGTGGTGAGATCGCGGTCGATGCGTTTGACCAGGCCCGCAAGCACCTTGCCGGGGCCGCATTCTACGATATGCGTAACACCAGCGTGTTTCATGGCCTGGATGGTTTCAACCCAGCGCACCGGATGCCATGCCTGACGCACCAGGGCGTCGCGAATGGCCTCGGGCGTGGTGGCCTGAGCCACATCGACATTATTGATGACAGGAATAGAGGGCGACTGCACCGCCACCCCGGCCAGTGTATCGGCCAGCACGGCCGCAGCGGGCTTGAGCAAGCGGGAATGAAACGGCGCAGACACAGCCAGCGTGACCGCACGCTTGGCACCTGCCGCACGGGCAAGCTCGCAGGCGCGCTCGACTGCTGCGGTATGGCCGGCAATGACCACTTGAGCAGGCGCATTGTAATTGACGGCCTCGACGATTTCGTCTCCGGAAGCCTGTTCGCAAGCCTTGCGCACGGCCTCGTCATCCAGGCCCAAAATGGCGGCCATGCCACCCTGGCCCACTGGCACCGCAGACTGCATGGCCTGGGCCCGCACACGTACGGTACGCACGGCATCCGCCAGCGACAGGGCTCCGGCAGCCACCAGGGCGGAGTATTCGCCAAGGCTGTGGCCAGCCACGACGGCCGGCACGATGCCACCCGCCTGCTGCCAGGCACGGTACATGGCCACGGAGCACAGCAACATGGCCGGCTGCGTGTTGGTGGTGAGATTGAGCGCGTCGGCCGGGCCCTGTGCAATCAGGGCGGTGAGGTTCTCATCCAGGGCCTGATTGCCTTGCTGCAGGGTTTCCTGAACACCCGCATCCTCTGACCAGGCATCCATCATGCCTACCGTTTGGGAGCCCTGCCCCGGAAATACAAATGCGATTTTCATGTGACTGATGCCTTACAGACGAACGAGGACAGAGCCCCAGGTAAAGCCACCACCAACCCCCTGCAACAGTACCAGCTGACCGGGCTTCATCCGGCCATCACGCCAGGCCACATCGAAGGCCAGCGGCACACTGGCTGCCGAGGTATTGGCATGGAGATCCAGCGTGACAATGAGTTTTTCTTCGGGCAGCCCAAGCTTGCGACTGATGAAGTTGAGAATCCGGATATTGGCCTGGTGCGGCACCATCCAGTCGATCTCGGAGAGATTGATACCGGCTTCATCACAGACTTCGTGGGCCGACCGAACCAGCGAGTTGACCGCCAGTTTGAACACCGCCTGACCATCCATGCGCAGGAAGGGATCTCCGGTAACTTTACCATCAGAGACATTGCCGGCGGCGCACAGAATATGCTGCTGACGGCCATCAGCGTTCAGCCGCGCCGCCAAGATACCTGGCTCATCGGCGGCGCTTAGCACCATGGCGCCCGCGCCATCCCCAAACAGCACGCAGGTGCGGCGATCAGACCAATCGAGGATGCTGGAAAAGACTTCGGCACCAATGATCAGCGCATGGCGCGCACGACCGGCACGCACCATTGCATCAGCCGTGGCCATTGCATAAACAAATCCGCTACAGACAGCTTGCACGTCGAAGGCAGCCGCACCACCCACGCCCAAATTGGCCTGCACCAGGCAGGCGGTACTGGGAAAAATAAAATCGGGAGTAGACGTGGCAACGATGATCAGATCGATATCGTCTGCTTGCAAACCCGCGTTTTCGAGGGCTGCACGTGCCGCATGTGTGGCGAGCTCGCTGGTTTTGGTGCCGGGCGCTGCGATATGACGCTGACGGATGCCCGTGCGTTCGACAATCCAGTCGTTGGAGGTTTCGACACCACGAGTGGCCAAATCGGCCGCCAAATCGTCATTGGTGACGACACGAGGGGGCAAATAGCCGCCCGTTCCGGTAATCCTGGCGTAAGGCATATTGATCCCGAAAAAGAGACTAGACTGCTGCAGGCGTATCGCCTACCGAAGGCGAAGGCATTCTGCTGCGCAAGGCATCAAGCCGCTGAATGGTGCCCTGAAGCAGACCATTAAGAACCGCATCACGGGCCCTTTGCAAGGCTTGACCATAAGCATACACATCGGCTGATCCGTGGCTTTTAATCACAATACCGCGCAGGCCCAGCAACGCTGCGCCATTGTAACGACGATTGTCGACCCGGGCACGGAAACGCCGCAGAACCGGCATCGCGATCCCGCCTGCCAGCATGGTTAATGGCGTACGACGAAACTCTTCACGCATCATGGTGCTGATCATCCTGGCCAGACCTTCGGCGGACTTGAGCACGACATTACCGACAAAACCATCACAGACCACGACATCGACGGTACCCTTGAAGATATCATCGCCCTCGACGTTGCCATAAAAATTAAGGCCACTGCCGCGCAGAAGATCGGCTGCCTGTTTGACAACTTCGTTGCCCTTGATGAGTTCTTCGCCGATGTTCAGCAGGCCAACCGAGGGCTGTGCCTGATGATCGACGGCGGACACCAGGGCAGACCCCATCAGGCCAAACTGCAGCAGGTGCTCTGCCGAGCAATCCACGTTGGCACCGAGATCCAGCACGGTGGTTGCTCCGCCCTTTTGATTGGGCAGCGCTGTGGCAATGGCCGGACGATCAATGCCATCCAGCGTTTTGAGGACATAACGGGAAATCGCCATCCAGGCACCCGTGTTGCCCGCGGACACCGCAGCATCTGCACGACCATCCTTGACTGCCTGTGCAGCCAGCCGCATGGAGGAATCTTTTTTGCGGCGCAAAGCCACCTCGACGGAGTCGTCCATGGTGACGACTTCGGAGGCATGCAGGATTTCGATTTGGCCCTCGCGCCCGACGCCCTCGCCCAGCAGGGGGCGAATACGAGCTTCGTCTCCTACAAGCAGGCAGCGGGTATCGGGAAACCTCTTGGCAAAAGCCAAGACGGCCGGTACGGTAACGGGCAAGCCGTGATCGCCGCCCATGCAATCGATGGCGACGGTAAGTGAATAATCAGGCATCAGCGCGATAGATCTTGGGCGCCGGGATTACTCGTCGTTCTTGGTTTTCAGAACCTTGCGGCCACGATACACACCATTGGGGCTGATGTGGTGACGCAAATGGGTTTCACCAGTGGTGGGCTCGATGGCCGTTGTGGGGCTGGTGAGGAAATCGTGCGAGCGATGCATACCGCGCTTGGACGAACTCTTTTTGTTTTGCTGGACAGCCATGATGACTCCTGTGTTCGGGATCGGTCATTTTAAAGTACGCACGAGCCCGCAAGTTGAACGAGATGTTAATGTTTCCTGAGCTGTTCCAGAACAGCGAAGGGTGAAGGCTTGGCCTGCACCGGTGTTGTCTCGGGCACTCCGGTTTGAGGGCAATCCTGATGCCGTGGCGCATATGGCAGCACCAGGATCAGTTCGTCCTCGAGGAGACCCAATACATCCAGATGCTGATCGGCCACCACGTATTCGGTGTCGGTGCCTTCGCCACTGGCTTCGAGCTCATCCATGGCATCAAGCTGTGCCTGATTACGCACCAGACCCACCGTATTATCCACTTGCAAGGCAAGCAAAAACGGCGACAGGCATCGCTGACACATCACCCTGACCTGCCCTTCTGCCTGGATATCAAGCCACAGCTGACCAGTTACCTGATCGCGGCGACCCGCCAAACGCCAGCGAATCTCGGTATCCTGCGGCACGGGCAAATCCTGGCAAAGACGTGTCAGTTTGGATGCCTGCAAAGTGCCTTGAAGCACCCGGCTGGCAAAAGCGAAATCCAAGGCATCAATAACCACGAATTCTGACTTCCAGGAAAACTCTAGATTCTACTTGGCATTTACCCGGCAAGTCAATTTGGACACTACAGTTACCCCGCCGACCAGCCCTTTGTTTAGCGGTACACTGCCCGGGCCTGCTCAACACACACCCACCATGACCCTGATTCTAGCTTCCAGCTCACCTTACCGGCGCGAGTTGCTGCAAAGACTGAAACTGCCCTTCCAGTGCGTCTCACCCGACGTTGACGAGCAAGTGCGTGCAGGTGAATCACCGCTGGCACTGGCGCAGCGCCTGGCCAAAGAGAAGGCAGCCCGGGTATTGCAAAGCTGGCCCGACGCACTGGTGATTGGATCAGACCAGGTTGCCTACTGCGACGGCCAGGCAGTTGGCAAACCCGGTACCCATCAGGCCGCACAGGCCCAGCTGCGCTGGTTCAGCAACCGTGAAGTACTGTTTCACACCGCTGTGTGCGTCATGGACGCCCGACGCATGCAACAGGATTTCGTCACGACCCAATGCGGGTTTTTGCCGCTCACTGACCAGCAGATCGAACACTATCTGCTGGCAGAGCAGCCCTACGATACTGCCGGCAGCGCAAAGGCGGAAGCACTGGGCATTGCATTGATGGCCTACATGCGCAGCGACGACCCTTCCGCACTGATCGGCTTGCCCCTGATCGCGGTGTGCCGCATGCTGCGTGAGTTTGGACTCGACCCTCTTGGCAACGGCTGAATATCAACCATGACAACATTGCACCTGATCCCGGTTGGCCTGGGCCATACCGCACCCGATACCTGGCTGCCCCGGGCAGCACAGGAAATCACCCGCCAGCTACGGTATTTCATCGCAGAAAACGCCAAGACGGCACGCGCCTTTCTGAAGCTGATCGACACCCCCCTGGCAATACAGGACATCCAGATTGAAACCCTCCGCGCCGGCACCACCGAGGCCGAGATCCGCGCCTGGCTAAAGCAGGTACCGGCCGGCCAGGATATCGGCCTGGTATCCGAGGCAGGCTGCCCCGCTGTGGCGGACCCTGGCGCACGGGTGGTCAAGCAGGCTCACCAGCACAATATACGGGTAGTGCCCTGGACGGGGCCTTCGTCAATCATGCTAGGACTGATGGCCAGTGGCCTGGAGGGCCAGCGATTTGCGTTTCATGGCTATGCCCCCGTAAAAGCACCCGAACGCGACGCACAGCTCAAGGCCTGGGAGTCGGCCTCACACAAGCAGCAGCAGACTCAAATCCTGATCGAAACACCGTACCGCAACGAAGTGATGTTTCAAGCTTTGCTAAACATCCTGCGCGACTCTACCCAGGTATGCGTGGCCAGCGCCCTCACGTGCCCGGACGAGTCCATCCAGACACACAGCGTGGCGCAATGGCGCAAGCAGCCCATCCCGGATTTCGACAAAAAACCCACGCTGTTTCTGTTTCTGGCCAGTTAAATCCGCACGCAGGACCTGACCCAGGCCTGCATCTCGGCCACCGAATGCACCAATGCGGTGGGCTGGGAGGTTTGCAGCAAAGAGGCCCGGTGCGCGCCATATGACACCGCCAGGCTGTCGATACCGGCGGCTTTGGCCATCAGGACATCATGCGTGGTATCGCCCACCATCAGCACGGCATCCTGGGCCAGATCCAGCTCTGCCAGCAACTGCTCGAGCATATCGGGATCTGGTTTGCCGCGCGCCTCATCCACAGTGCGCGTAGCCTGAAACACCCCTTGCAGACCAAGCGACTGGATCGACGTATCCAGCCCGCGGCGACTTTTGCCGGTGGCCACCCCCAGTACCACGCCATGGCCATGAAGCTCTTGCAGCAACTGTGCCTGGCCCTGAAAAAGGTGCAACTCGTGCATCAACCGCCGATAGTGCGTTTTATAGTGCTCGGCAAATGTATCTGCCTCACTGGCGGGAAGTTCGGGTGCCAGTTGGTACAAGGCCGCCTGCAACGACAAGCCAATCACCCAACCGGCCTCTTCAGGGCTGGGAACCTTGAGACCAAGATCCTGACATGCGCCGATCAGGGCACCCACAATATGGTGAGTGGAATCCAGCAAAGTGCCATCCCAATCGAAAATAACCGCCTGGTAAGGCGCTCTGGAAGCGTTCATGAGTAATTTTTGTCGAGAGAATCCAGCACCGCCTGACAGGCAGGTGGAAGGGGTGATTCGATAACCAGAGGTACACCGGTCACAGGATGCGGGATCTCGAGGCGATGGGCATGCAAAAACATGCGGCGAAACCCCTGTGCGGCCAAAGCCGCCCGCACGGCATCCGGCCCGTATTTCTCGTCGCCCGCGATCGGATGGCCTTGCGAAGCCAGATGCACCCGGATCTGATGGGTGCGTCCGGTACGGAGCTCGGCACCCAGCAAAGACCATGCCCCGCCATATCGGCGCTTGAGGGTAATGATTGTGTGCGACGGCTTGCCCAGGGCATCCACCCTCACCCGACGCTCACCGCCGGGCGTGAGGTACTTGAGCAAGGGCAGACGGATATGCTGGCGGTCGTTGACCCAGTCGCCCACCACCAGAGCCAGGTAATGCTTGCGGCCCTCGCTTTGGCGCATCATCTCGTGCAACGCCACCAAAGCTTTGCGTGAGCGCGCCACCATCAACACGCCGGAGGTCTCACGATCCAGCCGGTGTGCAAGCTCGAGCATGCGATCTTCGGGGCGACCGGCGCGCAGCTGCTCGATTATGCCAAACGATATTCCGCTGCCGCCATGAACGGCTACTCCGGCCGGTTTGTCGATCACCAGCAGATGTTCGTCCTCGTAGAGCACGGGAAACACGGCCGGAGGGGCCGCAGGCCGAGCCAGGGGATCAGGGCGCCGGATAGGCGGGATACGCACCAGATCGCCGAGTTCCAGACGCGTGTCTGCGCGGCATCGGCCCTTGTTGACGCGTACCTGACCATCGCGAATGGCTTTATACAGATGGCTTTTAGGAACACCCTTGTTAAGCCGCAGCAAAAAATTATCGAGACGCTGCCCTGCAGATTGCTCGTCAACCACTACCTGGCGTACGGCTGGCAAGCGGCTGGACGACATATCTATTTTGCGCATAGGGAAAAGCAGCATATAATCACGACAGCCTAAAGAGGCCGAAAACCGCCCGACGTAGAGACGCAATGGATGCGCTCCGCCTGGCAGCAGGGATTTTATTGTACTGCCTTGATTTCGGTCTCCGGGTGCTTGGTCGCCGGTTCCGTCCTGGCTTTTGGCTCGCTGCATGTGCAAGCCCCAAAGCCGATCAACAACCGCGTGCGACGCTGTAGATTTCTGCTCGCTCTTCCGCACCGGATGCCCTATTTCTGGCATCCGCCGTTCCCAGCAACTTTTTGTCAACCACGACTGTGCCCCTGACCTCCCTGCTGAAAGAACTTTGCACCTATCGGTGCGCCGTGCCCCCCGATCCGGAGACTGGCGCGGCCTGAATTCGCCCGCAGCCACCTCCACCGCAGACTGCCGCGTTGCATACCGAGTACCCGTGGTCGTGCGCCAAATTTGGCGCGCCCTGACAACGGAGAAACCCACTCATGAAACGCATGTTGTTCAATGCGACGCACCAAGAAGAACTACGCGTCGCCATTGTCGATGGTCAGAAACTAATCGATCTAGACATTGAAACTGCCGGCCGCGAACAGCGCAAAGGCAATATTTACAAAGGGGTCATTACCCGCATCGAACCCGGCCTCGAAGCCTGCTTCGTAAACTACGGCGAAGAGCGCCACGGCTTTCTGCCGTTCAAGGAAGTCGCTCGCGCCTATTTCAAGGAAGGCACCGATGTACGCAATGCGCGCATCCAGGATGCCCTCACCGAAGGCCAGGAACTCATCATTCAGGTCGAGAAAGAAGAACGCGGCAACAAGGGTGCCGCGCTCACCACATTCATTTCTCTGGCCGGCCGCTATCTGGTATTGATGCCCAACAATCCCCGTGGGGGTGGCGTGTCCCGACGCGTCGAGGGCGAAGATCGCCAAGAGCTCCGTGACACCATGGACCAGCTCGAGATCCCCTCGGGCATGAGCATGATTGCCCGCACGGCCGGCATCGGCCGCAGCGTCGAAGAGCTGCAATGGGACCTCAATTACCTCCTGCAACTCTGGACAGCCATCGACGGTGCCGCGCGCGAAAACAAGGCGCCTATCCTCATCTATCTTGAATCCAGCCTGGTCATCCGGGCCATCCGCGATTATTTTTCGCCCGAAATCGGCGAAATCCTGATCGATACGGACGATATCCACGATCAGGCCACGGCATTCATGAGCGTGGTCATGCCCGACAACGTCAATCGCGTCAAACGCTACCACGACGATGTCCCATTGTTCTCCCGCTTCCAGATCGAACACCAGATCGAAACCGCCTACTCCCGCACGGTGACACTGCCCTCGGGTGGCGCTATCGTGATCGATCACACCGAAGCGCTGGTGGCTGTCGATGTCAACTCCGCACGCTCGACACGCGGCTCAGACATCGAAGAAACTGCGCTGCGCACCAACGTTGAAGCCGCTGACGAAGTAGCCCGCCAATTGCGCCTGCGCGACCTCGGCGGACTCATCGTGATCGATTTCATCGACATGGAAGAAAACAAGAACCAACGCGCCGTCGAGCAACGACTGCGCGATGCCCTGCATTTCGATCGGGCACGGGTTCAGATGGGCAAGATCTCGCGCTTTGGCCTGATGGAGCTTTCCCGCCAGCGCCTGCGCCCTGCCCTCAACGAGGGTTCGCACGTCACCTGCCCGCGGTGTACCGGTACCGGCGTCATTCGGGATGCCGAATCCAGCGCACTGCACGTACTGCGACTATTGCAAGAAGAAGCCATGAAAGAAGGCACCGCAGCGCTGCACGCGCAGGTGCCTGTTGATGTGGCCACCTTCCTGCTCAACGAGAAGCGTCACGACATCAGCCAGATCGAATCCCGGCTTAAGGTCAACCTGGTGCTGATTCCAAACAAGTCGCTCGAAACACCGCACCACCACATCGAGCGTCTGCGCCACGACGACCCGCGTCTGGACGAAACCAAAACCAGCTTCCAGCTCGTCCAAGAGCCTGAAGAACAGCTGGTGTGGCAGGCCAACAAGGCACAAGAGGCCAAATCCCGCCCGGAAGCCCTGGTCAAAGGCATCCAGCCGGCAGAACCCGCACCGCTTCACATCGAAAAGCCTGCCAAGGTACAGGCACCCACTGCCGCTGCGGTCAACACTGCAGTCTCAGGGGGCGGCCTGCTCAAGCGTATCGTGTCCTGGTTTACAGGCAGCACCTCAGCAGCAGAAACCGCTGCTCCGCTTGCCGCGCCACAAGAGGACGACAAGCCCCGCCGCAGCAATGGCGGACGTCATGGTCGACGCGGCGAAGGCCGCACCGACAGCCGCAGCAATCACCGCGGCGAGCGCCAGCACCGCAGCGATAAACCTGACACCGAGCGCAAAGAGCGCACCATTGCCGAAGGGCGATCTCCCCAGCGCCGCGAACGCACCCAGGAAGAGCGCATCGCCAAGGTTGCGTCCGATACACCGGAAGCCAGCCAGGACACCACCGAACCTCGTCGCAGCCGCAACCGTCGGGGTCGCGGACGCAGCCGTACCGAAACCGCTGCAGAAGCCAGTATGGCCGAAACCGTGACAACAACAAGCGCTGTGGTGGCAGAGCAAGCAGTCGTCGATACACCGATGCCTGAGGCAGCTTCTGAAACCTTCGCTCCGGTTACAGAAACCGAATCCCTGCTCGCCGAGGCCGCTTCTCCGGTTGCCGGCCCCGCTGTGGACATCGAGGGTGACACCGAGATCGAAACGTCAGATCCAGAGCGTAAACGCCGCCGCCGTCGTGGACGTCGGGGTCGCCGCACCGCCGGTGACAGCACTGAAATCGCTGCAACCACCGAAGCCATCGAGGCCTCTGATGCAGTATCGTTGCAGACACACGAAACCCCGCGCTTTGATCCCGAGGCACTGGATGCCGAGTCTCAAGCGCAGGAAAACGAGCAAGCTTCCGAGTTCCAGGTAGCGACCGTCGACGCGTCAGCCCAGGCCAGCAGCCAGCCGCTTGACACAGCGACACCGGCAAGCACCTCTTTCGAGTCTGATGCACAACAGGCGCAAGCGCCGGTATCCGAGGGTCAGCCCGAGGATGTCACGCCAGCCAGTACCCCTGCGGTAAGTGCTACTGCCGTCGAGGCACCTGTCGAGACCACGCCCTTGGTGGCCGAAGTCGTCGAAACAGTTGCCGAGGCAAGCACTGAAACCGAGGCAGCTACCGAAGTTACACCCGTGGCCACAACGCAGTCATCCGGCAACGAGGTATCGCCTCCTCAAACTGCGGCCGCCACAGCTTCGCAAGCGATTGTGCTGCCTACCACCATCAGCGCATCTCTCGAGGCTGCCGGCATGCAGCTCATCGAGACCCGTGCAGAAGCAGTCTCTTCGGCACCCGCGGCAGCCTCGAAACCGGTCGGCCGTCCTCGCAAATCGGTACACAAGGTGCAGGATGAACCCCTGCAGCAGGTAGAAACCTCGCACTAAACCTTGGATAAAAATCCCCGGGATCCTGTTAAAAGGATCCCGGGGATTTTTTATGGGCAAATCAGCCGAAGGGGGCACGGAGCCCCTGCGGCGCTGGACGGCTCAGGCTGCTTTGGAGACCACCTCGATGGGCTGACGCGTAAACAGGGCCAGCAGATGCGCAAGCTCTGCCTGCATTTCGCGGCGGTCGATGACTTGATCGATAGCACCCTTGGACAGCAGGAACTCGGCACGCTGGAACCCCTCGGGGAGCTTTTCGCGAACGGTCTGCTCGATGACGCGCGGCCCCGCAAAGCCGATCAGGGCATTGGGCTCGGCAATCACGACATCACCCATAAAGGCGAAGGATGCCGAAACGCCACCCATGGTGGGATCGGTGAGAATGCTGATAAACGGCAACCCGGCCTCGGCAAGCTGATGCAACATCGCAGTGGTTTTGGCCATCTGCATCAAGGAAAACAGAGACTCTTGCATGCGCGCGCCACCCGATGCGGCCACGCAGACAAACGGCATATGGCGGTCGATGGCTTCTTGTACGCCACGAGCGAAACGCTCGCCTACCACAGACCCCATCGACCCCCCCATAAAGGAGAATTCGAAGCTGGCCAGCACGGCGGGCACCGACAGAATGGTACCGCTCATTACCACCAGCGCTTCGGACTCGCCCGTTTGCTTGATGGCTTCGGAGACACGCTCGGGATACTTGCGCGAATCCTTGAATTTGAGGGGATCCATCGGACGCGTCTGTGAACCGATCTCAACCCGGCCGTCGGCATCAAGCAGCGCGTCGATACGGGCACGGGCACCAATACGCATGTGATGGCTGCATTTGGGGCAAACATTAAGCGTGGCGAGGAGGTCTTCTTTGTAGAGGACTGACTCGCACGACGGACACTTGACCCACAGGCCCTCAGGAACCCGCTTGTTGGCCGCTGCGTCGCTGTTACGGTTGATACGCGGGGGCAGAATTTTTTCGAACCAGCTCATGGTTAACCTTTTTTAACAGTATCAAGGGCTTGGCGAACACTCGCCAGCCACTGGGCTGCAGCCTGAACGGCGGCCTGAGGGCCCGCCTGATGGGAGGCTTCTTCGAGAACCTGGATCAGCTTGCTGCCGATCACCACCGCATCAGCATGCTCTGCCAAACGCGCAGCGCTGGCGGCATCCCGGATGCCAAATCCCACCCCAACCGGGATCTGGATATGTTGACGGATCAAGGCCAGATGCCGGGCAACATCATCGGTATCGAGATTGCCCGCACCTGTAACCCCCTTTAAGGACACATAGTACACATAGCCACGTGCAAGTTGTGCCAGCTGTTTCATGCGCGCTTGAGTGGAGGTGGGCGCCAGCAGATAGATGGGATCGATGGACGCTGCAGCCAGCCGGGCGGCAAACCCGGCGGATTCTTCGGGGGTGTAATCGACTACCAGCACACCATCCACCCCGGCGGCCTGGGCAGCCTGAACAAAAACGTCCTGGCCCATGGACTCGATGGGATTGCCATAGCCCATCAGCACCACGGGTGTGCGGGCGTCTTGTTGCCGAAACTGGGAGACAAGATCGAGCACAACCGCCAGACTGACGCCTGCGGCAATGGCGCGATCACCGGCCTTCTGGATGACGGGGCCATCCGCCATGGGATCGGAGAACGGAACACCAAGTTCTATGACGCTGGCCCCTGCTGCCACGAGGGCATGCATAAGATCGCGCGTAGAGCCGGCAAGCGGATCGCCCGCCGTAATGTAGGGAATCAGGGCGGTACGTCCGGACAGCCCGGCAAAAGTATCGGCCAAACGGGAATTGGATGCAGTCAACAGAGGCTCCTAAAGCGTAATGCCGCTGGTTTCGGCCACAGTGTGCATGTCTTTGTCTCCGCGCCCTGACAAATTGACCAGAATGATCTGATCTTTGGGCAGCTGGGGGGCCAGCTTGACTGCGTAGGCAATGGCGTGGGCAGACTCGAGCGCAGGCATGATGCCTTCGGTGCGACAGCAATCGTGGAAGGCCGCCAGTGCTTCTTGGTCGGTGATCCCCACATACTGGGCGCGACCGGATTCTTTAAGCCAGGCATGCTCGGGCCCGACACCGGGGTAATCGAGGCCGGCCGAGATGGAATGCGTTTCGGTGATCTGGCCGTTGGCATCTTGGAGCAGATACGTGCGATTGCCATGCAGCACGCCCACCACCCCACGACTTAGCGATGCAGCATGATGGCCGCTATCCAGGCCTTCACCGGCTGCTTCGACCCCCACCAGCTTTACTGCATCGTGGTCGATGTAAGGGTGAAAAATGCCAATGGCATTGGAGCCACCGCCCACGGCGGCAACAATGTAATCGGGCTGACGCCCGGCATCGCGGGGCATTTGCTCGAGACATTCGCGCCCGATAATGGTTTGAAAATCCCGTACCATCTGCGGATAAGGATGCGGCCCGGCCACGGTACCGATAATGTAGAAGGTGTTTTCGACATTGGTGACCCAGTCGCGCATGGCTTCATTGAGCGCATCCTTGAGCGTGCGCGAGCCTGACTCTACCGGCACCACCTGGGCACCCAGCAGTTTCATGCGATAGACATTGGAGGCCTGGCGGCGGACGTCTTCGCTGCCCATGTACACCACGCACTCAAGCCCATAGCGGGCGGCTACCGTAGCGGTAGCCACACCATGCTGGCCGGCCCCGGTTTCGGCGATGACACGCGGCTTGCCCATACGGCGCGCCAGCAGGGCTTGCCCAATGCAGTTGTTAATCTTGTGCGCACCCGTGTGATTGAGGTCTTCGCGTTTGAACCAGATCTGGGCCCCACCCAACTGCTTGGACCACCGGCGAGCGTGATACACGGGACTGGGGCGCCCGACAAAGTGTTCGAGCTCGTCGGCGAACTCGTGCAGGAACTCTGGGTCTTCGCGGTAATGGAAATACGCCTCGCGCAATGCGTCGAGGGCATGCACCAGGGTTTCGGACACGAAAGAACCGCCAAACTGGCCGAAATGCCCTTGGGCATCCGGAAAATGATAGGGTTTCAAATCCAGACTCGCTTCAAAGGTGCCCGATTGCGGGCTGCCATGCCATCAAAGCACCCAAAACAACTGCGCTGGGCAATGCCCGGATGGGTAGGACTGATGGCCAAACAGGCATTTTAACAGCGCAGACCAGCAGTGGCGTCTGTCAGGCGGGCAACTACCTTTGCCGTGTGGTAAAGGCTACTGGCGACTGGCCTGTACGCCCGAGAGCTCGTTGACAGCGTCCAGGGCCTGACGGATTTGCTGGCCATCACGCACCTCGATGGTAAAGACCATATGGGCCAATGACCGGCGGCTGTGCGTGGTAACGCGCACGACACGCAGGCGCAACCGCGCAAACACCTCGGAAAGATCGCGCAAGAGGTTGGGCCGATCCTGAGCATGGATGCTGAGGTCTACCGGATACAGCGCCTGGCCGGTATCACCCCATGCGACATCGATGCAGCGCTCGGGTGACTTGCGGGCCAAGGCCGCCCAGGAGGCACAGTCGCGGCGATGAATGGACACACCCCGGCCACGCGTGACAAATCCTTCGATGGCATCAGGCGGTGCCGGACGACAGCAGCGCGCCAGCTGCGTCAGCAGAGAATCCACCCCCACCACCAGCACCCCGCTTTTACCGGTGCGCGACACGCTGCCCGCATCACTGGCATAGACGCGCGCTTCATCAGTGGCCACCGGCACAGCATCAGGGTCACGAAACACGTAATCAATCTGACGCAGGCTGAATTCTTCTTTGGCGGCAGCGACATAGAGATCATCCGCCCGGGCAAAGCCCAGTTGCTGGGCCAGCTGCTCTTGATTGACGGCAGTTTTACCCAGGCGCTGGAGTTCTTTTTCGACCAGTACCTGCCCTTGTGCAATGCGCTGCTGGAGCTCGACGGCATTGAACCAGGCCCGCACTTTCGCGCGTGCCCTGGGGCTGGCCAAAAAGCCCAGTTGCGGATTGAGCCAGTCGCGTGAAGGGCCGCCCGACTTGGCCGCCAGAATCTCGACGGTTTGCCCGGTTTTGAGCGGTGTGGACAAGGGCACCATCTGGCCATCCACGCGCGCGCCCCGGCATCGATGTCCCAGATCGGTGTGCAGCAGATAAGCGAAGTCTACCGGTGTGGCGCCCTCGGGAAGCTCGAGTACGCGCGCCTGGGGCGTCATGACATAAAGACGGCGCTCGGCCTGGGGTGCCTGCGGAGCAGGTGCTGACCCACCTTCTTCCTGCCAGGCCAGCAGTTGACGCATCCAGGCAATTTTTTGATCATAATCGCCCGCAGCGGCCACCTGCCCACCACGCGCACCGGCTTCTTTGTAGCGCCAGTGGGCGGCCATCCCAAACTCAGCAAACTGGTGCATCTCTTGGGTGCGGATCTGAATCTCGAAGACGCGCCCCTGCTGATCGGCCACCACGGTGTGCAAGGAGCGATAGCCATTGGGCTTGGGCCGGGAGATGTAATCGTCAAATTCTTCGGGTACTGGCGTCCAGAGCGCGTGCACCAGTGCCAGCACTGCATAGCAGGTGCGTTCGTCAGACACAATCACGCGCAGAGCCCGCAAATCAAACAGCTGGTGAAACTCCAGATGCTTGTTGCGCATTTTGTTCCAGATGCTGTAAATATGCTTGGGGCGTCCGCTGATGTCGGCCTGAATATGTGCATCCTCCAGTGCCGCCTGCAGCCGCTGAACCACCTCGTCGATGAACTGCTTACGCTCGGTGCGTTTTTCTTCAAGCTGCCGGGCAATTGCCTTGTAGGTATCGGGCTGCAAGAAACGAAACGCGAGATCTTCCATCTCCCATTTAAGCTGCCAAATACCCAACCGGTTGGCCAGCGGCGTATACAAAGACATGGTTTCGTGGGCAAACTGCACCGGACAGGGCGTGTGCGTGGCGGCATACCAGCGCAAGGATTGCAGGCGCGACGCCAGACGCATCAACACAATGCGAAGATCGGCGGCCATGGCCAGCAACATCTTGCGCTGCATCTCTTTTTGTTCGGCCCCGGATTCTGATCCCACCTTGCCGGTAATCTCGCCCAGGTGCAGCAGCGCACGCGCACCCTGCACCAGCGTGGCGATTTCTGGCCCAAACGCCTTGCGCAGGGGATCCGAGCGGGAGAGATCGCTCGCGGGCACCGGCTGGACCGCCAGCAGTGCGGCTGCCCGCGTAGGAGCATCCGAGCCCAAGTCTCGAAGAACCAAGACCACCGCGGCACAATGCGCAGACAGGGGCTCGCCAGTGCTGGCCACGGCGTTGTGCAAAGGTTCACGCACCCAGTCGACGGCGTCTTGCAGCACTTGCCGGCCGCCGGCATCCAGCCCCTCTGCCGCCTGGCTCAGCCAGCTGGCATCAAAGGGATCTACCGGGAAAACATCAGACGGAGTACTCATGGACAAACGACAGCAGGCTATAGCAGTCCTCTATACTACTTGACTCGCCGGTGCCGTGGCAGCCGGATTTTGCATAAGAATCCACCCTGGCACCCGCCATCCCTACCCTCATATCAGGCTCTTGGGGTTCTCCCGGATAAATTCGGTAAAATCCTGTTTGGCCTTTAGTGGCCTTGTTTGCCTGACGGAGTACCCACATGACCCACGTTGTCACCGAAAACTGTATCAAATGTAAATACACCGACTGCGTCGATGTCTGTCCAGTCGACTGTTTTCGCGAGGGGCCCAATTTCCTGGTGATCGATCCCGAAGAGTGCATCGACTGCGCTGTTTGCGTGCCCGAGTGCCCGGCCAATGCCATTTTTGCCGAAGAAGACGTTCCTCAGGACCAGGTCGACTACATCCCGCTCAACGCCGAGCTCGCCCCCACTTTTGGCCCCATCAACCGTTCGATTCCGGCACTGGATGGTGCGGACGACTGGAACGGCATCGCCGACAAGCTCAAGTACCTCGAACGCCCGTAGCCGCTTCAACCATCCCTCACACCTCTGCAAAAGCCTTTAAAACCTTAAATAAACACTTCCAGCTATTCGGCCACCCCATGGCCGCCCCACCGCCAGGCGCGGCGGTTGTCTGCAAAATCCCACAATATCGCTTCCGTACGACCAATATCGGGTAAATCCGGTAGCGCACCGTAACGTTTACCGGTACCTTGGATCTGGACTACCGATACGACGACGCACGAACTGCGCCGGCCCTGACCTCCGGAACGCACCCATCTATGCTGTACGACCTCCACGAACTCCAGCGCTCATTCCTCGCGCCTTTCACTGCTTTTACCGAAACCGGCTCCCAGCTGTTTTCCAACCCTTACAGTCCGCTGGCCTACACGCCGCTCTCCCGGCAGTTTGCGGCCACCTACGAGCTGGCCCACCGAATGGGCAAAGAGTACGAAAAGCCCCAATGGCAACTGGACACTACCGTCATTGGCGAGCAAACCGTCGCCGTCCACGAGGACGTTGCCCTGGCACAGCCCTTTTGCCGCCTGATTCACTTTCGGCGAGACACGCAACGCCAGGATCCCTGTGTGCTGTTGGTGGCGCCGTTGTCCGGGCACCACGCCACTTTGCTGCGCGACACCGTGCGCGCCCTGTTGCCCGAACACGACGTCTATGTCACCGACTGGGTGGATGCCCGCATGGTGCCGTCGGAAAAAGGCACATTTGGCCTGGACGACTACGTTCACTACATCCAGTCCTTTTTACGCCACCTGGGCCCTGACACACACGTCATCTCTGTCTGCCAGCCCACCGTCCCGGTACTGGCGGCCGTCTCTTTGCTGGCGCAGGCCGACGAGTCCTGTCAACCACGCAGCATGGTCATGATGGGCGGCCCCATCGATACCCGCAAATCGCCTACTCAGGTTAATCGCCTGGCCACCACCAAACCATACGCCTGGTTCGAAGACAACCTGATCCATCGCGTGCCTGCCCGCTACGTAGGTGCGGGCCGTCTGGTGTATCCCGGCTTCTTGCAGCATGCCGGCTTTGTGGCCATGAATCCCGATCGCCACCTGAAATCCCACTACGAGTTTTACCTGCATCTGCTGCGCGGCGATGACAGCGACGCCGAGGCGCATCGCCGCTTCTACGACGAATACAACGCGGTGCTGGACATGCCCGCACGCTTTTACCTGGATACCATCCGCGTGGTGTTCCAGGAGTTTCGCCTGCCACAGGGCACCTGGGAAATCGACGGCACCACAGTCGATCCCGGTGCCATCCGGAAAACCGCCCTGCTCACCATCGAAGGCGAGCTCGACGATATTTCGGGGTCTGGTCAAACCCATGCTGCCCATCAATTGTGCGCCAACCTGGCTCCCTCCAAGCGCGAGATTCACACTGCCCAGGGTTGCGGTCATTACGGGATTTTCGCCGGACGCCGCTGGCGCAACCAGATCTGTCCTAAAATCTCGGCATTCATCCGCACACACGCCTGATCCCCCGCAGGGGTTCCGCTTTTTTCATGTCTTCACTCACTGATGCACTGGATGCCGTACTGCCACAAACGCAGTGCGGCCAGTGCGGCTTTGACGGCTGCCGGCCCTACGCACAGGCAATGGCCGAAGGCCGCGCCAATCTCAACCGCTGCCCACCCGGCGGGCCCGATACCATCCAGGCCCTGGCAAACCTGTTGGGCAAACCTGCCCAGCCACTGGATCCCGCGTGCGGCACACACCAGCCATTTCGGGTCGCTCTGATTGACGAAGAACACTGCATTGGCTGCACTCTGTGTATCCAGGCGTGCCCGGTTGATGCCATCCTGGGTGCCAACCAGTGCATGCACACCATCATCGAAACTGACTGTACAGGGTGCGAGCTGTGCGTAGCCCCCTGCCCGGTTGATTGCATCACCATGATGCCCGCCGAACGCAGCTGGACCCCCGCAGACGCCCAGGCCGCCCGCCAGCACTATCAGGCACGCAACACCCGGCTACAGGCACGACACGCAGAAACCCGGGGGCTGGCTGCCCGCACCCTGGCGAACAAGCCGGCTCTGGTGCCAGACGCCACCGAACACGACAAACAAGACCGCATCGCCCAGGCACTGGCGCGCGCACGGGCTCGCCGCTCATGAAACGCGCGGCCATCGAAGAATGCTTTCGGCGCTTGCGGGAGGCCAACCCCCATCCCAAGACCGAACTCGAATACGCCACACCCTTTCAGTTGCTGATTGCCGTGATGCTTTCAGCGCAAGCCACAGACAAGTCGGTGAATCTTGCTACCCGCCAGTTTTTTCCGACGCACGGCACGCCGGAGGGCATCCTGGCACTGGGCGAAGCCGGCCTTACCGAGGCGATTTGCACCATTGGCCTGTACAAAACCAAGGCCCGCAACGTAATCCGTACTTGCGAGCTGCTGCTGGAGCGACACGAGGGCCAGGTGCCCGACCAGCGCGAAGCCCTGGAAGCCTTGCCAGGCGTGGGCCGCAAAACGGCCAATGTGGTGCTGAATACGGCGTTCGGGCAGATCGCCATGGCGGTGGATACCCATATTTTCAGGGTCTCCAACCGTACCGGCATCGCCCCCGGGAAAACCGTACTGGCTGTCGAACAGGCCTTGCTGCGACGAGTACCCAAAGCGTATCTGCTGGATGCCCACCACTGGTTGATTTTGCATGGACGATACGTATGCGTGGCCCGCAAGCCCAAGTGCCCCCAGTGCCCGCTGGCTGATCTGTGCGAATACCCCGACAAAACCCGCTCTTCCTGATTTTTTGCTGCATCGCATCATTAGTATTTACCATTAATAAACTGTGACAAACCCCTATGGAGGGGCCGTCAGATCCGTTTCATACTTACGCCATTGCGCTCATTGGCGCTGCACTGCGACAGGATACTTTCGGCACTATGGGCACAGATCAATCCATCATTCTGGAAACCCGCAACCTCACCAAAACCTTTTTGGGGTTCACGGCGGTCGATGACGTCAACCTACAGGTACAACGTGGCCACATTCATGCACTTATTGGCCCCAATGGTGCAGGCAAAACCACCTGTTTCAATCTGCTCACCAAGTTCCTGAAGCCCTCTCAGGGCAAGATCTTCTTCGAAGGCAAAGAAATCACCGGAGACCAGCCGGCCGACATCGCCCGCAAGGGGATCATCCGTTCATTCCAGATCTCCGCAGTGTTTCCGCAATTGTCGGTGCTCGAAAACGTACGCATCGCGCTGCAACGCAACACCGGTCTGTCCTTTCATTTCTGGCGCAGCGGATCCAGCCTGAAACCACTAGACAACCGCGCCCTGGAACTCCTCGCAGAAGTCGATCTGGCCGATTTCGCACAAGAACTTACCGTCAACCTGCCTTATGGCCGCAAACGCGCCCTCGAGATCGCCACCACGCTGGCCATGGAGCCCAGCCTCATGTTGCTCGACGAGCCCACCCAAGGGATGGGCCACGAAGACGTCAATCGCGTCACGCAGCTCATCAAACAGGTCAGCGCCGGTCGCACCATCCTGATGGTCGAACACAACATGAAAGTCGTCTCGTCCATTGCCGACCGCATCACCGTGCTGGCGCGCGGCGCCGTGCTGGCCGAAGGCGATTATGCCGCCGTATCAAACAATCCCGCCGTCATGGAGGCCTATATGGGCACTTCCCAGGGCGAACTCGAAGGAGCCCAAGCATGAACAGCGCGCCTGCCCTCGAAATCTCCGATCTGCACGCCTGGTACGGAGAGTCCCACGTCCTGCATGGGGTCAATATGCGCGTCGAACCCGGCCAGGTGGTTACCTTGCTGGGCCGCAACGGCGCCGGCCGCACCACCACGCTGCGCGCCATGCTGGGGCTTACCAGCAAGCGCACGGGCTCCATTCGCATCCAGGGCACCGAATCCATCCAGATGCCCACCTATCGGGTGGCGCACCTGGGTATCGGCTACTGCCCCGAAGAACGCGGCATCTTCGCGTCACTTTCCTGCGAAGAGAACCTGCTTTTGCCGCCCACAGTGGGCGACACGCTGGGCGGGGGCATGTCGCTGGCCGAAATCTACGACATGTTTCCCAACCTGCTCGAACGCCGAAACTCACCCGGCACGCGGCTATCCGGCGGCGAGCAGCAAATGCTGGCCGTGGCCCGCATCCTGCGTACCGGTGCCAACCTGCTGCTGCTCGACGAGATCTCCGAAGGCCTGGCACCCGTCATTGTCCAGGCATTATCCCGGATGATCATCACACTTAAATCCAAGGGATACACCATTGTCATGGTCGAGCAAAACTTCCGCTTTGCCGCCCCCCTGGCCGATCACTTCTACATCATGGAACACGGCCAGATTGTCGAGTCCTTTCCTGCCAGCCAGTTGCAAGAAAAGCAAGAAACCCTCGACAGCCTGCTCGGCGTTTAACCCCATCCGATCAAAACCCACTTGCCGGCTGGCCCGGCTCTCTATCAGGAGACACCTCATGAAACTACGCACCCTATCTGCTGCACTGGCCGTTGCCGGTCTGGGGTTCGGTCTGTCCGCACACGCTGCAGGGATTTCTGACGACGTCATTCGTATTGGCTTTATCACTGATATGTCCGGAGTTTACGGCGACGTCGACGGCAATGGGGGCGCTGACGCCATCCGCATGGCCATTGCCGACATGGGTGGCGAAATCAACGGCAAAAAAATCGAGCTCCTCGCGGCAGATCACCAGAACAAGGCGGACATCGCCTCTGCCCGCGCCCGCGACTGGTTCGACACTCAAAACCTCGACATGCTGGTCGGCGGTACCAACTCCGCCACGGCCTTGGCCATGGCCGGTGTTGCTGCCGAAAAGAAAAAGCCCTTCATTGCCATTGGCCCGGGCTCATCTCTCCTGACCAACGACAAATGCACGCCCTACACGGTGCACTATGCGTATAACACCACCGCCCTGGCCAACGGCACGGGGTCTGCCGTGATCCGCGAAGGCGGAAAATCCTGGTTCTTCCTGACGGCCGACTACGCCTTTGGGCACTCCCTCGAGCAAGATACGGCCAAGGTGGTCAAAGCCAATGGCGGCACGGTGGTTGGCGAAGTCCGCGCACCACTGTCCACCACAGACTTCTCCTCCTTCCTTCTGCAAGCCCAATCATCCGGCGCACAAGTGCTGGGCCTGGCCAACGCGGGAGGCGACTTCATCAACTCGGTGAAGGCTGCCAAAGAATTCGGCATCACCGAAACCATGAAACTTGCCGGCCTGCTGGTGTTCATCAACGACATCAACTCACTGGGCCTGGACAACACAGCCGGGTTGTACCTCACCACCCCCTGGTACTGGAACCAATCCGACGACTCCCGTGCCTGGGCCAAGAAGTTCTTTGACCAGCACAATCGGGCACCGTCCTTTCTGCAAGCAGGTGATTACTCTGCCGCCCTCAATTACCTCAAGGCGGTCAAGGCCACTGGCACCGACGACGGCGACAAAATCATGGAGTACCTGAAGTCGCATAAAATCAACGACATGTTCACCAAAAATGGCTACATTCGCAAAGATGGCCTGATGATGCACAGCATGTACCTGGCACAGGTCAAGCGCCCCGACCAATCCAAGGCGCCCTGGGATTACTACAACATCGTCCGTGAACTCCCGGCCGAGTCCGTCTACGGCCCCGAGTCCGCTTCCACCTGCCCCCTGATCAAGGGCTGATTCAGGTTGCAGCACCAGGGCCCCGTATCCATCCATCGCGGGGCCCTGGTGCAACCTGCTCCGGTTGTTTTATCCCCCGCCACAGCCTTTGACGCAGCGTTATGACAGAACTCTTCGGTGTCCCTATCCAGGCCTTGCTTGGGCAACTATTGCTCGGTCTGGTTAACGGCTCTTTTTATGCCGTGCTATCGCTTGGGCTGGCCATTATCTTTGGCCTGCTCAACATCATCAATTTCACCCATGGTGCGCTCTACATGCTGGGTGCATTCGTCGCCTGGCTGGGCCTCGAATACCTTGGCCTGAACTACTGGGTCATGCTCTTTGTCGCGCCCATATTGGTGGGAGCGTTTGGCATCATCCTCGAACGCCTGCTGCTCAGGCGTCTCTACAAGCTCGATCCACTCTACGGTTTGCTGCTCACATTTGGCCTCGCACTGGTCATCGAAGGGATGTTCCGCAGCATCTACGGGGTCTCCGGGCAACCCTATTCCACGCCAGAACTCCTGAAAGGCGGTGTCAATCTGGGCTTTATGTACCTGCCCATTTACCGTGCCTGGGTTGTGGTGGCCTCCATCCTGGCCTGCCTGCTTACCTGGGGGCTCATCGAAAAAACCCACCTGGGAGCACTGCTGCGCGCCGGCACTGAAAACGCCAAACTGGTCGAGGCATTCGGCGTCAACGTGCCACTCATGATCTCGCTCACCTTCGGCCTGGGCGTGGGTCTGGCCGCCTTTGCCGGCGTGCTGGCCGCCCCCATTCTTCAAGTGTCACCACTGATGGGCTCCAACCTCATCATTGTGGTGTTTGCGGTGGTGGTTATTGGCGGCATGGGTTCCATCCTGGGATCCATCGTCACTGGTCTGGGCCTGGGCATCATCGAAGGCTTCACCAAAGTGTTCTGGCCCGAGGCCTCCAGCACAGTGGTGTTCATCATCATGGTGATTGTGTTGCTGCTGCGTCCCGCAGGGCTGTTCGGGAAAGAATCATGAATCGACAACTGATTGGCTATCTGGCTGCAATCATCCTGATTGCAGCCCTTCCCACACTGGGCGCATACCCGATCTTCATTATGAAGGTCATGTGCTACGCCCTGTTTGCCTGCGCCTTCAACCTGCTGCTGGGTTACACCGGGCTGCTTTCGTTTGGCCATGCCGCGTTCCTGGGACTGGCGGGCTATGCCTGCGGTCAAGCCCTGTCGGTCTGGGGCTGGTCAACGCTTAGCGGGCTGCTGTTTGGCACGCTCAGCGCCGCCGTGCTGGGCCTGGGCTTTGGACTGCTGTCCATCCGCCGCAGTGGCATCTACTTTGCCATGATCACCCTCGCACTGGCGCAGATGCTGTTCTTCTATTTCCTGCAAGCGCCCTTTACCGGCGGCGAAGACGGTCTCCAGGGTATTCCACGCGGCACACTGTTTGGCCTCGACCTCGGCCAGGATATCAACCTGTATTACGTGGTGATGGCCATCTTTGTGCTGGGCTATGCGCTCATCTGGCGTACGGTCAACTCTCCGTTTGGCCACGCGCTTGAGGCCATCCGCGAAAACGAGCCACGGATGATCTCCCTGGGCTATCACGTCGACCGCTTCAAACTGCTGGCCTTTGTGCTGTCCGCAGCCTTGTCCGGCCTGGCTGGCGCCACCAAATCGGTTGTGTTTGTATCAGCCACGCTGTCCGATGCCACCTGGCAGATGTCAGGGATGGTGATTCTCATGACACTGATTGGCGGGATGGGCACCCTCACCGGCCCCGTGCTGGGCGCCATCATCGTCGTGGCACTCGAAAACAAGGTCGGTGACATCGGCCGTTTCTTGATGAACGAAACCGGCATCGTGTGGTTCCGTGTATTGGGCGAGTCCGTCACAATCGTGATTGGCCTGATCTTTGTGGTGTGCGTACTGACATTCCGCCGGGGCATCATCGGCGAATGGCTGCACCACCAGCAAGTCAAGCGGGCCGCCAAAGCAAGCTAGCGCAGCGTCTTACCTGCCACAAACAAATAGGGCTTCTCCAAGAGAAGCCCTATTTGTTGTTTTTACCAGCTGAAACTTAAATGCTGGTATCAGCCCTTGACCAGCGGGCAGCTGCTTGCGGACAAAGGCACCGAAACCAGATCAGCGGGCAAGGTACGCAGCACCTTGTAGTAATCCCAGGGCCCTTTGGACTCAGCCGGTGTCTTGACCTGAATCAGGTACATGTCGTGGGCCATCCAGCCGTCTTTGCGAACAACACCGTTGTGGGCGAAGAAATCATCCACTGGAAGCTTGCGCATTTTCTCGGCCACTGCCTTGCCATCGGTAGTGCCGGCTGCCTTGACTGCCTTGAGGTAATGCATGGTGGACGAATACACGCTGGCCTGAACCATCCCTGGCTTGCGGTCTGTGAGTTTCTCGAAACGTGCCGAGAACTTGCGGCTGGCATCATCGCGATCCCAGTAGAACGGCGTGGTAGCCACCAGACCCTGGGCTTTTTCGAGACCCAGTGCGTTGACGTCACTGATCACAATGCCCAGTGCAACCAATTTTTGGCCGGCCTTGGTGAGACCAAACTCGGCGGCCTGCTTGATGCTGTTGCTGGTATCAGCGCCTGCGTTAGCGAGGGCCACGGCTTGCGCCTTGGACGACTGGGCCTGCAGTAGGAAAGACGCAAAATCGGAGCCCCCCACAGGGTGGAAGACTTCGCCAACAACCTTACCGCCGTTTTTATCTACTACTTTGGTGAGATCGGCGGCCAACTGCTTGCCATAGGCGTAGTCGGCTGCCAGGATGAACCAGGACTTGGCGCCTTCTTTGACCAGGCCGGTGGCCGTACCAACAGAAGAAGCATAGGTATCAAACGCCCAGTGAAAACCAGTGGGCGAGCATGCTTTGCCAGTGAGTGCTGCTGAGAACGGCCCGGAGGCGATGGTGATCTTGCCTTTTTCTTGTGCCAGCCCCTGGACAGCCAAGGCCACGGCCGAATTGGTGAGATCACCGATCATTTCGACGTGATCAAGATCGAACCACTTGCGCGCAATGGAAGTGCCAACGTCGGTTTTATTTTGATGATCGGCAGACAGAACCTCGATTTTGCGGCCCAGGACTTCTCCGCCAAAGTCTTGCACAGCCATCTTGGCAGCAGTTACGGAGGTAACCCCGCCAAAATCCGAATACAGGCCAGACTGATCATTCAGGATCCCGATGCGCAGGGGCTCTGCTGCACCTGCAAACTGCGGGATCGCCGCAGAAATCGCCAGGCACAGCAACAACTTGTTCATCTTCATGGATTGCCTCCGTGGATTATGAGTATGTTGTTTGAGCGTATCGTTGGCACCGAGAATGTGTCAATGCGACAGAACCCTGCCTGCCGTTACGGAAGGCAGCGCTTCGAACGCCCACAAATGCGCGATCCACGGCGACTTATGGATGGGTATCCAGGCGTGTTTTACCGCAGAAGCGGAGGCAAAAGTGAAGCCAGCTTAAGTGCGCTGGCGCGTGCCACTGAGGCCGAGATAGCTTTCGAGCACCTGAGGATGATTGGCCAGCGACGCGGCATCCCCCTGAAGCACCACCGCACCAGTTTCCAGCACATAGCCGTAGTCGGCCACATGCAAGGCTGCACGTGCGTTTTGCTCGACCAGCAAAATGGATACCCCGGTACTGCGCAGCTGTGAGATGGTCTGGAAGATCTCACGCACCACCCGAGGCGCCAACCCCAGGCTGGGCTCATCCAGCATCAATAGCGACGGTCGGGCCATCAGTGCCCGTCCCAAGGCCAGCATCTGGCGCTCTCCGCCCGACAAGGTGCCGGCCGCCTGCCCGGCGCGCTCGTGCAAGCGCGGAAACAGGGCATACACATCATCCAGCGTGTCGCGCCAGCCCCGCACACCAGCCCGATGCAGGCGAAACCCGCCCAGCAGCAGGTTATCGTGCACAGACATGCTGGCAAACAGCTCACGGCGCTCGGGCACAAGCGTCAGCCCCAAGCCAACCCTTTGCTCGATATCCCAGCCCTGAACAGCCTGGCCCTGAAACAGAATCGATCCATGGCTCTGGCCTTTTGGAGGCAACGCTCCCATCAGGGCGTTGAGCAAGGTGGATTTTCCCGCCCCATTGGCGCCAATCACCGTGACAATCTGGCCCTTGCCCACTTGCAGGTCGGTGGGATCCAGTGCCGCCACTTTGCCATACTGCACCGTCAGGCCGGTGACCTGCAAAATTGAAGCATCCGGATGGTTCAAGGTTGTCTGATCCGTTAAGGGGGTCATGGGCGTACCCCCGCAGCAGGCGCCTTGGGCAAGCCACTCGACGTGTCCGGAGCTGCCAGGGTAGCGGCTGCCGTGGCTGGGTCTGAGCCGGCAGGCGCCCCCCAGGTTTCATCCAAGCCGCCCAGATAGGCCTCCAACACCGCCGGATTGCGCTGAATCTCGGACGGCACACCTTCGGCCAGCCGGGTGCCAAAATCCATCACCAGCAGGTGATCGGTCAGATTCATCACAAAATCCATGTCGTGTTCTACCAGCAGCAGGCTCATGCCCTCCTGGCTCAATTGCTTAAGCACTGCCGACAGTGCCTGTTTTTCTTGATAACGCAAGCCAGCCGCGGGCTCGTCGAGCAACAGCAAGGCGGGATCACCACACAGGGCACGCGCGATCTCAACAATGCGCTGACGGCCCAATGGCAGACTGCCCGCCGCGTGATCCATGACATCCCCCAAGCCCACGCGCTGCAGCTGTTGAGCAGCCTCGCGCAGCAACGAGGCCTCGCTGGCACGATCCAATCGCAATGCAGCCTTGGCGACGCCTGCCCGGCTGCGCAAGTGGGCGCCCAGTGCCACGTTATCGAGCACGGACATATCCGACAACAACTGGACATGCTGGAAGCTGCGCACCAGACCACGACGGGCAATCTCGTGCGCAGGCAGGCCGTCGATGGGCTGGCCCATAAAACGCACGTGGCCGCCACTGAGAGGCAACACCCCGCTGATGAGATTGAAAGTGGTACTTTTACCAGCCCCGTTGGGCCCGATCAGCCCCATGATCTCGCCGGCATTGAGATTAAAGCTGATATCGTTGACCGCCACCAGGCCGCCAAACTCTTTGCGTACCTGCTCGACTTCGAGCACCCGTTGTCCTGCTTCCGGCAATGATCGCTGTGGCAACGGGGCGGCATCCAGGTACCAGGGCGCAGGCTTGACTGCAGTTGCCTGATGGCGTCCCAGCCAGCGGCCCAGGCGGGCAATCACCGGCCATATGCCGTCGCGGGCAAATTGCAGCACCAGGATCATCAGCACCCCAAATGCAAGCAGCTCGAGGTTGACGCTGGTGCCCACCAGGGCTGGCAACACGTTTTGCAGCTGGTCTTTGATGATGAGAATGCTGGCCGCACCGGCCACAGCCCCCCACACGCTGCCTGCGCCACCCACCACCGCCATGAACAGGTATTCGATGCCATAACCCAGACCAAACGGGCTGGGGCTGACGGCACGTTGCATATGTGCATACAGCCAGCCCGACACACTGCCCAGCAAGGCAGCATAGACAAACACCACCACCTTGTAATGTGCCAGATCCACACCAAAGGACTCGGCCATGGAGCCACTGCGCAAAGCGCGGATGGCCCGCCCTGCCCGGGAATCCAGCAAATTATGAGTGGCCCATAAGGCCAGCAGCAGCACAAGCCAGATCAGCAGGTACATCGACTGGGTACTGCCCAGCGACCAGCCGGCAATCGACAGCGCCGGGATGCCTGCGATACCGTCGTAGCGGCCGAGAAAATCCAGATTGCCATACAGGTAATACAACGCCAGGCACCAGGCCAGCGTGCACAGCGGCAGGTAATGGCCCGACAAGCGCAGCGTGATGGCTCCCAGGCCATAGGCCACCAGGCAGGTAAGCAACAGGCCGGCCAACAGGCCCAGCCAGGGCGATACACCCATTGCCGTAGACAGCCAGGCTGTGCTGTAGGCCCCCAGGCCCACAAAGGCAGACTGGCCAAACGATGTCATGCCGCCCACACCCGTCATTAGCACCAGCCCCAGTACCACCAGGCTATAAAGCCCGATGTAGTTCATCTGGGTGATCCAGAACGGCGGCACTCCTGGCAGCCAGGGCAGGCATAACAGCACAGCTAGCGCCAGGGCCTGTATCCAGCGTCGCGACATGGCTCAGTCCTCCTCGTCGAGCTGAACACTGCCAAACGAGCGCCACAGCAGCACCGGGATAATCAGCGTAAACACGATCGCCTCTTTAAAGGGGCTGGCCCAAAATGAGGAAAAGGCCTCAAGCACACCCACAAACAGGGCCCCCGCAGCCGCGATGGGATAACTGACCAGCCCGCCAAAAATAGCGGCGACAAACCCCTTGAGCCCAATCAGGAAGCCGGTGTCATAGTAAATGGTGGTAATGGCGGCAATCAGCATGCCCGACAAGGCCCCGATGGCAGCCGCCAAGGTGAATGTCAGGCTGCCCGCCATGCGCGTGCTGATGCCCACCAACCGGGCCCCGCGCCGGTTGACGGCGGTGGCACGCAAGGCGCGGCCATACAGGGTACGGCCAAAAAACAGCCACAGCGCGGCAATCAGCGCAGCACAAAGCGCCAGCACAGCAAAGGTCTGTGCTGTCCATTGCACCGGGCCGATCTGGATGCTGCCCTCAAGCAGTGCCGGCGTACGCCAGCCTTCGGCGCCAAAAAAGATCAGGCCCAGGCCAGTCAGTGCAAAATGCACGGCCACTGAGATGATAAGCAGTACCAGTACGCTGGCCTGCTCTACGGGCTGATATACCAGGCGGTAAATCATCGGCCCCATGGGGATGACCAGCGCCAATGCAAACAACACCCGCACCAACAGCGGCACATCCGGCCCCGCCACCCAGGGCGACATCCACAACAGAACCAGCGGCAGCACCAGTGCCCAAAGCACGGTGCGACCCAACCCACGCCATTGCCCGGATCGCCAGGCCGAGAATGCCTCGACCAGCAATACCAGCCCCCCCAGCAGCACCAGCAAATAGGCTGTGCCAGGCACCTTGCCATTGGCCAGAAACGCCAGTGACAAGGCACCAAAGGTGACGAACTCACCCTGGGGAATAAAAATAACCCGGGTGACCAGGAACACCAGAACCAGCGCCAGCCCCAAAAGGGCATAAATGGCGCCGTTCAGGATGCCGTCCTGCAGGAGAATCAGGGCAATGGTTAAATCCATGACAGGTTTAGAGATTCGGCTGGTATGTCCACTTGCCATCAACCACCTTGACCATCACCCGGCCACGCGCATCCAGGCCAGCATGTTCGGTGGGGCTCATGGTGAAAATCCCCTGAGACGCCGGCAGCTCTTTGACTTGCTCGAGGGCGTCACGCAACGCTGAACGGAACTCTGGCGTCCCGGGCTTGGCACCGGTTTTCAGGGCACGCGGGATCGCATCCTGAATCAACTGGCCCGCATCCCACATATGTCCGCCAAAGGTGTTGGTAGACCCCACACCGTATTTGGCCTCGTAGGCTTTGACATACACCAGTGCGCTTTTCTTGACCGGATTGCTGTCAGGCAACTGGGCCGCCACCAGCAGGGGGCCGGCCGGCAGGATCATGCCTTCGCAGGCCTTGGCGCACACGCGCAACACATCGTTATTGGCCGCACCGTGTGTTTGATAGATCTGGCCCTTGTAGCCACGCTCGACCAGCTCGCGCTGGGGTAGTGCCACCGGCGTGCCGGACGCGGCAATCAGGATGCCATCAGGCTTGGCCGACAACAATTTGAGCACCTGCCCTGTGACACTGGTATCGGGCCGGGCGAAACGCTCGGCAGCCACCACTTTGATGCCCTTGGCTTGCGCGGCGACTTTCATTTCCTGCAGCCAGCCATCACCGTAGGCATCGCTAAAGCCGATGAAGCCAAGGGTTTTGATGTTTTGCTTGACCATGGCATCGGCCAGGGCCCCCGCCATCAGGGCATCGTTTTGGGGCGTCTTGAAGACCCATTTGCGCGGGCCGTCTACGGGCTGTACCAGCTTGGCGTTGGCGGCCACGCTGATCATGGGCGTACCGGTTTCGGCAGCCACATCCGACATGGCCAGGGAAGCAGGTGTCACGGAGGTGCCCAGCACCACATCCACGTGGTCCTCAGCCGTGAACTTGCGGATGTTTTTCACCGCCTGGGTGGTATCCGTGGCGTCGTCCAGCACGATGTATTCCACAGACTCGCCACCAATTTTGGTAGGCAGTAACGCCACTGTGTCTCGCTCGGGGATGCCCAAGGACGCCGCCGGCCCGGTGGCCGACACGGTAACCCCTACCTTGATTTGTGCTGACACGGCCAGTGGCAAGGCTGCCAGCAGGGCCGCTGCGCCCAGGGTGAGGCGAAAGGAACGTGCAAATGTCATGCTTGTCTCCGTGGAAGTTGGGCGGCGTCCGACACAAGCGGCATACTGCCCCGGTAATTTTTTGTTGCCGTGCAATTGAAGATTACAAAACCGGCCAATTTCGGCATGAATTATGATCGGCGGTCATATTATCGCAGGCTGCCGCAATTTGCTGCTCAATACAGCCCATGCAAACCCTGACAATCAAAATGCAACCTGGCGTGACTGCGGGGGACAAGCTTGAAAAACTCGTTTACTATAAGCAGCTTACAGGTTTAAACGTACATGGCTGTTTTTGTGGATAAAGATACACACACCGACGCCCATTGGCGCCAGCAGCTCTCGGCAGATGAGTTTGCCGTCACCCGCCTCAAGCACACTGAACGCCCCTTTACCGGCCGCTACTGGGACAACCAACAAGCCGGCACCTATGTGTGCGTGTGCTGCAACACCCCACTGTTTGTGTCCGACACCAAATTCGACGCAGGCTGCGGCTGGCCCAGCTATTTCGAGCCCGTCAGCCCCGACTGCATCCTCGAAGAACGCGACACCAGCCACGGCATGGTGCGCACTGAAACTTTGTGCGCCAACTGCGGTGCACACTTGGGGCACGTGTTTCCGGACGGCCCGCCGCCCACAGGCCGGCGTTATTGCATCAACTCTCTTTCTCTCAAGTTCATCCCGGCCGAATGAAAAAATTTCTCTTCGACCTTTTCCCGCTGATCCTGTTTTTTGTCGCATTCAAGTTTGCCGACATCTACGTGGCCACCGGGGCCGCCATGGCCGCAGCCATCGGCCAGATCCTATGGCTGCGGCTCACACACCGCGCCATCGAACCCACACACTGGATCAATCTGTCGGTGATCGTCATCTTTGGCGGCGCCACGCTGCTGTTTCACGACGACACCTTCATCAAATGGAAACCCACGGTGCTGTATTGGCTGTTTGCCGGTATTTTGCTGGGTGCACGCCTGTTTATGGGACGCAATCTGATGCGCCGTTTGATGGGCGATAAAGTTGCCCTGCCCGAGGCTGCCTGGAGCCGCCTGAACGACAGCTGGGCTGTATTCTTCATTGCTTCGGGCGCGCTTAATCTATACGTGGCGTTCTCGGGCCGTTTTACCGAAGCACAGTGGGTCAATTTCAAGGTGTTTGGCCTGATGATCCTGCTGCTGCTGTTTGTGGTGGTGCAGTCTGTCTGGCTGGGCCGCCACATTCAGGCCGATCACGCCTCGGGTAACGCCCAGGCCCCGACCAACAGCAACGACCCCACATGAGCCCCACCCTGCCTCTACCTGCGGCAGACACAGATCTCCCGCAGCTACTGCATCAGCGGCTGCAGGCATTAGCACCACAGGTGCTGAATCTGACCGACGAATCCCATCTGCATGCGGGCCACGCGGGCGCCAAAAACGGCGCACGGCACTTTCGCGTGCAAATCATGTCCAAACAATTTGAGGGGCTCGGAACCCTTGCGCGCCATCGGCTTGTGTATGATTGCGTGCGGGATCTGATGCCTCATCCGATTCATGCGCTGGCCATCGAGGCCGGCACCACCCCCAAAGAAGGACTTTCATGAAACGTATCGCTGTTGTCGCGCTGGCTTGCTCGCTGGCTTTACCCGTCTATGCCAAAGACCTCGTCACCGTCAACGGGCAGGGGATCTCTCAAGAAAAATTTGACCAATTTGTGAGCCTGCTGGTTACTCAAGGCGCCAAGGATTCACCCCAACTGCGTGATCAGGTAAAACAAGAGATGATCAACCGCCTGGTGGCCGTGCAAGCCGCCAAAAAGGCTGGTCTGGATAAAGACCCCGCCGTGAAGCAGGAAACTGAACTGGCCAGCCAAAGCATTTTGGTCCGTGCCCTGATGGCCAAGTACCTGAAAGACAATCCGGTAACCGAAGCTGATCTGCAAAAAGAGTACGACAGCATCAAGGCCGAACAAGCGGACCACAAAGAGTACAAGCTGCGCCACATCCTGGTAAAAGAAGAAGCCCAGGCCAAGGCCCTCATCAAATCCATCAAAGCTAAAAAGGTTACCTTTGAAGCTGCGGCCAAAAAGGATTCGATCGACACGGGCAGTGGTAAAAACGGCGGCGAACTTGGCTGGGGGCCCACCAGCAACTATGTTCCCGAGTTTGCCCAAGCAGTTGAAAGCATGAAAAAAGGCGACATCAGCAGTGAACCGGTGAAAACCCAGTTTGGCTGGCATATCATCCAGGTAGAGGATGTCCGTCCGGTGGCCTTCCCCTCATTTGAAGAAGCCAAGCCCCAGCTCGAAGAAATGATGCGCCAACAAGCGCTGTCCGGTTATCAGAAAGGCCTGATGAAAGACGCCAAGATCGAAGACGATAGCGCCGCCAAGTAAAGTTTCTGGTAACAGCAGTAAAAACAAGGGCCTCGCAAGAGGCCCTTGTTTTATTTACAAGCCGGCTGTATCAAGCCAGCTTTTCTGCAAACTGCACGAGACGGCGCGCCTGGTGGCCAATGGCCGCCTTGACGTCATCAGTAAACGGCTTGCCCTGTGTGTGGCTATAGCCGTAAGGGTTACCGCCTACCTTGAAAATAGAGGGGTCTGTAAACCCGGGGGCCACGACAATACTGCCCCAATGGCAAACAGTGGCGTAAAACGACAAAATAGTAGCCTCCTGGCCACCGTGATCGTTTTGCGCCGAGGACATTGCCGATATGGCCTTATTGGCCAGGCCGCCTTTGGCCCATAGACCACCAAGGGTATCAATAAAGGCACGCATCTGGCTGGCCATCACACCAAAACGCGTGGGGCACGAAAACAGATATGCATTGGCCCATTCCATATCGGCAGCCGTGGCGGCGGGCACATCGGCGGTTTTGTCGGCCTGGGCTTTCCAGGCTTCTTGGCCGGCCACTACCGCAGCAGGTGCGGTTTCGGGTGCTTTTATCAAGCGGACCTCCGCGCCTGCTGCACGCGCTGCTTCGGCTGCAATCGACGCCATCTGGTAATTGGTGCCATACGTAGAGTAATAAATAATCGCAAGACGAACGGACATAGGAGCTCCAAAAAAACAGTGACGCCCGCAAAGGCGTCACAGGCAGCGGCGCAATAATCTTTTGCGCCCCAAAAGCAGGCGGAAGATCAGGGCTTCACGATGAGGTTATTATGCACTGAAGTGACGCCTTTGACTCTACTGGCAATCGCTCCCGCACGATCTTTTTCGTTCTGGTCTTTGACAAAGCCAGACAGCTGAACAACACCGCCGTCCATGGTTTTGACGCTAATAGCCGTAGCGGAAGTCATGGGATCTTCGGCCAGCTTGGCCTTAACCTGCGCAGTTACCGCAGACCCATCGATATACTCTCCCATTGTTTCCTGATTGTTCGCAACCGAACAACCTGCCAGCATCACAGCCGATGCAGCCGAAAAGGCAGCGACCATCAAAGCGCGAGTGATTCTCATGGTTTTTAGCTCCTTGAAGTGTGCTTACATGTTACCCGTGACGCCTTTTATGATGGCTACCAGTTGCGACGTAGTCTCACCAAACTGTAACAACAGCATAAAACGATCTTAATTCTTCGATATTCAGCAGGAAATCACCACTCCGGCCTCAGACCCAAGTGCAGGCATGGCAGCACAAACTGCGTAGCGGGTTTTGCTCCGATGCGATACTATATTTATATAAGAAATATATTTATATCTTCGCGTAATATAGGAGTGCGTAATTATGCTGTTCCGTCAATTTTTCGACGTCACGTCCGGCACATATACCTATCTTCTGGCCAGCGCCGCCGGGCGTGAAGCTGTCCTCATCGACCCCGTCAAAGAACAAACCGAGCAATACATCCTTGCCATCCAGCAGCTCAATTTGCGCCTGGTGAAGGCCATCGATACCCATACCCATGCCGATCACATCACAGGCCTTGGCGATCTGCGCGAACTCACGGGATGCGTCACGTTGATGGGCGAATTTACAAAAGCCGAATGTGTTTCCGCGCACGTCAAAGACGGTGATCTGCTGGACATTGATGGCGTCAAGCTTAAGGCGCTGTACACCCCGGGCCATACCAACGAATCCTTCAGCTTTGTTCTTGACCCCGACACCCCCCGTGCCGTGTTTACGGGCGATGTCCTGCTGATTCGCGGCAGCGGCCGCACTGATTTCCAGAACGGCGACCCTGGCGCCTCGTGGGATTCGATCACCCAAAAGCTGTTTGCCCTGCCCGACCACACCACCGTGTACCCTGCCCACGATTACAAAGGCTGGACCGCCTCGTCGATTGGCGAAGAAAAGCGCTACAACCCACGCGTGGCCAACAAAACACGTGATGAATACATCAAAATCATGAACAGCCTCAACCTGCCTAACCCAAAAATGATGGACATTGCCGTACCCGCCAACCTGGTCTGCGGGCGACCTGCTTAGGTTCACCATGGAATGGCTCACCCTGGCCTTGTCCATCGCCTGCGGAGGGCTGGTGGGATTTTCGCTGGCACTCACTGGCGGAGGAGGCTCTACCCTGGCCGTCCCCCTTCTGCTGTATGTGGTGGGAATGGGGGATGTGCATCTGGCCATTGGCACGAGCGCACTGGCGGTGTCGCTTAACGCCTACGCCAACTTGATCCCGTACGCCCGAGCCGGCCACGTGCGCTGGAAACCCGCCATTATTTTTTCGGCGCTGGGCATTGTAGGGGCTTCAGTAGGGGCCGAGATCGGTCAGATGGTCAATGGCCAGCAACTGGTGGGCTTGTTTGCCGTACTGGTGCTGATTGTAGCAATGATGATGTTTAAGCCACGTGTCCAAGGGGCCGCTGGAGACACCGAGCCACCAGGGCGCTGGATGGCCCTGCGGTTATCGGGCACAGGCTTGGGCACCGGCGCTGTGGCAGGCTTCTTTGGCGTGGGCGGCGGCTTTCTGGTCGTGCCCGGCCTCATTTTTTCGGCACGCATGCCCATGATCGATGCCATCGGTACTTCCTTATTTGGTGTGGGCAGCTTTGGCCTGACCACCGGGCTTCACTACGCTTGGTCAGGCCTGATCGACTGGTCGGTGGCGGGTCTGTTTATTGCCGGCGGCATTGCCGGCGGCTGGGCCGGCGCCAGCGTGGCTGGCCGGCTGGCCAGCCGGCGTGGCGTACTGCACCAGATTTTTGCCGGTTTGCTTTTTACCGTGGGCATATACATGCTTGTACGCACTTACCTGCTGTAAGCCGGCACACACAAACACCAGACACCCAGGCCATGGTGTCTGGCGTATCGGCTCGCATACAGCCTGGGACTAGCGGTGTAAAATGCTGCCCCATCATGAGCCATACCCACACTTCCTTTCTGCGCGCCCCACACCCCGCCTGGGGCGTTGTTGTTTTTATCCTGATCGCCGTGATCGGCTTATATTTTGTGAAGTGGTCGCCCTACTACGACCGCAGCTTTGTCGCAGCCGAAACCCATTCGATCGGCGCCTCCATCCTGGCAGGTGCTGATGGCGCTGTGCCCGCGGCCTCTTGGCAAGCGGCCCTGGACTACGCCATCCGCTACGGCAAAGCCATCTGGCAAGCCATGTTGCTGGGCTTGTTGTTGGGGTCAGCCCTGCAAGCCCTGTTGCCCTCGCAGTGGATACGCCGCTGCCTGGGTGGCCTGGGCATGGGCAGTGTTGTGGCCGGTGGCCTGCTGGCCATCCCCAGCATGATGTGCACCTGCTGCTCGGCCCCTGTGGTGGCTGGGATGCGCCGTTGCCAGGCAGGCCCTGGCAGCACGGTTGCCTGGTGGTTGGGCAACACCATGCTGAACCCCGCTACCCTGGTATTCATGGGTTTTGTGCTGGGCTGGCATTGGGCCGGCTTACGCCTGGTACTGGGGCTGGCCATGGTACTGGGCCTTGGATGGCTGCTTAACCGCATCAACCAAGGGGCGGATCGGCCACAGATGGAAGACGCCCTGGCTGTTGCGCCAGACGAGCCCGAACCATCGATGCGCGCCGGAGCCATTCTGCAACGCTGGGTACGGTTGTTTACCGGCATGGCACTGCGTCTGCTGCCCGAGTACCTGATTCTGGTGCTGCTGCTGGGCGCCGCCCGCGCCTGGCTGTTTCCGGTGATCGACATCAGCGTGGACAACAGCCTCTTGTGGATCGTGGGCGCGGCCGTTGTCGGCATGCTGTTTGTGATCCCCACCGCAGGCGAAGTACCCATGGTGCAAGCCATGCTGTCCCTGGGCGTGGCCGCCGGCCCCGCCGCAGCCCTGCTGATGACTCTACCGCCCGTCAGCCTGCCCTCGCTGGCGATGGTGGCCAAGGCGTTCAAACCCAAAGAGCTGGCTGCATTGATGGCCAGCGTAGTGGGCTTTGGCGTGCTGGCTGCAGGGATTGCAATTGGACTGGGGTTCTGAGGAGGCAGCAAGAGCTGCCAAGCCAGACGGGCAGCGACGCGCGCCCCCCGACTATCCTGATCATATCGCGGGTTGAATTCGGCCAGATCAGCCAGGCGCAGTTTGCCGCTGGCCAGGGTAGCAATCAGCAGCGATCCGGTACGCGATCCAGATCCAGAATGGGGCCGCTAGGCACGATGCCATTAGGGTTGATGGTGGGATGGCTACGGTAGTAGTGCTGCTTGATGTGATCGAAATCAACCGTCCCGGCCACACCTGCCCACTGGTAGAGCATCCGGGTGTAGCGCCATAGATTTTCGTAATCAGACAGGCGCTTCAGGTTGCACTTGAAGTGGCCGTGGTACACCGAGTCAAAGCGAATCAGCGTGGTAAACAGGCGCCAGTCAGCCTCGGTGACGCGATCACCCACCAGATAGCGCTGCTGCCCCAACCTGGTTTCAAGCTCATCCAGGCAAGCAAACAGCTTTTGGACTTCCTGCTCGTACACCTTCTGGTCTGTCGCAAAACCCACCTTGTAGACGCCATTGTTGACGGCATCATAGATGTGCGCATTGATAGCATCGATTTGCGGCAGCAACTCTGCCGGGGCGTAATCGCCTTCGGTGGCACAGACACCATCAAACGCAGAATTGAACATGCGAATAATTTCAGAGGATTCGTTATTGACGATGGTGTTGCGCTGCAAATCCCACAACACCGGGACAGTCACCCTCCCACTGTAACCCTCCTGGGCGCGCTGATAAACCTCATATAAGTAGTGTGCTTGCCCCACGGGATCAGCCACGACACCCGGAGCGGGCTCAAACGTCCAGCCGTGGTCTCCCATGTACGGATTGACAACCGACACGCCAATCATTTTCTGCAAGCCTTTAAGCGCACGAAAAATCAAAGTGCGATGCGCCCAGGGGCACGCCAGCGACACATATAAATGATAACGGCCGGGTTCAGCCCTGAAGCCACCCGTGCCAGTCGGGCCAGCGCTGCCATCAGGCGTCACCCAGTTGCGAAACTGTGCATCACTGCGTACGAAACGCCCGCCTGTACTGGCGGTGTCGTACCACTGGTCATGCCATTTTCCGTCTACGAGAAGTCCCATGTCAGCCCCTTATGAGTGAGGCGCCGCGAGGGCGCCTCTTTTGATGCATCTGATGCCTGGAAGTCGCTGCTGTGCTGACCGCCAATGGCGGCTTTGATTCATCCAGCACAGGGCTGCTTCCGGTGTTCGCCTGCCGCCTTACGCAGGATAGTTATCCGGGAAGAGTTGGTTCAGGCGTTGGCCACTTTGACCAACCATAATGTTACCGGTACGAATCGCTTCGGAGAGTTCTGCCTGAACTTGCGTGCGGCTCTTGCTGGCAACATGTTGTGCAGGATAGTTTTCCGGGAACAGCTGGTTCAAGCGTTCGCCACTTTGACCAACCATAATATTGCCGGTGCGGATGGCTTCTGCAAGTTCAGCTTCAACTTGTGCGCGGGTCTTTTCAGCAACATGTTGTGCGGGGTAATTATCGGGGTAAAGTTCATTCAGCTTGTATGCGCCTTCACCCACTGCATAGTTACCGGTGCTGATGGCCTGTGCCAGTTCGGCCTTGACCTGGTCGCGGGTGACGGGAGCGTTGTCGGCAGCCATGGCTTGGCCGGCAAACACGGTCGAGAAGGCAAGGGCAATTGCAGAAATTTGAGTGCGTGTCATGATAAGTTCCTCTACATCAATAAGTTATGTGTATCAAACGAAATACCTTTGAATGGCTTCGGCAAGTGATTTATTGCGTTAGCTCGTCGATGTGGTAACTTTAAAACTTCCTGATAAATGAATAAATACAAAAATTCAGAATTAACTATTCTGAATTAAGCAATAATAAGGTTGCCCATATAAGGGAGAACACTATGGACCATTTGATTTCCATGCGGGTTTTTGAAAAGGTGGCCGACGAGGGTGGCTTTGCAGCAGCAGCCCGCGCGATGGACATCTCGCCGCCAGCGGTAACGCGTATGGTGGCCGAGCTTGAAACGCACCTTGGCACGCGTCTTTTCCAGCGCACCACCAGGCAGGTATCCCTGACAGAAGCCGGCCAGGCGTATCTGGCCCGCGTACGGCATATTTTGCAAGATATCGACGAGGCCGACGCTCTTGCCAGCGAGCACACCAACAAGCTGCCAGGCCGATTGCGCGTACACGCACAACCTGTACTGGCCAGCTATGTGATTGCCCCTCTGCTGTCGGCATTTCACCAGCGTTACCCTGATATCGTGGTTGATGTGGAAGTAGAGACGCACAGAGCCCCGTCCATCGAAGACTACGACATCACCTTGCTGGGAACCGATGTCAATTTTGATGCGGATATCGTCGCTCGAAAAATCATTGCGTCCGATGTCATCCTGGTCGCCTCACCGACCTATGTGGCGCGCAAGGGGATGCCGGCAACCCCCAAGGACCTGGTAAACCACGATTGCCTGCGTCTCAAGCGTATCGACGGGCCACTGCGTGCCTGGCGCATGTGGCAGGAATCAAGCCCTGATCAAGTCATCGAGCCCAATATCGATCCGGTGCTTATCGCAAACCACACCGATACATTGCTTCGCGCCGCAGTCGACGGGGCAGGCATCACGTCGATCGCACTGGATATCGCAGCCCCCTACCTAACCAACGGCACCCTGGTCCGGGTCTTGAATCCGTGGGTGACCGGCCGGCTGGCCATGTATGCCGCCCTACCCAGTCGCAAGTTCATCCCACAACGTTCGCGGGTGTTCCTGGAATATCTGGTAGAACACACCCGCGAGCAAAACGGAAAAGCCCTGAGCGTGTGTGCGGCGTGCTAATGTTCTGCCATGACCCACGATTACACCAGCCCTCACGCGTCTGTCAGCGATATCGTTTCCCACATCCCTTATTTTCGTGATGTGCCGGCGGCCGTGCAGCAGAGTGTGGCGCAGCACGCACATGTCGTACATGCAAAACGCGATGCCGTGATCGTGCGTCGTGGCGAGCCGTGCAATGGTGTACATATTGTGGTGCTAGGCCGCGTCAAACTGTGCTGCGAGTCTGCGTCGGGGCTCGAACGCGTCATGCGTATTGTTGGTGCCGACGACAGCTTTGGCGAAGCGCTGGCGACGCTGGGACGCCCCTACGTGGTGTCGGCAGAAGCTTTATGCGATACCGACTTGCTCTATGTGCCGGCACACGTCCTGATGACACAAATGGCGGCCAGCGCAGCACTGGCCGAGCAACTGGTGCGCAGCCTGGCGCAGCACTACTACATGCTGATGGGTGACGTCAGCGCCTATACCGTGCATACCGGGCACCAACGCCTCATCGGCTACTTGCTGCGCGAAGCCCAAGCGCACCAGGGCACTTCGTTTCGATTATCTGTCCCAAAGGGGGTTGTGGCGTCCAGGCTCAACCTCACACCCCAGCATTTTTCGCGTATCTTGCACGACCTCATCGAACGCGAACTGATTTCGGTGCAGGGGCGCGATTTTACGGTTCTCGACGAACCAGGCCTGCGCGCGTACCAGAACCTGTCGGCGTCCTGAGCGGGCCGGCAATCAGGCGCAAGACAAGCAAAACCAATATCAGGCTTGCACCCGCCAACAGCCCCTGGCCGGTGATTTGTTGTGCATCCAGAAGATAGCTGGTGCATAGGCGCACAGGCGCGGCCAGATACAACCAGCCGGTACGAAATAGGGTGGCAATCCACTCCACCAGAAACACCCCCCGCACGATGAACCCTGCCTGTGGCCAGCTGAGCGCACACGGCAGGCCCAGCAGCAAGGGCACACCAAGAAATTTGGCCAGGATACCCAATGGCTGGTTAATGGCGGCATCAAGCGCAACAGGCAACATCCAGACAGTCATCATCAGGCTGGCCAGCAGCAGGCCGCTGATGCCTTGGAAGTTCCAGGGTGCCAGGCAGCGGCTGACCTTGCCCGGAAGCGCCTGGCCCAGTTGCCAGCCCACCCAGGCCAGCAAAGGCAGTTGCACCAGCATATGCAAGGCCATGTCGGCCTCAAGCCAGCGACGGCAGGCCGGCACCCCAAGGCCGATCCAGACCACAAGGCCAAGCAGCAGGCGCCCCGCTTTCTTGTGCCCTGCCATCATGAGCACGCAAGAAGCAACGCACGGGTATCTGTCATGCAGCAGCGGCATATCCCGGCCTCTCCTAAGACTGCACAGGCGGCACATGAGCCTGAACATAGCGGGCGACCGCTTGGGGGTCATCCCAGTTCAGGATGGCAACCAGCTGCCCCTGAGGGTTGACCAGGTTGAAGGCCGCATTGTGCTCGTAACCACCAAGGCCGTTGGGGATTGCCTGGACGCCAAAGGTTTGCAACAAGGTTTGCAAATCGGTGGCGTTGGACGGCCGTGCAGCAAACCAGCCATCCAGAGCGCCACCATAGCGCTGCTGGTAGTGCCTCAGGGCCTCCGGGGAGTCGCGTTGTGGGTCGAAGCTGATACTAAGCAGACGCACCTGGCGGGACTCGATACGACGTTGCAGCAACGTGTGCAGCAGGGCAAAGCCACTCCCCTGCACCGAACATACTGTTGTGCAGCGTGTGTACATGAACCCCACCACCAGCCACGCACCACGAAAATCTGTCAGACCGAGCGTCTCGTGGTTGGCAGCCTGCAAGCGGACACCAGGTACCGGGCGCGGGGCCTGACCCACGCTCAGGCGGAGCGCACTCTCGGTGGTATAGGTTTGAAACCCATGGGTGGTGGTGGCCAGCAGACCCACCCCCAATGCGATGATCGCTACACTGGCCCCACAGGTTCTCAGGACAGACATGACGCCCCCATCAGGCGGTTGGTTTCCTGAGCAAACCCAGAGTGATACGGCTCGCGAAGTAGAGAATCGATATCACAACCAGGCTGGCCCCGATGGCACCCACTCCGTCGCTGGCTGTCCAGCTGGCCCAGTGTTCGGCCATCCGCCGGGCAACGCCCGATTGCCCGCCATACAGAAAAGCCAGCACAAAGATCAGGGCGCCCACGAAAAAGAGCGGAAAGCCGAGTTGATCGGCCGCAGACCGGACAGGCGCCTGCCCAAGGCGGCCAATCTCGTGATACATGAGTGCCAACACCATGGGCAGCATGCCAAGCAACATGTAGAAATGAAAGTGCCCAGGTACCCACAAAGTGTTGTGCATCACGGCATTGACGCGGATCGTACCGTCCATGATGGCGGGCACCACACCGGCCGCCCAGCCAAACATGGCCAGAATCAGCAGCATCGAGGGCATGCTCCAGCGGATATTGGAGCGGTACAAGTTAACCAACGCGCCATACACGGTGATGACAAACACCGGAAACCCGCCAACCCACGAGGCAATCTGCCCCATGACAGCCACCCAGCGCGGCTGTGCAAAATCCATGAACAGATGGTGCGGGAACACGACAATGACGTATAGCGCCGTCACCAGCCATGCCCAGATAAAGGGGCGCGACACCACATAAGGCTTGCCGGTGTAGCGTGGCAGAAGCTCGTAAACAGCAATGACGCCCATATAGATGGTGGCATTGGCATACATATGGCCAAACCAATAGATCAGGTTTTTAGCCAACAAGGCATTGAGCACCACATCCGGGTAAATCAGGTTGACCAATGTCATGAACAGGGCAACTTCACCTGCGATGATGCCCAATGAGTTGGCGATAATGACACCTGCGCTGGCAATCACCGCTTTAGGATGGTTGGGGTCGACGGTGCCACCAAACAGCCATTGCCAGCCCATCGCCTTGCCCAGCCCTCCGTAATGGTGCACGATGCCTGCCGCAGCATCAAGGTAAAACAACAGAGAGCCAAAGCCGATGAGGATATAACCCACCACATAAAGCTCGGACGCACCGCTTGACCACAGGCCCATGCTTTTGGCGGGCAGTGGGTAAAGGAAGGTCCAGAGTGCGCCGTAGCCACCAACAAAAATGGATAGCACGATGCATAGGGCACCCGCCACAAAGAGGGCGTAGTTGGTGAAGAACACCCACAAATGCAAGGTGACATACTTACGTAGGAAATACCACATCACCGCAGTGGTGGCCAGGGATGCAATGCCTATCATGCCGGTGCCATGCATGGACAGCAGTTGGTAAAACAGCGGCGCAGAGAGACTGATCCACTGCGCTTCATTGAGGCGCATGGTCAGCCCCAGCAGCATGAACAACAAAATAGCGATGATCGACGTGATCATGTACAGGTTGAAGCTCAGGCGCGAGGGTGTATCGAGCGTTTCATCGGTTGGATACAAGGTAAGCGTTGCCATGATCAGTGTTCTCCTGCCGCATCGACGGTAATCGTGGTTTTCATGAAGCCGTGTCCGACACCGCAATACTCAAGGCACTGCACTGTATATGCACCTGCCTTCTCAAACTGGTACAGAAGCTTGTTGGTAAACCCCGGCATCGCCTGGGTTTGCGCCACGATGTTGCCATCGGGGCCATAAATGGCGAAATCATGATTGACATCTTTGCTGGTGACACGAAACTCGACCACCTGGCCGATCTGCACTTTGGTGGGCTGCATAGTCCATCCCCACATGAAGCCCTCTACATCGACGACTTGATCTGCCTGCAGGGCCTGATGTTGTTGCGGGATGGGAAAATGCCGCAAGGTAAGCCAAGTGCCTAAAACAAACCCCACCACCAGAGTGCCAAAGAACCAGGCCTGGATCACGTGGGCCGTATGGGCGGCCTGCCGGGTTTCTTGTGCATTGGCCACCCTGCGGGCCTGGCTGATGACAAAAATAAAAATTAGCGCTACGGCGGCAATGCCCAGCAGCGCTAACGGCCAAACAACATTTTGAACAGTCACGATGATCCTCTCCGTCTTTACAAAGGGTTCTTTGCCAAGTCGAGCGGGCAGCCGTAGGCCGGCCGAAGCATCGGAAAGATGGCGGGGAAGGCGTGGGGTGAGGTCTGTCTCCGTCGACCGTCCGTTTGCGTGGCCGTTTAGGGGTGTCGGCCCGACAGACTTGGATTGGTGACTGATTGTATGAACGCGTGCAAGATATTGATTGAACACAAGTTCAAGTTTGTGATACGTATTTAAAGCCTGAGAGGCCACATATCATCCAGGCTTCCACGAAAATGGAGAACTTGGCAGAGGTGAATCCGGGCGAGGTTATCTCCGCGAGATCTCGCACACCCCTACCGTCCACCCGTCATTCCACTCCTTTCACCGGAAAATCCAGACGAAATGTGATGCTTCCGTCGCCGTGCGCTTCAGCTCGCGCGCGGCCGCCATGGATGTCCATGATGGCGACAACGATGGCAAGGCCCAGGCCGTTGGATTCTGCCGGAAGGCTGCGAGAGGCATCCCCGCGATAAAAGCGCCTGAACATGCGGTCAGCTTCCTCCTGGCTGACAGGAGAACAATGATTCTCGACCGCGACTGAAAATCCTTCCGGGCCGGAGCGTGCCGTCAAGCTGATGAGGGTGCCAGCCACTCCATAGCGGATGGCATTGATGACAAGGTTGTTGACAGCACGCTGGAACATCACAGGATCTGCATGGCCAATGCCGCTGGCCTCGATCAGGAATGACATACTCCGCTCATCAGCCAGACCTTCAAAATATTCGGCGATTTTTTCCAGCTCTTGGGAAAGCACGATGGGCCGACAGCGAGACGTGACGGCGGTGTGATCCGCGCGCGAGAGGAAAAGGATATTTTCCACAATGTGCGCGATGCGCGTCAGCTCTTCAAGGTTGGATATGAGCAATGCTTCGTAGTCGGCGACGCCCCGGGGTTGCGCCAGCGCCACCTGGGTTTGCCCCATCAAGGTATTCACCGGAGTACGTATCTCATGGGCGAGGTCGGACGAAAACTGGGAGAGGTGCTCATAGCCCGCTTGCACACGATCCAGCATGGCGTTGTACGAATGTGCAAGCTGGCGAAGCTCGGAAGGGATGTTTTCTTCCGGCAAGCGTACGGTGAGGTTGGTGGGTGACACCTGCCGCGCACGATTCGTCATCACTCGCAGTGGGCTTAAGCCACGCCTCAACAGTAAAAACCCAAGCAAAGAAGTAAATAGCGCGGTAAGTACGATGGCCCCCATCACACGCAGCCTGTAGGCTGCCAGCATGCGTGATTCTTGAGTCAATACATAGGCGGCCGTGATTTTGACAGTGCCCGCCCGGCCCCCAACTTCGGCAAGCGCCGAAACCCAACGTACACCAACCCCGTCAGCACGTATCCCGACGTGCAACGCCTCAATGCCTACGTTCTGATCCACGGGAACGGGCACCAGGGGAGGCACGGCCATGTGGTCGGGATTGACGTAGATGAACGGCTTCTCCCCCACGCGCTGAAAGATGCGCACATCCTGCTCGTTGCCCAACATGCTCTCGAAAAGCTCAGGACGTTCTTCCATCTGCCGTACGTTATATAGATCCTGCAGCAGGGTACGAAAGCGCTCGATCCTGCCGATCAGGCTGTAATCTGCCCGTGTTTCCAACGCCTGCTTTGCCGATGCGTACAAATAAAAGCCAAGTGCGGAGACAACAATGCAAGAGATGATCGCAAAACCAATGGCCGCGCGTGCCGTCAGAGATTGTGGTGCACGACACTTCATGGATGCTCGGCAAGCATATAGCCGATGCTGCGAACCGTCTGTATCAGTTTTTGCTCGAAGGGCGCATCCACTTTGGCACGCAGGCGCTTGATCGCAACATCCACCACATTGGTGTCGCTGTCGAAATTCATATCCCAAACCTGGGAAGCAATGATCGTGCGTGGCAGGGCTTCTCCCTGTCGGCACAAAAGCAGGTGCAGAAGCATGAATTCTTTGTTCGTCAGTGCAATCGTGATGCCCCCTCGAACAACTTTACGCCGAACCGGATCCAGCTCCAGGTCGGCCAGCTTCAAGGTGTCGGGTTCACGGTTCACACGACGACGAAGCAGTGTCTGTACGCGTAGAACCAACTCGGTAAACGAAAACGGCTTCACCAGGTAGTCATCCGCACCAAGCCTCAATCCATGGATGCGATCCTCGACCAGGTCGCGTGCCGTGAGGAAGATCACAGGCACGTCCGAAGACTGCCGCACCTCCTCCATGACCTGCCAACCGTCTTTCCCCAGCAGCATCACATCGAGGATCAGAAGTTCGTAATACTGCTCGCGGACGAGGTGCAGGCCATCGATGCCGTTACGAGCCAGATCCACATGGTGACCTGCCTCGGTCAGGCCTTTTTGCAGATAATTGCCCGTTTTCATATCGTCTTCAATCACGAGGATGGCCATAAGCAAGTCTCTATCGAGAAAGCGCTATTTTATAAGCCCAGGCCCATAAGCCCAGGTTTGTGGATCCAGGCCGTACTCTCTAGCCAGCGGCATATGCAAGACACCATCCCTTTGGGCTGATAGCACCTGCGACGACCAGGCAGGTGCCGGGCGAGTCGCCCGTTGGCCCGGGGATGAAGTTGGCACAGTTTGCACAGAAAGACGCACCGTCAGGATAATCCTGATACCTGACCACAGTTTTACTGGCTTTTCCCGAGACCTCTGCTGCAAATGAGCGGGAATTACCCAATAGCGCCGTCAGCGGAAGCGCTGCGGCCGTGCCCGTGGCCAACGCCAGTTTGTGGAGTGCCTGACGGCGTGGAATGATACGAGGAGGTGTGTTTCGCATAAGGATCCCGTTTCAGTGACGGGGCTGCGTTACAAGGCACCGTCGCCCTACGATTCAAAATGATTAGTCGTTGCCCACAACGGAGATCCAGAACGGTACTTGGCCCGTAATGGCTGCTTGCTTGGCAACCGTCAGCGTGCCGACATCGATAACGGCAATCCTGTTGGTACCAGTAACCGATGCGTAGATCCAGCGCCCGTCTGCGCTGGCCCGAACACCATGCGGCCCCTGCCCCACATCAATACGCTTGATGACCTTCTTGGTCTTGGGATCGATGACATCGACGACGTGGTCTGCGATTGCACCCGCGACGACATACCTGCCATCTGGCGTGACGTCGATGCCACCATGGCCCAACCCCACCGGAATCACCGCTTCTACTTTGCGTGAGGCGATATCCACCGCAGCAACTTTACCGACAAAATCACGCACCCACAGTGTTTTCTCGTCTGCTGAAAGGTCGAGATTGTGAGGCCCTTTAATGCCCGGCACGGCGATTTCACCGATTTTCTTCAGTGAAGCCATATCCACGACCGCCACGCCGCTTCCACCTTGCAAGGTGACATACGCAATCCGGCTATCGCGAGTGAACCGGATGTTATGAGGTGTTTTGCCCACGATGATCGTCCTGACCAGCTTCCTGGTTTTCAGATCGATAATCGAGACGGTCCCCTCGCCGGCAGCGACAGCCATGCCCCAACGCCCGTCAGGACTGATGGCGACACCTTGGGGTACTTTGCCGATTTTATAAGTGGCAAGCTTCTTGCCGCTCTGCGCGTCCAATAAATAGGCTTCTGGCTGATCTTTGCTGCTCACCATCAGCCATTTGCCATCGGCCAAAATGGCATCGTAGTGGGCAGTGGGCAGGCCCTCGATGGTTTTTGAGGTTGCCATTTCTTCGACACCGTTGGCTTTGGTGAGCGTGGTGTAAACAGGCTGTGGAAAAAACTCAGAGGACGTCGCCGCCTGCACGCACGCAACCGTCGTGGAGAGTGCAATGGCAAGGCCCAAGTGATAAGGGAACCAACGAAAACGGACAGATGAGGCATGCTGTTGATTGTTCAATTTCATTGAAACTCCTGAAGATAGTTGGCGCGACGGATCCAGCGGTATCACTGGTGCGTCATGCCTTTGCATCTTAGGATTCGCCTTCTGTCCGCAGAGTGACATTCTGATGACAGATTTGTCATGAAAACACAGCCATTCGGTGCAGCAAAAACATCAAGGCGGCACAGTAATCGCTCAATGGCATTGTGTAGAGGAAGCCTACCCTTCCTTCCGACACTGCGGTCAGCAAGGCCTGATCGCGTGGAGTGATCTTCGTTACGTTCAGGGCCTTGAGCCAAGACCGGCGTAAAGTACCATTGCCGTATACAAAGGACTGTACAGGGACAATGACATCATGAACTATCCGAACATCACGATACTGGGTGCAGGCACCATCGGCCTGAGCTGGGCGGCGCTTTTTGCAGCAACGGGCCGAAACGTGAGTGTTTATGATCCCTCTCCTGACACACCTCAGAGGCTTTCAAAGTTCGTCGAGGGCGCCTCGACGACACTGACTGCATTGGGCTGGCACCACGCGGGTGATATGTCGCGGATAACGCTGGTCGCGGATCCAGCAGAAGCGGTCAGGGACGCTGATTTTATCCAGGAAAGCATCCCCGAACGGCTGGCGCTCAAGCATGCTCTCTATGCAGCCATCGAACCCAGACTGAAACCAGATGTCATTATCGGGACGTCAACCTCCGGACTTCGCTTAAGCGAATTACAAACTGGTTTCCAGCATCCCGGCCGGCTTATTCTGGCGCATCCATTTAACCCTCCCCACCTGATACCGCTGGTGGAGGTGATGGAGAACACTCAAACGGACACGGGCGTACTGCAGCGCGCTGTCGATTTCTACCAATCCATCGGAAAAGTCTGCGTGCAGTTGCACAAAGAGGTACCCGGCCACATTGCCAACCGGCTCCAGGCGGCCATCTGGCGCGAGGCAATCCACCTTGCACAAGAGGGTGTTGCCAGCGTCGAAGATATTGACAAGGCAGTTGCCTTTGGCCCAGGCCTGAGATGGGCGGCGTTTGGCCCGACAACCCTGTTTCACCTGGGTGGCGGTGCGGGCGGGATCCGTGCATTCTGCGACCACCTGGGCAGCCACGTAGAAGATTGGTGGAACGACCTCGGCTCACCAGACCTGACACCCGCAGCCGTCGACACGCTTGAAGCCGGGATGAAGCAAGTACTTGCAAACACCAGCAACCAGGATCTTGCCGCGCAACGCGACAAAATGGTGCTGCAGTACATCCTGGCGCGCGCGAAATCATAAGATCAAATAACCGCTTGCCATATGCTTAAGATCTGAAAAACTTTGCAGCTGCCACACAGTCTGGATAGAATTAAAAACCATAATAAATGCTGTTGATATAACGGTACCAACTAAACCCCACCGCCTGGGCTCTCCCTTCCGGGCGGCGGGGTTTCTACTACAAAGGCCTGCTCATGAAAAAACTTTCCGTGCTTATCCTGGCTGCCGCCCTGCCCTTGCTGACAATGGCGCCCACCACCCAGGCTGCCACCAATGATCTGGCCGCCATCCAAAAGGCCGGCGTTATCCGCATCGGCACCGAAGGCACCTACGCGCCGTTTTCGTTTCACAATCAGAAAGACAACGCGCTGGTGGGCTTCGACGTGGACATCGGTCGTGCCATCGCCAAGCAACTGGGCGTCAAGGCAGAGTTTGTTGAAGGCAAATGGGACGGCCTGATCGCCGGGCTGAACGTCAACCGCTACGATGTTGTCATCAACCAGGTGGGCATCACGGCAGAACGCCAGGCCAAGTACGATTTTTCCAAGCCGTATATTTCCTCGGCCGCCGCACTCATCGTCCGCGACGACAACACCTCGATCCACAACTTCAAGGATCTGAAAGGCAAGCGCTCGGCCAACACCATCACCAGCAACTTCGGCAAGCTGGCACAGAAATACGGGGCTGAAGTCGTGCCGGTGCAAGGCTTCAACGACGCTATCGCGCTGCTAACCTCCGGACGGGTGGACGCCACCATCAATGACGAGCTGTCCTTTCTAGACTTCAAGAAGCAGCAACCAGCCGCCAAGGTTCGGGTTGTGGCCACGGACACCAGCGCCGAATTCAGCCAATCGGGTGTGCTGATGCGCAAGGACCAGCCGGCCCTGAAAGCCGCTGTCAACAAGGCTCTGGACGCCATCCGCGCAGACGGCACCTACAAGACCATCTCAGAACGCTACTTCGGCACCGATCTGTCCTCCCGGGTGAAGTAAGCTTGGTGATTTATACTGCGACACGATCTGCAAGGAGCACCCGACCGTGCCAGACTGGCTGCATCTGATGGCAAACTCCCTCTGGCCGCTGCTGGTCGGAGGGATTCAATTCACAGTACCACTGGCAATCCTGTCTTTCCTGATAGGGTTGGCATTGGCTTTTCTGGCCGCCATCGTGCGCCTGTTTGGGCCTCCACCGCTGGTGGCCCTGGTGCGTTTCTATATCTGGCTGATTCGGGGCACGCCCCTGCTGGTGCAGCTGTTTGTCATTTTCTATGGTCTGCCCAGCCTCGGTTTTGTTCTCGATCCGCTGCCCGCCGCCCTGATCGGGTTCTCGCTCAACGTCGGCGCCTACAACGCAGAAGTCATCCGCGGGGCCATCGAGGCCATCCCCCGTGGACAATGGGATGCCGCTTATTCCCTGAGCATGACCCGCGCCCAGGCACTGCGGCGCACGATCTTGCCGCAAGCAGCCCGGGTGGCAGTGCCGCCGCTGGCCAATTCCTTCATCTCGCTGGTCAAGGACACCTCATTGGCAGCCGTCATCACCGTGCCCGAAATCTTCCAGGCGGCACAGCGCATTGCGTCTGTTACCTACGAACCGCTGATCCTGTACACGGAAGCCGCCCTGATCTACCTGGTGCTGTGCTCTTTCCTGTCCAGTGCGCAAACCAGGCTGGAACGCCATTTCAGCCAGCACGCGGTTTTTTCCGAGGGCCAGCGATGATCCAGATGCAAGGCATCCGCAAATCCTTCGGCGGACACAAAGTCTTAAAAGGCGTCAGCGTGACGATCGACGAAGGTCAGGTCACGGCGCTAATCGGCCCCTCGGGCAGCGGCAAGAGCACGCTGCTGCGCTGTGTGAACCTGCTGGAGACCCCCGACGAAGGCACGGTCACCATCGGCACTGAAAGCATTGAATTCCAGGCAGGGCGGCACCCCAACCGGCCCGCTGTGCAGCGCATCCGCCAGCAAACCGGCATGGTATTCCAGAACTTTCAATTGTTCCCCCACCAGACCGCCATCCAGAACGTGATGGAAGGCCTGATCACCGTCAAGCACTGGCCGCGCGAAAAGGCCTATACACGCGCCTGCGAACTGCTGAACAAAGTAGGCCTGCGCGACAAGGCCGACGCCTGGCCTGCCAGCCTGTCGGGCGGCCAGCAACAGCGCGTGGCAATCGCCCGCGCCCTGGCACCCGAGCCACGCGTGCTGCTATGCGACGAACCAACCTCTGCCCTGGATCCAAGCCTCGCAGCCGAGGTTGTGGCCGTGCTTGGCGACCTCGCCGAAGAGGGCATGACCATGCTGATGGCCACCCATGATCTGCGGCTGGCCGCCCAGATCGCCCGCCAGACCATGTTTCTGGAAGACGGTACTATTGTCGAATCAGGCCCATCGCGGGAACTCTTTAAGCATCCGCAAGATCCCAGGACACAGCGGTTTGTCATTACGCTGCAAGGTTGATTCCGAAGCCCACAGCAACAAGCAACGCGCGTCCGACAGAAAATTGAGCAACCGTTATTCGTTCTGATCGGGCGGCGCATCCAGCGTCTGTTCTAGCCGCTCGGCTTGGGCGGCGTCCAGCCGGCCCGTCGTCCGGGCCAGGGCGACACCTCGCACGCACAGGCGGTCATACAGATCGAGCATATCCGGATCCACCGCTTGCAGCGCCTGCCGGTGCTGACGCACGGTGCCGGCATCCCCGCGCGAGATCGGGCCCGGCATGCCGTCCGCAACCCCACTGCGGGCCAGCGACGCCAACGTCCCGCGCAGCAGAGGCAGTAAGGCATCCAGCGCCTGCTGCTCCGTCGCCCCCCAGGACTGCCACAGACGCACGGCCTCGGCCAGCAGCACATGCACATGCTGCGAGGCATAACCGCCCGAAGCGTGATAGCGCGCCCGCACGCCCGGCGGCAAGGTCAGGTCTGCGCATCCCAAGCGCTGCGCCAGCTCATGCAGCCGGATATCTAGCAACGGTTCGGCCGCTTCGATTGCCACAGTGCAACCCGGCAGGCTGCGCACCGCCGCCTGCGGATCGGCACCGAAGGCCTGCATGGGATGAAAACCACCGATCAACGCGCCTGCGGCGGCGGCCGGCTGCAGCACCGCCACGGGCGTCGCACCGCTGCAATGCACCACCCCCTGGCCCGCGTGCCAGCTCAGGGATTCGGCCACCCGAGCGATTGCGGCATCCGGCGTCGTGATGAAGACCAGATCGCAGTGATCGGCCACGTCTTGCGGGTCGCAAGGCAGGCAATCCTGCAGCATCGCGGCCGTGGCTCGGGCACCTTCCGCGCTGCGGCTGCCCACCCGCGCCACGGGCAGCCCAGCCTGCTGCAGGGCCAATGCCATAGCCCGTGCCAAGCGGCCGGCGCCGATAAAGCCCAGCACCAATGCCTCCGGCCCAGACCGATGTTTAGATACAAGATTCATTGCATTCGCCTCTCTTTCTTGAACTGCCACCAGAACACACGCCTATTCCATATCGGTCGCGGTGACGGCGGGGATGTCTGCTGCTAGGGCGACCACCCGGGTTGCATTCGGAACCGTGGCACGGACTCAACAACCATGCGACCTATTTCTGACGTAATCTGCAGCGAACTTGAACATTCTTCTCCGACGCAGGGTGGCGGTCGCTCGCCGGGCCAACCCCGGTGAGAAGACGCTGTTTTGCGTGCTGTCGGATTTGTTATAAATGATCCAGAAACCTGGACACAAGCAGTACATTTTCGCGATGATATTCCAGATATTTGCGCTGCCCACTGGAAAAAGATCCGACATTGGGCAGGTGCTTTGGATCCAATCCCATCCGAACCAATGACTCTTGATGGGCCACAGGCGACACAATGGTCTGACCGTTGCCGTCAAACCCAATAAATCCACGGTCAAACAGATGGTCCATGCTGGGCGTCAAAAGCAACCCATTTTCACCGTCCAGTCGCTCTTCGTTATTGGCGTCACGCCAGGGCTTGCAATGACTGGCCCGTAAGTGCTCTTCACGATCCACACCCGTAATACGGCAGGCATGCTCCAATGCCATGACGCGCTGCTTGAACAATCCTTGCCCGCGACGCGCAAGAACGATCGCTTCCCTCTCAGTTTCAATCAGTGTCGCGTCTGCCTGCACCTGGCTTAGTTCGTGCTCCTCCCATTGCACAAGCCCGACTCCTGTGGCCGTATACATTGGCTGTTCTTCAGCAAGAGAATATCCCATCACTAAACTATGTGCCTCAGCACCTAGCAAATCGATAAGCACTGCTGCAAACGTTTCTGGAAGGCGTGTCAGGTAAACGCTTTGCAGGCCGGCGCCGTTGGGTTGAAGTGGTGCGTATTTCCTGGGCAGCAGCGGTGCCAACACTGCCATGTGATCAGCAGGCCTGGTTGGTAATCGAAGCTCATGGAATTTCACATCAATACGCCAACCGATGTTATCCCAGTAAGCCCCAGCTTGGCCAAACTCTAGGGGCTTCGGGGCTTCGTAGGCATGTGAAGCTGCAATCCCGATTGCGCGGATATTGGTACTGCTGAAAGAAAAGATGATATCGCCCGGCATGACCTCACGCATGAAGTCATAGAACGGGTTCTGCGCTTGGTTTGCTTTGCGTTTGGGCGACCAAAGATAACCGCCTAGCACTTCATGGCGGTATGTTTGATTCTGATTGACCCACCAATAACGCATGCTCGGCTAATCATCCTTTGGGCGACCGAAAAAGCTTAAAGGATACAGCCATAGAAAAAAAGCCGTCTCTATTCAAAATCCAATCTCCTTTTGACACTTCCCCTATTGCAAAGCAGCGTCATCGTGCTAGGATAGTAATAGGTTACTTACTTTTGAGTGGAAGCAATGAATCAACGCGCCAAACACCTTCCCGCCGATGAGCGCCGTATTGCCACGGTAGAGGCAGTGGTGGAGCTGGCTGGTAAACAGAACCCCAGCGACATCACTACGACGGCAATTGCACAGCGTATGGGCTTGACCCAAGGCGCACTTTTTCGTCACTTTCCCAACAAAGATGCCATCCTGCAAGCGGTCATGTCTTGGGTCACGGAACGCTTGTTGGCACGTGTCGACAAAGCCGCGAAAAGCACCTCGTCCCCAATCGAAGCCCTTGAAGCCATATTCATGACACACATTGACTTCGTCTCCAAGCATCCAGGGGTACCGAGGATGCTTTTTGGTGAGTTGCAGCGTTCTGAAGACACCCTCCCAAAACAGATGGCACAAACCCTGAGCCAACATTACGGAGAACGGCTGTGCCGTCTGCTCGAAGCCGGCAAGGCTCAAGGCGAATTGGACCCTGCGTTGGACGTTAAGGCAGCCGCTCTCCTGTTCCTTGGCACCGTCCAAGGACTAGTGATGCAGTCTTTGATTGCGGGAGACGTTGCGCGCATCCGCCATGACGCGCCCAATGTGTTCGCTATCTATCGTCGTGGCATCAGCCGTATGGAAAACACCAAATGAAAAAGGCCGGCAAACTTTCGATTATGGCGCTCGCCATCGTGGCCATAGCACTTGGAGCTGGTTTTATATGGCTGCAGCGCACCAACACAGACGAAAGCCCGCTACGTTTATACGGCAATGTCGATATCCGCGAAGTGCAACTGGCATTCCGTCAACCCGGGCGTATCGCCGAAATGCTGTTTGATGAAGGCGATGCAGTCACCCACGGGATACGACTTGCAACGCTTGACGATCAGCCTTATCGCGATGCCTTGGCGGCAGCGGAAGCTTCTGTGCTGGTCGCACAGGCCGAGCTGGACAAGCTGCGCAGCGGTTTGCGTCCCCAGGAAATCACCCAGGCGCAAGAAGCACTCAAACAAGCTAAAGCCATTGCTGTCAATGCCGAACGCGACTATAAACGCCAAAGCAGCCTGGTGGCATCGGGGGCCAGTAGCCGACGCATCGTCGATGCCGCACGAGCGGCGCGCGATCAGGCCGCCGCCGGCGTCGCGTCTGCTACGGCGGCCCTGTCGCTGGCCACGGAAGGCTTTCGTGCAGAAGACATCGCTGCGGCCGAGGCAAACCTGGCGGCCACGCAAGCCGCTCGTGATCAGGCCGCTACCGCCTTGGCCGATACCGAATTAGTGGCGCCCAGCGACGGCACCATCATCGCACGGGTGCGCGAAACCGGCAGCATGGTGGCAAGCCAAAGCACGGTGTACAGCCTGAGTCTGGACAAACCCGTCTATGTACGCGCCTACGTCGCCGAACCAGATCTCGGACGTATCGCGCCCGGCACAACGGTGCGCGTCACCAGTGACTCCTCCGACAAAACTTATCGCGGTCAGATCGGTTTCATCTCGCCCCGCGCCGAGTTCACTCCCAAGACGGTGGAAACCACAGATCTGCGCACTGACCTGGTGTATCGCTTACGCATCATCATCGATGCGGCCGACAGCGATAAAGGACTGCGTCAAGGCATGCCCGTGACGATCGAGGTGGACACCAAGGCCGACACTAACGCGCGCATAGGAAGCAAATAAGATGCAAGCCGGCACCGCCCCTACAACCACATCGAAAAGTGATGACGTCGCCGTCATCATCGAAGGGCTCGACAAGCACTTCGGCAATATTCAGGCGCTGCAGCGCTTGAACGCATCGATCCACTACGGACGGTTGACCGGCCTGGTCGGCCCCGATGGTGCCGGCAAGACGACCTTGATGCGTATCCTGACCGGCCTGCTTGAACCGAACGCCGGTCGGGTCACCCTAGCGGGATACGACGTAGTACGAGACAACGACGCCATTCACGTCGCCAGCGGCTATATGCCGCAACGTTTCGGTCTTTACGAAGACCTCTCGGTCATGGAAAACATGCATCTGTACGCCCGGCTGCGCGGCATGGATGCCGAGCGTAACACCAAACTGTTTGCCGAGCTGCTGGATTTCACACGGCTGGGTCCGTTCTCCGAGCGCCTGGCTGGCAAACTATCCGGCGGTATGAAACAAAAGCTGGGGCTGGCCTGTGCGCTCATGGCACGGCCCAAGGTGCTGCTGCTGGACGAGCCCGGCGTAGGCGTCGATCCGGTCAGTCGCCAGGATTTATGGCGCATGGTGCAGGCCCTGACCGACGAAGGCATGGCCGTGGTCTGGTCCACCGCCTATCTGGACGAAGCCGAACGTTGCGAAAGTGTACTGTTGCTCAATCAAGGGCAGCTGTTGTTTGATGGCCCTCCACAAACACTTACCGCACAGCTTGAAGGCCGCAGCTTTCGTCTCGAGAACGTGGGTACCGAGCGTCGGGCGGTGCTGACCAAGGCGCTTGATCTCGACAGCGTGAGCGACGGCGTCATCCAGGGGGCAGGTGTGCGCGTAGTATTGCGTGCAGGCGCGCAAGCCGAACAACTTCAAACTCTTGCCGATCAGATCCGGGCGCCATTGACGCCCGTACCCGCCCGGTTTGAGGATGCCTTCATCGATCTTCTGGGTGGCGGGCCAGGCGGCACATCGGCACTGGCCGAGCGTCTATCTCCTGTTGAACTGGGTTCGGACATTGCCGTCTCTTGCCGTCATCTGACCAAACGCTTTGGCAGCTTCACTGCCACCGACAATGTCAGCTTCGAGGTGCAAAAAGGCGAAATCTTCGGCTTGCTGGGTCCCAACGGGGCGGGCAAATCCACCACATTCAAGATGCTGTGCGGCCTGCTCAAACCCACTGAAGGTGAAGCGCAGGTAGTGGGGTACGACCTGCGCCGGGCCACCGGAGCTGCCAAGAGCAAGCTTGGTTATATGGCGCAAAAATTTTCTCTCTACGGCTTACTGTCGGTGCGCCAGAACCTCGAATTCTCGGCCGGCGTATACGGACTGGAAGGCCAGACACGACGCGAACGCATCGAAGAAATGATCGACACCTTCGATCTGGGCAACTGGCTGTCGACCGCGCCCGACGCCCTGCCCCTGGGGCTCAAGCAGCGATTGGCGCTGGCTTGTTCACTGATGCACCACCCTCCCGTGCTGTTTCTGGACGAACCCACGTCCGGAGTCGACCCGATCACACGCCGCGAGTTCTGGACCCACATCAACGGGCTGGCCCGCAAGGGTGTGACCATCATGGTCACCACCCACTTCATGGACGAAGCTGAATACTGTGACCGCGTCGCCATGCTCTCGCGCGCACGTTTGATTGCGCTGGATACACCCGATGCGCTCAAGCAAGGCGCCGCCACCACCGACCAACCAGACCCGACCATGGAAGACGCCTTTATCCATCTGGTAGAAACTGCGGAACAAAACGATGAGGTGAACACATGAGTGGCGTTACACCTCGTACAGACAAAACTTCGGAACCATTAACGAATGTACGTCGATTCGACCTCCAGCGCTTACAAGCCTTGGTCTACAAAGAAAGCCTCCAGGCGTTGCGCGACCCTTCGACACTGCTGATTGCTTTTGTGTTGCCAGTGGTGCTGCTCTTGCTATTCGCCTACGCGGTATCCCTGGACGCCAAACACGTCCGCATCGGTGTGGTGATGGAATCCGAAGGGGCCGCTGCCCACGCGCTGGCAGCGGCGTTTTCCGCTACAGATTATCTCGATGCGCGTTTCGTTCATGACCGCCGAGAAGTGGCCGACATGCTGGTATCTGGTGAACTGCGCGGCTATGTTGTCATCCCTCAGGACTTCGAACAGCGCCTGACTCTCATGGGCAGCGAACCACTCGTACAGATCATCACCGATGGCTCGTACCCCAACACGGCCAATTATGTCGAAAACTACTCACGAGGCGTCGTGCAGTCCTGGCGAAGCGGGCTCGATGTCGGCGCACCGCCTCAAGCTGTCATACTCGAACCCCGCTACTGGTTCAACCCAGAACTGGAGAGCCGACGCGCGCTGGTACCAGGCGCGATCGCCATCGTGATGACCATCATCGGCACCATGCTCACCGCGCTGGTGGTTGCCCGCGAGTGGGAGCGTGGCACCATGGAAGCGGTGTTGTCCACACCTGCCTCAGTGGCCGAAATCCTGATCGGCAAACTGCTGCCCTATTTCGTGCTTGGCATGCTGTCCACACTGGGCGCGACTGCGCTTGCCGTATTCATCTTCGACGTGCCGCTTCGCGGTTCGCTGGCAGCATTACTGCTGTTATCGGCGGTATTCATGGTGCCGGCGCTGGGACAGGGCCTGCTCATCTCATCGTTGGCGCGCAACCAATTCTTGGCAGCACAGATCGCGCTGTTCACAGGGTTCTTGCCGGCCTTTATGTTGTCCGGTTTTCTGTACGAAATTGACGCAATGCCCGTCTGGATTCGAGCCATCACACTGTTGGTTCCAGCGCGATATTTCGTCGACTCGCTCAAAACAGTGTTCCTGGCAGGAGACATCTGGGCAGTATTCCTTCCCAACCTGGCTGCCATGGCAGCAATCGGTATTGTGTTTTTCATGCTTGCCAAGCGTGTCACACACAAGAATCTGGAGTGACGCCATGCTGACCTCCGCCTTCTCATTCACCCGCCTGCGCGCCCAGTTCATCAAGGAAGTGCTCAGCGTGCTACGAGACCCGCGTAGCCGCATGGTGGTGTTCGTGCCACCCATTCTGCAATTGCTGATCTTCACCTTTGCCGCCACACTGGAGGTACGAAACGTCGATATCGCGGTCTACAACCAGGATTCGGGACGATGGTCGCACGAACTGATCCAACGCCTGGACAACGCCGACTTCATCACCCGCCTGCACTGCATCGATAATCGGCAAGAGCTGCATACCCTGATCGATCGCGGCGAGGTGATCGCAGCATTGGCCATCCCTGTGGATTTTTCGCGCCGGATTGCGGCTGGCGACAGCGGGATCGCACAAGTATTGGTTGATGGCCGACGCAGCAACGCGGGTCAGATCACCGTGGCCTACCTGTCCACCATCGCAGCCGATGTCGGCGCCCAGGTCGTGCCCGACGCGCAAACACCGACCCCGATGGTGGTACGCCACTGGTTCAATCCGAACCTGATCTACTGCTGGTTTATCGTGCCAGGTCTGACCGGCATCCTGGCGCTGTTCAGCGCGCTGATGATCACTTCGCTGTCGATTGCCCGCGAACGCGAATTGGGCACCTTCGACCAGCTACTGGTGTCACCCACCTCGACACCCGAAATCATCATCTCCAAGTCGCTGCCGGCACTGGCCATTGGCACGCTACTGGGCCTGTTCATGATCAGCGCGGGCGTGTTCCTGTTCGACATTCCCTTTACCGGTTCCTTCGCTCTGCTGCTGATCAGCCTGGTGCTGTTCATCCTGTCCGTGGTCGGCATCGGCCTGATGATTTCCGCGGTCAGCATGACTCAACAGCAGGCGATCCTGGGCGCGTTTGCCATCGGTGTCCCGGCGGTGCTGATGTCGGGATTTGCCACGCCGGTGGAGAACATGCCGGTGTTTCTGCAATGGCTGGCTCAGGCCATTCCTTTGACGCACTTTCTCATCATTGTTGAAGGCAGCTTTCTCAAGGCTATGCCGCCTGCAGATATCTTCGCAAGCCTTTGGCCGCTTGCACTTATTGCCTTGGTCACTCTGACGATGGCCACCGTATTCGTCCGAGGACGCTTGCAATGACTTTTATGACCACCAACCGTGCACATAACATCGCTGCGTATCGCATCCCGAGACGCTTGCGCCTGGCCACCCTGACCGCAGGCTGCCTGTTGCTGACCGCCTGCGCTGCCGTCGGCCCGGATTATCAGGCACCGTCGGTTGATAGTAGTGAAGGATGGTCCTTGCCGCTAGCGAACGCCTCCAGTCATGCAGATCTAAGCAACTGGTGGGCCGGGCTGAACGATCCGGTGCTGGATCGTCTGATCGCCACAGCCCTGGCACAAAATTTAGACCTGCAACAGGCAGCAGCGAAGATCGACGAAGCCCGCGCCCTGCGCGATCGGGTTGCGGGTGAGCGCCTACCAGCTGTCGGCGCCGGCGCCAGCATCAACCGGCGTCGGCAGAGCGAGAATGGACCTCTGCCGATCGACTCCATGCCCGGCGTGGACGCCACGCAGACTATTTACGATGCAGGCTTTGACGCAGCCTGGGAGCTTGATCTGTTTGGTGCCAGGCAACGCGCTCTGGAAGGCGCGGACGCACGGCTGCAGGCCACCCAAGCCGAGGCACAGGGCGTGCGCATACGCATCGTCGCCGAGGTGGCACGCGATTGGTTTACAGCAGTTGGCACTGAACACGAATTGCGTGCGCAGGCATCCACACTGAACACGCTGCAGCAAACACTCGAACTGACCCGGTTGCGACAAGCCCACGGGGATGCACCGCTTGCTGACGTGGACGTCGCCTATGCACAATGGGCCGCCGCCAACGCACTGACGCCCGACATCCAGGCGCGTCAACGCGCTGCCGTGCTGGGCCTGGGCGTACTGCTGGGCTCTCCACCAGAACGCGAGCTTTCACTACTGAAGGGCCAAATGGGCTCACTCACGTTGCGGACCTTACCTATAGGCGAGCGCGCCGACATACTGCGCCGACGTCCCGACGTTCTGGCTGCAGAGCGGCACCTGGCGGCAAGCACGGCCGATATCGGTGTTGCCACAGCCGAATTGTTCCCCAAGCTATCGATCGGCATCGGCGGCGGGTTTCAGGCGCTTAGCACAGGAAACTGGTTTGATGCATCCAGTTCCCGCTTTTCCATCCTGCCACTGGTGTCCTGGAGGCTGTTCGACGGCGGTCGGGTACGCGCGGAGATCCGGGCCAGCGAGGCGGCTGCCCATCAAGCCGCACTGGCCTACGAGCAGGCCGTACTGGCTGCCTTGGGCGATGCCGAACAGACATTAAGCGACTACCACGCAGGGCTTGCGACCCTGGAGCGTCTTACTGCCGCGTTGAACGCATCGCGTACCAGCTACGAACGCAGCAGAGCGCGCTACGCCGCGGGCGACATGACGCTGGTCGAACTGCTGGTCGTCCAGCGCACTTATCACGAAACAGAAAAAACAGTGGCGCACGCCCATCTGAACGCAGCCGTGCAAATGGTCGCTCTGTACAAAGCACTGGGCGGTGGTTGGGATGCACCAGCACAGTCATCCTTAACACCGCTCTCGGCCGAAGAACATTACCGCATCTACAAAAACCCAGCCCAAACACAAAAGGAGATTAACCATGCAAATTAACATCGGAAATATCGATCGCCTAATACGTATCTTCATCGGCCTAGTGCTGCTGAGCCTACCTTTTTGGCTTGATACACCATGGCGCTGGCTGGGCCTGATTGGTGTCATGCCCTTGGTTACGGGTTTGGCGGGCCACTGTCCAGGATATCGCCTGTTGGGTCGCAACACCTGTTCATCACATAAGCCAGAGTGAGCATTTCATGAAGTTGAGTTTTCTGGGTGCAGCACGCAAGGTCACTGGCTCATGTTTTCTAGTGGAAACAGCAAACGCTCGTTTTCTGGTCGACTGTGGCATGGTGCAAGGCGGACGGGAAGCATCCGCACGTAATCACAAGCCATTCCATTTCGATCCGGAAAAGCGCGCTGGTACCTCAAGCGCTTGCCAGGCAAGGAGAACGTGCGCGTCATCGTCATGGATCTGTCCGAGACCTACCGTGCCATCGCCCGCAAATACTTTCCTAACGCCCTGATCGTAGCCGACCGCTTTCATGTGGTGCGCATGGTCAACCAACACTTCCTGAAGTTATGGCAGAGTCAAGACCCCGAGGGGCGCAAGAACCGGGGGCTGCGCAGCCTCGAACGGTGTGATTAACCGCGTCTGATGAATGTTGATCCCCCGATTATGGGGTAGAGCCTAAGCTGGTGCCCGGGGCCGGAATCGAACCGGCACGCCTTGCGGCGGGGGATTTTGAGTCCCCTGCGTCTACCAATTTCACCACCCGGGCAGGGTCGGGATGGCTGAATGCCAACCCGGAAACGGATGGCCATTATACGGTGTTTTTTGGTTTTGTCTCCTGGCGGCGCCAGGCACCGGGGCTGCGACCATAACTGGCCTTGAAACTGCGCCCCATGTGGGCGGCGTCCGAGAACCCGCAATCGGAGGCAACCGTGGCAATGCTTTTGTCGGTTTCGCGCAGCAGCCAGCAGGCCTGCTGCAGGCGGGCCTCGCGGGCGCACGCCTGTGGGCTGGTGTGCAGGTGCTGGCTAAACAGGCGCTGCAGCTGGCGGGGCGACACACCCACGTGGCTGGCCAGCTGGGCCAGCGTAAGAGACTGACCGGCATATTGCTGTATCAGCAGCATGGCGCGGCGCACGGCGGGCGGGCTGTCTGCGGGCACCCCGGCAGGCGGTGGCTGTACCTGGCTGTGGGATTCTCCTGTCTGGATCTGCAGGCCGCGCAAGGCACGCTGAATATTCGCCGTGGGCAGGTGGCGCGCCAGAATGCGGGCGGCAACGTCCACCACGGCGGGGCCGCCCGCGCAGCTGATCCGGCGGCGGTCGAACACCGTGGGTCTGTCGGTGACCAGGGCCTCAAGTGGCCAGGATGGATAGGCGGCCAAAAATTGCCGGTATAGCCCGCCGGGTACACACAAGCGATGCTGCGCCATCACGCCCGCCTGAGCCGTGGCAAACACGCCGTTGGCCAGGGCAACAATATGGCAGCCCGCCTTGGCGGCCTGACGCAACCAGGACATCAGGCCGGGCGAGTAACCACCCGCAGGAGCCTGCGGGCCGCCCACCACCACAATGTAATCAAAACGGGCTGGATCTCCGGGCAAATGGGTGGGTGTTACTTGCACACCACTGGCGGAGCGCACGGGGATCAGGGTATCGGCCACGACTTCCCAGGCGCAGGGCCCATCGGCATCGGTTTGGGAGTCCAGCATCCCCAATAAATCTGCAAAAGCCGCCAGTGCCCCCATGGCAAATTGCGGCAACAACACAAAGCCCATTCGCAGCAAGATGGGGGGAGAGCTGTCTGTCGGATTGACAAACACATTATTGATGTCGTTATTATTCATTTTATTCCAATCCGCGTCGTTATAATTCTAAATAAAATCACCTACACCAAAATGAAATTTACCTAGATACTAAAATTTACCCTTAAGGATAATATTTATACATAGAAAATGTCGTATTTATGCAAGATAGATTATGACAAATGTCTAGAATCGTAAGCCATCCAAGGTGGGTGTCGAGATGGCCTCAATTTGCAAGCCAGCCGCGCCAGGGTGGGTATCCCTATTCTCAGGTGTACATACCATCAACTGGCGTTTCTCACCGGCAACTGTAGGGTTTTTGGGGGCACCATGGCTTTATCTGTGTTTGACATTTTCAAGATCGGCATCGGGCCGTCCAGCTCGCATACAGTGGGTCCGATGCGCGCCGCACGCAACTTTGCGCGCAACCTGCAAGATCGCCAGGTCTTGGGCCAGGTGGCCACGCTGTCCATCCATTTGTATGGCTCGCTGGCCGAAACCGGTGCGGGGCATCGCACCGACATGGGGATCATGCTGGGCTTGATGGGTGAGGCTCCCGATACCGTGGATCCCGCCGCCATCAGCGGGCTGATGGACCAGGTTACGCAAACCGGGCAGTTAAGGCTCTGGCATCAGCACAGCATTGCCTTTGATCCTAAAACCGTGTTCTCCGGGCGGGTACAGCCGCTGCCCGAGCACCCCAACGGGATGCGTTTTATTGCTCTGGATGCACAGGGGGCACCGCTTCTGGATGAGCGCTACGTATCGATTGGTGGCGGGTTTATCCGCGCATTGGACAGCATCGAAACAGATGAAACCGTGCCCGAGCACGAGCCCATGCCCTACCCGTTTGCGCACGCCAATGAGTTGATGGCGCAATGTGCCCGGCACAATCTCACCATTGCACAGCTGATGATGGCCAACGAAGCCACCTTGCGGCCCACCACCGAAGTGCGGGCGGGTGTGCTGCGCATTGCGCGGGTCATGGACGATGCCATCGACCGCGGCTGCGGGCTGCAGGGGTCGCTGCCAGATGCCATTTTGCCGGGCGGGCTTAAGGTAAAGCGCCGGGCACCCGCGCTGTATCAGGAACTACTGTCCAAATCGCGCTCACGCGAGCCGGGCAGTACGCGTGCCCCCGCACCAGTCAATCCCGACGATGTGATGTTTGCCATGGATTGGGTCAATCTGTATGCCATGGCTGTCAACGAGGAAAACGCCGCCAGCGGCCGGGTGGTCACGGCCCCCACCAATGGGGCATCGGGCCTGCTGCCCGCCGTGTTGCGCTATTACCGCACATTTATCCCGGGCTGGTCTGAAGACGGCGTGGTGGATTTCTTACTCACTGCCGCCGCCATCGGCTTTTTGTACAAAGAAAACGCTTCCATCTCGGGCGCCGAGGTAGGTTGCCAGGGTGAGGTGGGCGTAGCGTGTTCGATGGCGGCAGGCGGGCTTACCGCCGTGATGGGGGGTTCGGTGGCCCAGATCGAAAACGCTGCCGAGATCGGCATGGAGCACAATCTGGGCCTTACCTGCGATCCTGTCGGCGGGTTGGTTCAGATCCCCTGCATCGAGCGCAATGCCATGGGTGGCAACAAGGCGATCAATGCTTCGCGGCTGGCCATGCATGGCAACGGTACACACCATGTGACGCTGGACATGGTGATTGAAACCATGCGTCAAACTGGCGCCGACATGAAATCCCAATATAAAGAAACCTCACGCGGCGGGCTGGCGGTCAACGTGGTGGAGTGCTAAGGCACAACCAAGCCAGGCATCAGGCAGGCGGCGCGTTGGCAGCGCGCACCACACCGATGCTGGCTGCCACCACCAGGCCCACGCCCAGGATCTGCTGGCCATCCATGCTTTGCCCCAAAATAAGCCAACCAGCCACTGCGGCGATGGCGGGCTCCAGGCTCATCAGCACGCCAAAGGTGGCCGCCGACAGGCGGCGCAAGGCCTGAATTTCAAGAATGTACGGCACCAGCGGCACCAGAATGGCCAGGCCGGCTGTCAGCAGTAGCTGCCGGGCCGGAAACACCAGGCTGCCAGTTTCTGACGCAGCAAAGGGCAGTGAAAACAGCGCGGCCACCATCAGGGATACCGTCAACCCTTGCAAGCCGGGAAACACGCGCCCTACCCGCTTCATCATCACAATGTAAGTAGCCCAACCAGTAGCGGCCAGCAGTGCATAGCCAATGCCCAGCACATCCACGCCACCCAGCCTGGCATCGCCAATGGCCAGCAGCACGATGCCGGCGGCGGCCAACACAGGCCACACCAGGGCGCGCCGGCCACGGGCACCCACGGCAGCAACCAACAGTGGGCCGCAAAACTCAAGTGCCACAGCCAGGTGCTGGGGCAGGCGCTCGATGGCCATGAAAAACGCCAGGGTCAGCACCGCCATGCCCGCCCCCAGGATCACGGCCGCTTTCCATTGGACGGCCGTCATGCGGTGCAAGGGCGGGCGCACCACCACCAGCAAAGCCAGCGCCGCCCAACCCAGGCGCAAGCTGGAAGAGCTCAGCGGCCCATACACTTCGATTACCGGCACAAACAGGGATACCCCCAGTTGTACGCTGATGATGGACACCACAGCCATCAATACCGCCCACAGATGGCCTGTCGGGCGGGAAGGCTTGCTATCCTGGGTTTTTGCCTGCGGATTTTCGGCTGATGGGCGCGGTGATGTGCGCACAGCGGGTGCGGCCGAAGACGAATGGCGGGCCTTCACTGAAGCACTTTGGCGAGCGGGCAAAAATGGCTTATCGTTGAACACTGAAAATCTTTGCGGCAGGTGCAGCCTGCCCCTCAGCATACATTTGCGGATCCATGACTATACAGGACACTCCTCCATGACTTCTTCGCCTTCAAACCCATCGGCCAGCGCGCTGCATCAAAGGATCCAGACACAGTTTGATCGCGCCGGCCTGATGCACCACCTGGGGGCTCGTCTGGGAGACGTAGCGCCAGGCAGGGTGCACGTGCACCTGCCGTACGCCCCAAGCCTCACCCAGCACATGGGATTTTTTCATGCGGGTGCCACCGCCGCCATTGCCGACTCTGCGGGCGGTTTTGCTGCCATGACGCTAGCCCCCGAGGGCTACACGGCACTGTCGGTAGAGTTCAAGATCAATATGCTGGCGCCCGCCCAGGGAGAATCCCTTGAAGCCATCGGCAAGGTCATCCGCAAAGGCCGCACGCTCACTATCGTGCAGGTGGATGTGTTTGCCCTGAATGCCGGAGAAAAAACTCCGGTGGCCCTGATGCAACAAACCATGATCAACATCCCGGATCGCCAGCCATGAGTCTTGCCGTACCTTTGTCGGTGCTTGATCTTGCACCCATCACCGAGGGCGGCAGCGCCGCTGAATCCTTTGCCCATACCGTGGATCTGGCCCAACATGCCGAGACCTGGGGCTATCACCGCTACTGGATGGCCGAACACCATGGCATGGCGGGCATTGCCAGCGCGGCCACATCCGTACTGATCGGCCACGTGGCCGGCGCCACCAGCCGTATCCGGGTGGGTGCCGGCGGCATCATGCTGCCCAACCACTCACCCCTGGTCATTGCCGAGCAATTTGGCACACTGGCCACGCTGTATCCGGGGCGAATCGACCTCGGCCTGGGCCGGGCCCCGGGGTCGGACCAAACCACGGCCCGCGCGCTGCGCCGGACACTCAATACCTCGTCGGATGCGTTTCCACAGGATGTAGTCGAGCTGATGGGATATTTTCAGGGGGCCAACCCAGTGCGGGCCACTCCCGGCGAAGGCTGCGAGATCCCGGTGTGGATCCTGGGCTCCAGCCTGTTTGGCGCACAGCTGGCAGCGGCCCTGGGCCTGCCCTATGCGTTTGCCTCGCACTTTGCGCCAGCGCAGATGATGGACGCCATCCGCGTGTACCGCCAGCATTTCCAGCCCTCCGAGCATCTGGACAAACCTTATGTGATGCTGGGGTTCAATGTCTTTGCGGCAGATACGGATGAAGACGCCCGCTATCTGGCCAGCTCGTGGCAACAATCGTTTGTCAATTTGCGCACCGGGCGGCCAGGCCGCCTGCCACCACCGGTAGAGGGTTATTTTGATCATCTGCCTTTTGCGGCACGCGAGCTTTTACAACAGGTTCTGTCTTGCGCAGCACTGGGCGGGCCCGACACCGTGGCCGCACAAACCGCTGCATTTATTGCCCGCACCGGCGCCGACGAGTTGATGGTTACCTGCAATATGCACGATCACGCGGCGCGCCTGCGCGCCTACGAAATTGTGGCGGGGCTTATGGCGTAAGTGGCAAGGCACGCTTATGCGCGCTGCGCCGCCAGGCCGAGACAATGATCTCAAACGTCTGGGCAGGCACGTCTTTGCCTTCGAGGAAATCGTCGATCTCATCGTAGCTGACGCCAAAGGCCTCTTCATCAGGCTTCAGGGGGCTGAGCTGCTCGAGGTCGGCGGTGGGCACCTTGTACACCAGGGCATGGGGTGCGCCCATCTGAGTGGCCAGCGCACGCACACGGCGCTTGTTCAAACCCGCCAGGGGCGTCACATCGGCCGCGCCATCGCCAAACTTGGTAAAAAACCCCATCAGTGCCTCGGCGGCGTGGTCGGTACCCACCACCAGGCCGCCTCGCGCACCGGCCACCGCATACTGGGCCACCATGCGCTGGCGCGCCTTGATATTGCCGTGTAAAAAATCTTGCTGGGCGGCATCGCGAAACCCCTGGCCTGCGGCTTGCACAGCCGCCAGCATGGCATCGGCCGCCGGCCGGACATCGACGGTTTGCTGGACATCGGGCTGGATCACCTGCAAACCAACCTGGGCATCGGCTTCGTCAAGTTGCGTACCGTAGGGCAGACGCATGGCCACAAACTGTACATCCAGGCCCTGTTTGCGGGCACGCTGCACCGCACGCTGGGACAAACAACCAGCCGTCAGGGAATCCACCCCACCACTGATACCCAGCACCAGGGCATGGGCGCCCACGGAAAGCAGAAGTTGCGACAAAAACTCGACCCTGAGCTCAATCTCGGTGGCGGCGTCAAAATCTTCGCGCATACCCAGGCCCAGGCGAATCTGCAGTTGCAGGGCACGTTGTTCGGGGGTTAACAAGACAAGTCTCCAGAAAAACAGATGGGGCTGCATCACCCAAAGGAAATGCAGCCCCATACGATACAGCGAAATGGCCCACCCCAGCGGCATGGGCCCTAGCGGGTAGCCTTAGCGGTCGTCGAAGCGATCCAGCACAGCACCCGTGCTGGCGTCAGAGCAGTTGAAAGCAAACTTGGCCTGCACCCCACGTGTGTAACGGGGGGCTGGTGCTTTCCAGGCAGCACGACGCTTGGCCAGGACTTCGTCGGACACGTTAACCTGCAACAGCTGTTTATGTGCGTCGATGGTGACGGAGTCGTTTTCTTCGACCAGCGCAATGGTGCCACCCACGGCAGCCTCGGGAGCCACATGCCCCACCACCATGCCCCAGGTACCACCCGAGAACCGGCCGTCGGTAATGAGGCCAACGGAATCTCCCAGGCCCTCGCCCACCAGGGCACTGGTGGGTGCCAGCATTTCGGGCATGCCCGGGCCGCCCTTGGGGCCCAGATAGCGCAGGATCATGACGTCGCCGGCATGGATCTTGCCTGCCAGGATGGCGTCCATGGCGGATTGTTCGTCGTCGAAAACACGGGCCGGGCCGGTGATGGCCGGGTTTTTAAGGCCGGTGATCTTGGCCACTGCACCGAGTTCGGCCAGATTGCCTTTAAGGATGGCCAGGTGGCCTTCGGCATACAAGGCTTTATCCAGGGTATGGATGACGTCTTGATCTGCGCGAGGCACATCAGGGATATCGGCCAGAGTCTCGGCAATGGTTTTGCCAGTGATGGTGATGCAATCGCCATGCAGCAAGCCGGCATTCAGCAGGAGTTTCATGACCTGCGGCACGCCACCGGCTTTGTGGAAATCAACCACCAGGGCTTTGCCACTGGGCTTGAGATCGCAGATCACCGGTACGCGGCGGCGCACGCGTTCGAAGTCGTCGATGGTCCATTCGACTTCGGCGGCGTGGGCAATAGCCAGAATATGCAGCACCGCGTTGGTGGAGCCGCCCGTGGCCATGATCACCGCCACGGCGTTTTCGATGGATTTGCGGGTGACGATATCGCGCGGTTTGAGATCCAGCTCTACCGCCTTGAGCAACACCCGGGCAGACTCGGCAGCTGAATCGAGCTTTTCTTTGTGCACGTTGGCCATGGTGGACGAATACGGCAGGCTCATGCCCATGACTTCGAAGGCCGAGCTCATGGTATTGGCGGTATACATGCCACCGCACGAACCGCTGCAGGGGATGGCATGGGTTTCGATGTTGCGCAGGTCTTCTTCGGACATGCGCCCGGCGGCGTGCTCGCCAACGGCCTCGAAGACACTGACGATATTGAGATCTTTGCCGTTGTAGGTGCCCGGCAAAATGGTGCCGCCATACACATAGATGGAGGGCACATTGGCGCGCAGCATGCCCATCATGCCGCCCGGCATGTTTTTGTCGCAGCCACCGATCACCAGCACGCCGTCCATCCATTGGCCCTGCACGCAGGTTTCGACACAGTCGGCAATGACTTCGCGCGACACGAGCGAGTATTTCATGCCTTCGGTACCCATGGCCATGCCATCGGAGATGGTGGGCGTACCAAACATCTGCGGATTGCCACCGGCTTCTTTGACAGCTGCCGCAGCGGCATCGGCCAGCGGCTGCAGGCCGCTATTACAGGGGGTAATGGTGCTTTGCCCGTTGGCAATGCCGATCATGGGCTTGTTGAAGTCGTCTTCTGTATAGCCCAGGGCGTAGTACATCGAACGGTTTGGTGCGCGGGCCACTCCCTGGGTGATATTGGATGAGCGCAAAGGCTTGGACATGATCGGATCCTTACGGGTTATTTCGGCAAACAATCTCAAAGTGTACGGCTTGTTAAAAGAACGCGCAGCACGGCGCAGCCCGCAACAAGGGTATTGGGCAAAGGCCCCTTAAAACTGGCGACGGCTGGCTTGCGCCAGCGACTGCAAAAACGTGGTGTCGCACAAGACCCAGTTGCGCCGTGCGCCGGATAAATATCCTTGTGCCACCCAGTCTGCCAGCAAGCGGCTGAGGGTTTCGGGACGCACTCCCAGATGGGCTGACAGTTGTCGCTGGGTAAGCGGCAAATGGGCGGTGCCGGCGTGATCAGTGGGCAGGCGCAACAGGTAATCCGCCAGGCGCTGGGCCGCCGTGCTGTCGCTATACCACTCTACTTCGTTCACACCTCGATAAACCCGATCGCTCAGGCGCGCCAGCAGGCGCAAGGCCAGCTCGGGCCAACAACGGACAACCTCTTGCAGGCCGGTACGCTTCAGATGCAGCACCACGGCGTCCTCGCGTGAGCGTGCCTCCATGGGATAGCGGCCATGACTCATGAACATCGCGGTTTCGGCCAGCATCTGGCCACCGCGAAAAATCGAGAACACACGCTCCTGGCCCTCTTGCGTATGACGCAGTACTTCGACGCTGCCACTGAGCACGTACAGGTACTCCACTGCATCCGCACCCTCCTGAAACAGGATTTCGCCAGCTTGCACATGCAGCACGGCCGCATCGCGCAGCAGTACAGGCTGCAACTCGGGAGGCAGATCTTCGAAAAGCGGATAGGCAAGTACCTGTGCAGGGTTGTTTATATTGACTTCTGTCATTGTCGATGGAGTATTGATAATCCAGTCATATGCCATGCATGATACTTCGCGCAGCGATGATCCTGCATTTTGACTCTCACACCGCTGGTCGGGCACACCCAAGCCGCTCCTGCAGCAGAAACACCGGCTTCAATATGCATAATCGGCATATTGCAGATCCGGTTTCAGCCATAATGCGCTTATGATTAGACCTCGCCGGCTGGCCACCAGCACACGGCATCGTCTTATCTGCGCGCCTGTTTTCACCCATGCTTCAAACACCCTCGGAGACCCTGTGAAGTCCGCACCCTCAACCGACACGATTTCTCCCCTTCGACAAGACATCCGGCTGCTGGGCCGCACACTGGGAGAAGTGATCCGCGAATGCGAGGGTCGCCCCATCTACGATGTGATCGAGAAACTGCGCCGTGCGGCCGTGAAGTTTCGACGCGAGGGGCTGGACCGCGATGGCCGCATGCTCGAACGCCAGATCCGAAAACTGGCTGCGGGCGAAGCCAATTCGGTGGCGCGCGCCTTCAGTTATTTTCTGCACCTGTCCAACATCGCCGAAGACCGCGATCAAACCCGCCGCCAGCGCACACAGTGGCAAACCGAGGGCCAGGCAACCCCCGGCAGCCTGCTGCACGCCGTCGAGCAGCTGACAGCCAGCGGCCTATCGGGCCGACGCATCCGCCAGCACCTGGCGCAAGCCTGTATTGTGCCGGTACTGACCGCGCACCCCACCGAGGTGCAGCGCAAAAGCACCCTGGACCTGCACCAGGGGATTGCCCAGCAGCTGCGCCAGCTGGACATCCCCCACGCCCCGCTGGAGGCCGCCCACACACAAGAGCGCCTGACCGGCCTGATTGCCTCTTTGTGGCAAACACGTATGTTGCGTCAAAGCAAGCTCACGGTGCTGGACGAAATCGACAACGCCTTGTCTTACTACACCAGCACATTCTTCAGCACCCTGCCCCAGCTGCATCTGGATATGGCGGCATTGTTGCGCAAGCCCGCCAAAACGCCTTTTGATGTCGACAACACCCCATTGCCACCGTTTGCACACATGGGCAGCTGGATTGGCGGTGATCGCGACGGCAACCCGAATGTAAACGCCAGCACGCTGGAAGAAGCGCTGCTACGCCAGTGCGCCCACGTACTGCGTTATTACCTGACCGAAGTGCACGAGCTGGGTGCCGAGCTTTCGCTCTCGCAATCACTGACACAGCCAAGTCCCGAGCTGGCCGAACTGGCCCGCACCAGCCAGGATCCCTCCTCCCATCGTCAGGACGAGCCCTATCGGCGTGCCTGCATCCATATCTATGCACGGCTGGCAGCCACCACCGTGGCGCTGATCGGGCGGCGGCTGGCACGGCGCAATACTTACGAGGCCCCGGCCTACACCACAGCGGCCGAGTTTGCCGCCGATCTGCGCATCGTCGCCACCTCCCTGGATCGGCACCATGGCAGTCTGATCAATCGTCTGCGGCTGGCGCATCTATGCCAGGCCGTGGAGATTTTCGGGTTTCATCTGGCCACGGTAGACCTGCGGCAAAGCTCGGACGTGCACGAGCGCGTGCTCGACGAGCTGATGAAGCAGGCTGAAGTGCGCCTGGATGGCCGGCTGGTGCAATATGCACGGCTATCGGAGGCCGATCGCATCCGCGTCCTGCGCCAGGAACTGCGCGAACCCCGCCCACTGGTGTCTCCGTGGGTGGAATACTCGGCCGAGACCACCAAAGAGCTGGCCATCCTGCGCATGGCGGCCGCCTGCCGCCAACGCTTTGGCGCCGCCGCCATTCGTCAGTCGATCGTGTCGCACACCGAGACGCTCAGCGATTTGCTTGAGGTGCTGATCCTGCAACAGGAAACTGGCCTGATTGCCCCCACCGTAGGCGACAGCACGCCGCAAGAGGGCCTGATGGTGGTGCCGCTGTTTGAAACGATTCCAGACCTTGAACTCGGCCCCGAAATCATGGATGCCTGGCTGTCGCTACCCGAAGTATCGGCACGTGTGCGCCACGCACAGCACGGTATCCAGGAAGTGATGCTAGGGTACTCGGACAGTAACAAGGATGGCGGCTACCTGACGTCGCACTGGTCTTTGTATCAGGCCGAACGCCGCCTGGTGGAGGTGTTTCGCAAGCACCGCACACGCCTGCGCCTGTTTCACGGACGCGGCGGCTCGGTGGGCCGTGGCGGCGGCCCCAGCTACGATTCGATCATTGCGCAGCCGCCAGGTACGGTCAACAACCAGATCCGTCTGACCGAACAAGGCGAAATCATCCAGGGCCGCTACAAGAACGCCGAGGTCGGCCGCTCGCACCTTGAACTGTTTGTGGCCGCAACGCTGGAGGCCAGTCTGGCCGGCACGCCCGACGCACAACACGAAGACCAGCACGCCACGGCGTTTGGCGAAGCCATGGCCTGGATGTCGCAGACTGCCCGCGACGCCTACCGGGACCTGGTGTATGGCACCGAGGGCTTCACTGAATACTTCTTTACCTCCACCCCCATCCGCGAGATCGCGGGCCTGAACATTGGTTCACGGCCCTCCTCGCGCAAGGCACTGGAGCGCATCGAAGACCTGCGCGCGATCCCCTGGTCATTTTCATGGGCCCAGTGCCGCTTGCCGCTGCCTGGCTGGTACGGCGTGGGCACGGCACTGAGCCGCTACCTGGAAGACGGTGGACCCGACCACGCGCTGGATCGCGCCACACGTCTGCTGCGGCTGCAAACCATGGCACGCGACTGGCCGTTTTTCCGCACTTTGCTGTCCAATATGGAGCAGGTGCTGGCCAAAACCGATCTGGCCATCGGCCGGGCCTATGCCGAACTGGTGCCCGACAAAACGCTGCGCAAGCAGGTGTTCTCACGCATCGAAGCCGAGTATCACACCACGGTGCGCATGTTTGAGGACATTACCCGTCACGGCCTGCTGGCCCACGATGCCCCGTTGCAAGCCGCACTGGCCGAGCGCTTTGCCTATATCGACCCGCTAAACCACCTGCAGGTTGAGCTGCTGCGCCGCATGCGCGCAGGCACTGCCTCGGCGCACCGTCCCAACGAGCAGGAATCCCGCGACCAGCGCGCGATTCACATGACGATCAACGGGATTGCCGCCGGGCTGCGCAACTCGGGTTGAGACACAGCAAAGCAGGCAAGCCAGGCCGGGCTTGCCTGCAAACCGCAAGCACCCGGGCTAAATGGCCAGCGGCAGCCACTGCCCCCGCTGATACCGCTGCAAGGCGTCGCCGTCGTAGCGCCACAACAGCATCCAGCCGTTGTTGCACAGCTGTCCCAGCACAGGATTGCGGTTGATGATGCTTTCGATGGACGTTGCAGGTGCATCAATCAGCACAGTCAGGCGCACGGGCTGGTGATACCAGCCCTCGCCATTGTGCAAGGATTGCTTGGGCAGGCCGATGCGCAGATCCCCGCCATTGCCTTCAAAAACGCCCACATGGCCATCCACCACGTTGTGCAGCACCTTGTTGCCAGAACCATAATGAAGCGGATCACAGGTGGAGGCATGGTATTGCCATGACAACCAGTGGGTAACCACCATCGGCCCCATCATCAGCTTCTCCAGCACGCTGCCATCCGCATCGTATTGCGCATCGTAATCATGCAGGTAGGTGCGGCTAAGCACCTTGTTGCGGCTACGCGCACGCGGCCCGATGATAAAGGCGGCATTGCGCGTCAGGCCCCACTCGGGACGGGTTTGCGAGCCATCATTGGCCCGGCGCCGAAACGAAGTCAGCAAGGCCGCCGGATCCACCTCGGCATCCATCCATAAGGCGGGGGCTCGCTCGCGCCGGATCAGATCGCCCGCACGCGAGAAGGTCTGCTCCATGCGTTGCCAGCGGGCCAGCGCCGCCGGTGGCAGCAAGTCCAGATCAAACCCGGTGACCTCATCCGTGGTGGTATTGTGCAGCGCCCCCATAAAAAAGGTATCCAGCGGGATATTGAGCCCACGCTGGCGCAGGCCATCACGCACCTGTGGGTCATTCAGCAACTGCGCCAGGGCCCGGGCATTGGCTTCACCGGGGCGGCCGTAACATGCCCCGCAATCCAGGGTAGAGGCATGGGCATTGTTGGTGCTGTGGCCGGCATGACCACACAAAATCACCAGCGGCGCCAGGCGGTCGTCCAGACCCATGGTGTGCAGCACCCCGGCAGCCAGATCCACCTGTTCTTCGATTTCCAGGCCGACAATCTCAGGACGACACTGATCCTGGACTTCGGCGGGCACACCCAGGCGATCCACCGACACGCGGGGGCTTGCCGGCGGATGAATCCAGCGGGCAATCTTGCCTAGATACCCCACCCCAAAGGCCTCGACAAACGAGAAGGTGGCATTGGACCAGCGCACGGCACCCAGCCATTGGTCGAGCTGAGCCAGGCGCTGGCGCCGCACGGCGCCAATCCGGGCTGTCTGTTTTGCATCCGCCTGTGCATGGCCGTGGGACGTGATGACATCCTGCACCGCGACGGAGGGGTACGCCGGCCCGGGCAACTGTGGCCGCGTGATGTCGGTGCCCAGCAACTGATAACGCACAGGAATGCCAAAAAATCCTGCAAATGCCCGGGTTTCAATCCCTGACCAAAGAGACTCCAGCGCACGCCGCATGCGCTCGCTGCGGGTATCAATGCAAAAAACTGCCTGCACCTCGGGGGAGGTGCGCGCAACTGAGGACGCCGCCGCCCGCAGGGTGTTGGCAAAGGGGCGCTGAAAGCTGATTTCCAGTGCTTCCTGCCAGATTTCATCTACCCTTAGCGTGGCATCTGCCTGCACAAGGCGCTCGGGGAATTCTCGCCAACTGGCATCCAGCGTCGCCACAGCGGCTGATCGCGCGGCTGGCTTGACAGCCCGCGCCAGCAGGGCTTCCCAGGCAACGCGGCAGGCCAGCAACTCGCGCAGGCGTGGGTCGTCCTGCCCCGAGGGTGCTTTTTGCCAGGCAATATACGCGCACCACGAGGCCCAGCCGTTGATGGACAACAGCAGCGCTTCAAAATAATCCCGCCAGGTGGTGGCATCGAGTTCAAGCTCGGCCAGGGCCCAGGCCATGGCTTCGTGCGGCGATGCCGGCAACTGGCGGATATGCTGCATCAGGCCGACAATCCCCAGACGGGCGCTCAAGCCATGATCACCCACCATGCTTTCGCGCCAGAACCCGTACAAACTGGGGCTTCCCGAGGCGCGCCAATCGGCCTGATGGCGATCGTAATACGTGGCACAGGTTTGACTGATCTGAAACACAATGGCCTCACGCCAGGGCCAGCGCCTGTTTTTCTGGACATCATCATCCAGCAAATCCACCAGCAAGGGCTCGTGGCGCACCCGCAAAGGGCTGGAAAGCGCAGCCACGCAATGCTCGGCCGATACCGCATGGGACTCACCAGCGGCATGGGCCTGCAAGGCAGCATCCAGATCGGCCTGCGTCAGGCGTCTGGTTTGCCACTCTTGCAGCAAATAATCACGCGCCGGAAACACACGAAAATCACCCAGCACGGCCAGGCGTGCAGCAACCTGGCGGATGGGCTGACCAATGCGGCGCCAATGCGGGTTTACCGCCACCGCCTGATCCAGCGGCCACACCGGCATGATGCTGCCACAGGCCTGCGCCACAGCCTGCTGCAATGCCGGATCATCCGCCGGTGTTGCGACCTCCCCGGGTGCGTCATGTGCACGATCAAGATCTATGACGGCATTCATGATTTTGCACTCCTCCACACAGAGGATGGCGGCGCGGGCCGGGGTACCGGCCCGCGGCCTGCGCCCGCCCAGCGGACGGGCCAAAAACGCAAGACCCAATGGGTATAGCCTTCATCCATGTAAAACCCGGCATACACCCAGCGACGGATGGCAATGACGGACTGCGGCCACAGCTGAAAAATAATCATCCAGAAATACATGATGGCCATGCCGACCAGTGCCACAATGCCGCCGGCGTGCAGGGGGTCGTTGGCCACACCCACCGGGGTGCGATCAACCACCCCGGCAGCCAAGGTTAAAAAGCCGGCCATCAGCACCGCGGTCAGCAGACGCACCGGCACCTTGGCAGGATAATTGGCAGGCGACGCGGGCAGCCAAAGCAGCGGCGCCCAGGCAAAGGCCAGCACCGCACTCCACCACCAGGGCCAGGCATGTGCACCCATCAGCGCCTGCAGCCCAAACACAATCGCAAAAGACACCGGTACCGCAAGTATCATGCTGAGCCCGGAGTTGCGTGCTTCGCCCGTCATCACCTTGCGGTCACAATCACGCACAATGCTGGAGGCATTGAGAAAATTGTGCGCCTTGTACAGCGAGTGGCCCAACAAGTGCAAGGCGGCAAACAAATACAGGCCCAGGCCACATTCGAGCAGCATGAATCCCATCTGGGCGATGGTGGACCACGCCAGATGCACCTTTTGGCTGACCCGGGTCAGTAGCACCAGGCCCGCCACCATGGCCGATACCAGGCCAAAAATCACCAGCAGCCAGCGCGCCGCCAGGGACACCCCCAGCAATGGGGCAAACAGCACCAGCACGTAGCCGCCCAGATTGACAACCCCGGCATGCAGCAGCGCAGATACCGGCGTGGGGGCTTCCATCACCTGCACCAGCCAGCCATGCACCGGCATCAGGGCCGTGCGGGCAATCACAGCCAGCACCAGGCAAATGGCACTCCAGCCCAGGGTCGCTGAAAACTGGCCTGCAGCAATGTGCTCGTTCAGCACAGCCAAAGAGCCGCTGCCCACCTCAGACCAGGACAAATAAGCCGCCAATATCAACAGGGCATCGGCCGCGCGGTCCGTGACAAATTTCTTGTGCGCGGCCAGCAGCGCAAAGGGCCGGTCGCGGTAAAAACACAATAACCCATGCATTGCGTGGCCAATCGCGGCCCAGGCAGCAATCAGGACCACCCAATGATTGGCCAACAACAGCAGGTGAACAGCGGCCAGCACGGCAGCCAAGGCCGCAATATAGGCGGCCTGGCGTGGCTCGCCACGCAGATGATTGCTGGAATAAAACCCGATGGCAGCACCCAGCAGTTGCACAAGCAGGCTGGTCCAGGCACCAAATGTGCTTATCGACAACCACAGCACAAGGCCGGAGGCAGGCATCTGCCCCGGCGTTGCCAACCACAGCTGAGACACCAGGCCCAGGGCCGAGAACCCCAGAGCAAGCAGCGTGAGCCGGTTGAAAGCACTCCACAATCCCGGCACGGCAGCCTGGCTGCGCCAGGCTTGTCCGGCGGCCACGGCCATCAGCACCACAGGGATGAAGGCCAGCGCGAAATTAATCATGTCAGGCAAAATCAAGATGCTTACTCCAATATGCGACAGGCGTATTTTTCCGATTTTTATATGTTCTGTAAATTACATTTATAATATTTGACTGTTCTTAAAAACAGAACGAACACCATGGACGTCAACCAGCTCAACTTCAAACATCTTTATTATTTCTGGCGAGTGGCCAAAGAAGGCTCATTAACACACGCAGCCAACCAGATCCACACCTCGCAATCCGCACTGTCCACACAAATCCGCCAACTCGAAAACCGGCTGGATACCCCTCTGTTTGATCGCCAGGGCAGGCACCTGGAGCTGACAGCCAAAGGACAGCAGGTCTTTACCTATGCCGAAAACATCTTCGGTCTGGGCGAACAGATGCTGGGCTGGCTGGACGGCCGCGAAGAAGGCACCACACGTGTGCGGGTGGGCAGCGTGTCAACCATGTCACGCAACTTTCAAGTCAACTGGCTGCGCCCACTGCTGCGGGATCCCACAGTGGTGCTGTCCGTGGATTCCGGCTCCCTGCAAACTCTGATCGAGCGTCTGCTACGCCACCAGCTGGATGTGGTGCTGGCCAACGAGCCTGTGCCATCCGACCCCACCCGCCCGGTTTCTTCGAGGTTCCTGGGCAGCCAGATCATCTCGTTGGTGGGCCGTGCCGACCGCTGGGCAGGTGCCAGCCTGCAAGTGCCCGAAGAACTGGATGCCGTAGAGATGGCCATGCCCAGCGTCCGCCACAGCGTGCGTCTGCAATTTGATGCCCTGTGCTTTGCCGCCGGCGTGCAACCCCGCGTACGCGCCGAGATCGACGACATGACCATGCTGCGGCTGATTGCCCGCGACAGTGGCTGGCTATCCGTCCTGCCTGAGGTGGTGGTACAGGACGAACTGCATTCGGGAGAGCTGGTGCACGTCGGGCAATCCTCACAGTTGACTGAGCACTTCTATGCCATCACAGTGCAGCACGGCCACTTGGTGGGGCCGTTAAACCAGTTACTGGTTGATGCCGCCACCCGCACCATCTTTACCTGATGAAGGCTGGTGCGCTAAAACCATTTCCCCGACACGACACATTTTTGGCATGGCCGTCTCTTTGCCGGCTGTGTTGCCCCAAACTCAAAAGGATATGCCTGTGTTTCCTCAGCGACTCTCCGAAGGCTATGCCTCTTTTCAAAACGGCGCACTCGACACCGAACGGGCACGCTATCGTGAACTGGCCGAGCATGGCCAGCACCCGGACATCATGATCATCAGTTGCGGGGATTCCCGTGTGGCACCCGAAATCATCTTTGACGCAGGGCCCGGCGAGATGTTTGTCGTACGCAATATTGCCGGCATTGTGCCGCCTTGCGACGAGCATCCCGAATCCGCCTTTCACGGCACCAGCGCCTGCGTCGAATTCGCCGTCAATGCCCTGCAGGTAGGGCATATTGTGGTGATGGGCCACGCCAGTTGCGGCGGGGTGGCCGCGTACACAGACCGCACCCAGCCACTGTCCACCAGGGATTTCATTGGCAAGTGGGTGTCACAGATCAAACCAGTGGCTGATCGCATCGGCCCACCGGGGGCTGACCGCGCCGAGTGGATGCGACGCATGGAATGGGGCGTGGTCGAATACAGCATGGAGAATCTGCTGACGTTTCCGGCGGTGCGCGAACGCCTGGACGCAGGCAACCTGCAGATTCATGGTGCCTATTTTGGTATTGCCACGGGCATCCTGTTTATCCGTAACGCCCGTACTGGCCGCTTCGAACCCTGCACAGATTAAACGGGTTTCCCTGCTGTCCGATCCACACAAAGCGAAACGGGCCAGGTATATGCCGTGTCCGGCTCAGGCATTTTCCCAATGCAACGGCCAGGTGCCCTGGCGCATGTTTTGCAGCCATAAAGCACAGGTGAGGGTCTTGGCATCCGTCACCCGGCCGCTTTGGCAGGCCTCAAAAAACTCAGCTTCAGGCTGAACCAGCAGATCCAGAAACTCGTCCTCGTCCAGATGTTGAGGCCCCGGACTCAAGTGGCGGGCAAAAAAGATATGGATGATCTCGGTGGAATACGCAATGGCCAGATGCAGTGCCCCGGCCCGGGCCCACTGCCCTGCGGTATAGCCGGTTTCTTCCAGCAGTTCGCGCTGCGCACAGCACAAGGGGTCTTCGCCGGGTTCCAGCTTGCCCGCCGGAAACTCCGTCATCACCTGCCCCACCGGGTAACGAAACTGGCGCTCAAGCAGGATACGGTGATCATCCAGCAAAGGGATGATCACCACGGCCCCAGGATGAATGATGTACTCACGTATGGCCAGCGCACCGTCCGGGGTGCGCACCGTATCCTGGCGTGCCTTGAGAAAACTGCCCTCGCACAGCGACTGCGACTCAACACAGGTTTCCCGCAGATGGGCATCAGAATCGTTTGGCATGAAAATATCCTTGGTGGGGCAATCGCGCAGCAGCCCGGTCTCAGGCTGACGCATCATGGGCCGACTGCAGCCATTGTCGCGCCTGCAACTCGGGCTGCGGGTAGCCAATCCAGTAGCCCTGGCCCACATCGCACCCCAAGGTCAACAAAAGATCCTGTATTCCCTGGCTCTCGATCCCTTCGGCAATCACTTCCAGGCCCAGGGTATGGCTCATTTCGATGATAGAGCGCACGATGGCGCGCAGGTCCGGATCATCTACCACACCAGCCACAAACGATTGGTCGATCTTCAGGGCATCTACCGGCAGTCGGTTAAGGTAGGCAAACGAGGAATACCCCGTTCCAAAGTCGTCGATCGAGAGCCTGACACCCAGCGCGTGCAGTGCATACAGCGTGCGCAGCGCACGCGCCGGATCAGCCATGATGACGCTTTCTGTGACTTCAAGTTCAAGCAGCTCGGGCGCCAGGCCATGCTGATCCAACGCCGCTTCAACTTGCTGGGGAAACTGCTCGTCCATCAGATTGCGCGCCGAAATATTGACGGCAATTGTGGCACCCGGGTGAATCTCCTGAAAACGCACGCAGGCCCCGAGTGCCTGATCAATCACCCATTGTGTAAACGGATGGATCAGATCGCTGACCTCGATGATGGGAATAAATTGTGCCGGCGGAATCATGCCGCGTTTGGGATGATGCCAGCGTGCCAGCGCCTCAAAGCCCAAGGGTGCTCCCAGCGACCGCCCTGCTTGTGCCAGGGCAATCTTGGGTTGCATATGCAATACAAATTGCCCTTGCGCCAGCGCATTTCGCAACTCGGCACGCAAGAGCAGGCGATCATCCACCCGGGATCGATCCTGCTGGTTAAATACCGCAATCCCCAGACCATCGCGTTTGGCACGCCGCATGGCCATATCGGCATAGCGCAACAGCTTATCCGGCTGCCGCGCATGCGCAGGATACATGGCCATGCCAAAACTGCAGCTGATACGGATTTGCAGGTCATTCAGGGCAAAGGGCTCGCGGATGGAAATCTGTAAGGCACTTACCTGTGCACGCGCATGGGCTTCGTCGCCCGTTGCCAGCACCCAGGCAAATTCATCGGCCCCCAGCCGGGCCAGCAGGCTGGATTCATCCAGCACCGCCTGAAACCGCTGGGCAGCCACCTGCAACAGGCGGTCGCCCACATCATGGCCCAGGGCACGGTTCACTTCTTTGAAATCATCCAGATTGGCGATCACTAATGTCAGGGAACCATCACCTGCCCCCCGCATGGCATCGTGCAGACGATGCTGGATTTCACCCCGGTTGAACAGTTTGGTGAGCGGATCGTGACTGGCCTGAAACGCCAGGGCCAGTTGCTGCGCCCGCCGCTCGGTACGATCCAGAAAAGTGACCAGGCAGAAGCCCAGCCTATTATCCTCGCGAATGGGATAGACCCAGTACTCCACCGGAAAGCAGCTGCCATCCTGGCGCCACAGCACTTCGTCATCCACATGCACACGGGTGCCACCAGAGCAACCTTTTTTGATCTGGGACTCGCTTTCCAGCATGATCCGGCCGTCTTCGTGACGATGCTGAAAATGCGCGTGAAACGCCAGGCCCAGTAACTCTTCCGGGCGACTGAAGCCCAGACGATCCGCGCACGCCTGATTGGCAATCACCACCTGACCAGAGGCATCAAGCCCCACAATGGCTTCCGCCGTGACATCCATCAACTGGCTTAACAGACGCTCCCGCTCGTGCGAGCGTCGCAAGGAACGCTGCATCAGGTTAAAGGCGATCAACAAAGTGACGCATAAGAGCAGGCCCACCAGTACAACGCCGTTCCATAAAGCCTGGCGTGCCTTGGCATACAAGGCGCTTGTGGGCATTTCGTAGCGCACCGACAGGCCCCGGGGGTCTCCTCTCGGGCCGGCAGCCAGCGCAAAGACGGCCCAATCTTCATCGTCCGCCCCGGTATACCCCGTGCGAAACAGCGCATCCGACAACAAGGGATAAGGGATCAGACGCTCGCCCAAATGGCTTGCATCCCCCGGTATGCGCTGCAGCACATGACCATAGCGGTCCAGAATCCACAGCCGGGAGCCAGGCAGCAGATCCGGAATGGCTGCGCCCGCCAGCAGATAGCTGAGATTGAGACTGACGTACGCTACGCCGGCCGTAAGACCAGAATCGCCCGGTACGCGAGCGGCCAGCACCATGGTGGGGATGCGGGAAATGCGGCCCAGGAGGAACTCGCCCACGACAACCTCACTGGTTTGCATGGCCTTCTGGAAATATGGGCGATCACCCAATTGAGAACCCAGGGAATCGGGGTCGGGCAGGCCCGAACAGGCCAGCCGGCCGTTGGCGTTGATGACCCCAACATTAAGATAGCGCGGCAAATGACCTAGCAAGATCGCCAGGTAGCCGCGGCACTCGTTCCAACGGCCATCGCGCAGCACGGGAGAATTGGCCAGTGTCAGCAGGACATCACGGGCGTCGTTAAGCAGAGTGCGGTCGTAGGCGGCAGTTAGCTGTACAAGGTTTGTGGCGGCGCGCTCGTCGTTGATCAACAGGGCCTGATGCTGATGCCAGACGTAATACCCCAGGCCTCCGATGACTGGCAGCGCCGCTGCCAGCACCGCCAGAAACACGCGCACCCGCAAGCCGTCGAAAAGTCCCGGCCCCCCGTGCGTACGACGCAACGCAGAAAAAAAACCTGTGTCTCCAGCCAATCAGGATCCTTTGTACAGGACGACCCGGGCGCAATACCCGACCAATAAGCTTTGAAATATACACAAAAGCAGCAAGCCTGTGGGCTTGCCACACAGTAGCCTAACCCGTACAAACAGGCGCCACCAAAAGCGCGGCTGACCTAGAATAGTGGTTTCTACCTACTGCAGCCAACACACCATGTTTCATCTGTCACCCCAAGAATTTGCCAGTAAAAAAGAGCACTACGCCAGCCTGGCTGAGCAAGCCCGCCACCTGATTGCCGACGAACCCAGCCTGATTGCAAATGCCGCGAACTTCAGCGCGCTGGTGTATCACAGCCTGCCACAAGTCAATTGGGCAGGGTTTTATCTCTACGACGGTACCGAGTTGGTGGTGGGCCCATTTCAGGGCAAGCCGGCCTGCATCCGCATCGCCATGGGCGCTGGAGTGTGCGGCACAGCAGCGCATACGCGTCAATCGCAGGTGGTGCAGGATGTGAATCAGCATGACGGCCACATCCCCTGCGATGCAGCCTCACAAGCCGAGGTGGTGGTGCCGCTGATACGTGCCGACGGCAGTTTGCTGGGGGTATGGGATGTGGACAGCCCCGTAGCGGGGCGCTTTGACGAAGAAGACCGCGCCGGCATGGAAGCTTTGTGCCAGGTATTCATGGCACATCTGGACAGCAGCAAGGCAGCTGCCTGAACCTGTTACGGGGTACCGGCCAAAGCCGCCCCGAGACCGCCAATCAATCGAGGACCTATCTCCCTGAATATGTACGTCATAACAAGGGTTAACCCTTAATTCATTCCTGTCAAAGATTAGAATGAGAATCGTTATGAATCAGTACATCGACTTTGAAGCTTGCCTTCAAGCCCGCCGTGCCGCAGACCAACAGGGAGAACCAGATGACAGAAACCAGAACGGAAGTCCAACGTCTTGCCGAGTTTGCTGCGCAGGCCAAGTTCGAGGATCTAAGCCCAGAGGCACTTGAGCAGCTCAAGATTCGAGTGCTGGATACGGTGGGCGTGGCGATCGGAGCTCTGGACGCACCACCGATGGTCGCCATTCGTGCACTGATCGAGGGGCTGGGCGGCAAGCCCGCCTGCACCTTGCTCGGCGGTGGCCGCACCAGCCCCGAGCTGGCGGCATTCTTCACAAGTGCGCTCAGCCGCTACCTTGATTTCATGGATGCCTACATCGCCCCCGGTGAGACCAATCATCCATCGGACAACTTCGGTGCGGTGCTGGCTGCGGCGGAAAGTGCAGGCGCCTCAGGGGCAGAGCTGCTGACAGCGCTGGCCGTGGCCTACCAGGTGCATACCCGGCTGTCCGATGTGGCGCCCGTGCGCGCACGTGGCTTCGATCACACGACGCAGGGCAACTTCGCAGCGGCCGTGGCGGCAGCACGTGCCATGGGGCTGTCGCAGGCGCAAATCGCGAATGCAGCTGCCATTGCCGGGACGGCCAATGTCGCACTGCGCGTCACGCGCACCGGCGTGCTCAGCAACTGGAAGGGCCTTGCCTATGCGCACGTCTCCAAGGAGGCGATTTTCGCGGCACATCTGGCGGCCCATGGCATCACCGGGCCGGAAGCGGTTTTCGAAGGCAACAAAGGGTTCAAGGAATCGGTTTCCGGCCCGTTCACGATCGACTGGCAGGCGGAGAATCTGGAGCACGTGCGCCGGACAATCGTCAAGAAACACAACGCCGAGATCCACTCACAGTCGGCACTGGATGCAGCACAAGAGATTCATACCTCAAGCGCCTTCCGGGCCGAGGCCATCGACTACGTGCGACTACGCACCTTCCAGGTGGCGTATTCGATTATTGGCGGCGGCGAGGAAGGCGACAAACGCAGCGTCCGGACCAAGGAGGATGCCGATCATTCCTTGCCATGGATGCTGGCGGCCGTTTTGCTGGACGGCAAGCTCACGCCTGCGCAATACACCACGGAACGCATCAGTGCACCCGATGTGCAGTCGCTCATGCAATGCATCACGATCACGCCCGATGCGGCGCTCTCGGCACAGTTCCCTCAGCACATGCCGGCAGAACTGGAGGTTGTCTTGCTGGACGGCACAACGTTGAAGGCCTCACGCAAGGCCTACCGCGGGTTCTACACAGATCCGCTCGACTGGACCGAAGCACGCGCCAAGTTTGACGCACTGGCTGCACCCTTTGCCGATGAGGCGCTGCGCGACGAGCTCGCAGACATCATCCACCATCTTGAAAAGCATCGCAGCACGGATCTGACAACCGCCCTTGCCCGTGTAAGTTGCACGCGCCAGGACACCACCGATCTTCATTCGTAGCAAGGAGAAAGCAATGGCTGATATGAGCACACACGATGTTTCGTTCAATTTCGTGCCACGCGCCTGGCGCCCGGCCAAACCGCGCACCACAGGCATCACCGAAATACGCGCACCGTACTACTCCACTTTTGGCACCCGACACATGGAGGATGTCTTCGAGGCAGCCGGGCAATGGATCGACGGTATCAAGTGGGCAGGAGGTTCGTTCTCCCTCATGCCACGCCAACAAGTGAAGGCGATGAACGACGTCGCCCACAGCAACGGCGCCTATGTGTCATCCGGCGGCTGGATCGAAACCGTCCTGCGCTATGGCGATGCGGCGGTTGATCAGTACCTGTCGGAAGCAAAGGAAGTGGGCTTCGATGTGATCGAAATCTCCACTGGCTTCATCATGGTACCCACCAGCGGGCTTGAGCGCCTGGTAAAACGTGTCGTTGCCGCCGGCCTGAAGGCCAAGCCCGAGCTGGGCATTCAGATCGGCTCTGGTGGAGATTCGGGCGAAGCGGAGCTTGCCGCCGAAACGAAGAAGGACATTGGCGACCTTATTGATCGGGGCAAGCGTGCCCTTGATGCCGGCGCTTCCATCATCATGATCGAATCCGAGGGCATCACCGAGAACGTTGTGCAATGGAATACCGCTGCGGCGGCGGCCATCATCAACGGGCTGGGTATCGAAAACGTCATGTTCGAAGCGGCCGACGGCCCGGTGTTCGAGTGGTATATCAAGAACTACGGCAACGAGGTAAACCTTTTTGTTGATCACAGCCAGATCCTGCAGCTCGAGGCGCTGCGCCAGAACATCTGGGGCAATAAAAGCACCTGGGGACGCGTGATCAACCCGGCGCCCACCGGGAGTTGACGGCCAGGACGTGTTCGCACAGTGAGTACCTTACTAAGCGAAATCCCCGTATAAAAAAAGCCCTTGTTTTGAACTGACCCCAAAAAGTTGGACAGTCGAGGGTTAAGTGGCCAAGGCCTGATTTCGGTATTGAACCGGACTCAGGCCTTTTAGTTTTGTCCTGATGCGTTCGTGATTGTAGTAGTGGATGTACGGCAGATACCCACCACGAGCGTCGCCGCCATGGCGCCAAGGGCCTCTTTCAGGGCCGTGGCGGCTACAGGCCAGGTACCGGGATCGAAGGCCGCGCCATACAAGGCTTTGAAGGGGCGGTAGGCTACTGCCCCACCCCACCGGCATAACGGCAGCGAAGAACACATCGGATATGCTCACTTTCATACGATCTGCAGCAACCCGGGCCAACAGTTGCCAATCGAGCCGCCTTGATGCGGATCAATATCTTGCTGCGCTCCTGCGCTTATAGTGAGGTTTTAAACTATTGTGACGAGCTATGTTTTTCGGAAATATGTGGCTGCTGGCAATAGCCGTGGCCGGCGTCATTCTTGCCCTGATAGGATTCGGCATGCGCGACCGCAACCCGGGCATGGTGCTCATAGGCATCGGCTTTCTTGCCGTCCTGTTCGCCGTCATCAAAAAGGCGATTGATCTCTTCGGCTGAAAAAAGAATCCAGATGAGGAAATCTGTTCCATCGATCGTGCTGGCGGCTATCCTGGCATTGTTTTCAGCCGCTGCATCGGTCCAGACGCCCTTGGCTGCTGCGGCAACGCCTTCTACCGTTGGCGCTCCGGCCACGGAACAGAACATCGAGTCTTTGCCGGCCGTGCCTGCGGCACCGATGCCCTCATGGTTCGAGGGCGATCAGCCGAACGATGACGCCCGGGTCGCCCTGGCTGTACTGGCCGACGCCCAGTCCCAGGGCCTGCGGCCGCAAGACTATCGCGCATCCGAGCTTGCACAGGCCTTTGAACGCCCATCGCAGAGCGCATCCGCCCCGGGGGGGCAGGCAAAGCTGGGCACCGGGCTGACTTCCGCACTCGAACATTACTTGACTGACCTGGTCCATGGCCGCCTCAGCCCCGAGGTATTGAAGCACCGGTTCAAGGCTCCGCCGCTGAGTCAATTCAACGCCCATGCCTACGTGCTCCAGGCGCGTCAATCGGGCCGTCTGGCGCAGGCCCTTGGCGAGGCACAGCCAAAGGTTCCGATGTACGAGTCGCTCCGGCGGGCCATGAGTGCCTACCGGGCTTTGGGTGATCCGGCGGCCTGGCACACACCACTCCCGCCGCTGCCGACTCGTTCTCTACGGCCCGGCCAGGCCTATGCAGGACTTGCGATCATCGCCGAACGCCTGGCAATTCTGGGTGATCTTCCGACGTCCGAGGTGGCGACTGAGCACTACGAGGGCGGCCTGGTGGATGCGGTACGCAGGTTTCAGGAACGGCACGGCCTGGAGATGGACGGTGTGCTCGGCCCGGCGACATTGGCACAACTGAATGTGACCCCGGCGCAGCGCGTCGAGCAGATGGCGCTTACTCTGGAGCGTCTGCGCTGGACGCCCCTGCTGTACGCGCCCCGCATGATCGTGGTGAATATCCCCGAATTTGTATTACGGGCCTATGAGCTGCAGGACAATAAGGTCAGGCTGGATCTGGAGATGCGCGTGGTGGTGGGCAAGGCGCTGGATACGCGCACACCGATTTTTCTGGAGGATATGCGCTTTATCGAGTTCAGCCCGTACTGGAATGTGCCGCGCTCGATTGCGCTTGGCGAGACCCTCCCACGTCTGCGCCGCGACCCCGACTATTTTGTCCGGCAAGGATTCGAATTCGTCACTGGTCAAGGAAAAGTCGTGACTGCTCTGTCGTCCCAAGCGATTGATGCCGTGCAGCGGGGCGAATGGCGTATCCGCCAAAGACCGGGGCCGCAAAATGCGATGGGCGACATAAAGTTCATCTTTCCGAACGATCAGAACATTTACCTGCACTACACATCCGCCCCAGAACTGTTTTCACGCGCACGTCGCGATTTCAGCCATGGCTGCATTCGTATTGAAACGCCTGTGGCGCTGGCCCAGTTCGTACTGCGCCAGCACCCGGAATGGACCCGGCAACGGATTGTCGACGCCATGGGTAGCGGGCAGTCGCGCACCTTGCGTCTGGATCACCCCGTCCCGGTCCTGATCGCCTACAGCACCGTTATCGTCAAGGGTGATGGTAAAGTATATTTTTTTCCCGATATATATCATCAGGATGCGCGTCTGGAGCAGGCATTGGGCAGCGCCCGGCGAGGTCTCTGAAATCGCTGGGCACGGGGCGGACTCAGCAGCAGGGCACAGCTGATGATCACGATGCAATCATGAATTCGAAGACCAACTCTGCGCGCCGGCGCTTTCTCGCGGCGGCATCGGGCACGACCATGCTATGCGCCTTTCCCATGATCGCCAGGGCAAGCTCGGCGAGCTCGTCAATGCGCGAGCTGGCGATGGACCATACCCACACGCACGAAAAAATCGACCTGACCTACGCAGTGGGCAGCCGGTATGTGCCGCAGGCGCTGGTCGACCTCAATCACTTTTTGCGTGACCATTATTCAGGTCTGGTCGGCCATATGGACCCGGGTGTTTACGACATCATGCATGCGGTGCGGATCGCATTGGCAGCACGCGCGCCCTACCAGATCATTTCCGGCTACCGGGCACCCCAGACGAACGAGCGACTGCGCACCACCCGCGGCGGGGGCGTGGCCAAACGCAGCCTGCACATGGTTGGCAAGGCAGTCGATCTGCGCATACCCGGTGTTCCGCTTGAAGAACTGCGCGATGCCGCCCTGGCACTGAAGGCTGGTGGCGTGGGCTACTACCCAGGCAGCGCCTTTGTCCATATCGACACCGGAAAAGTACGGTCCTGGAGCGGCTGAGGGCAATCAAGCAATTGCTCCCAAAAATTCGCCTACGACCTGATAGCGGTATTCGTCGTCTTTATTGCCAAGCTCAATCGTAGTCAGTGCCGGCGCGCAACCCCCAGCGGGTCGACGCTGGCCATGAAATACGCCACATCAAACTGGCGGATCTGGTCGCCATTTTCTGCCAGCGACCTGCATTCAATCGTGCAGCCATGCGTATTGGCCTTGGGAAACCAGGCAAGCACCGCGGCCTGCTTGCCGCGATAGTCTGACAGCTGATAGATGGAAATGCTCTCGCGCCGTGCATATGGCTTCAGGAATTTTGAGAATTACCGCTTAAGAGTCTTGGCTCAATGCGGCTGGAACGGTGTGATTAACCGTGTCTGATGAATGCCCATCCCCCGATTATGGGGTAGAGCCCGAAATCCCCGTATAAAAACAAAAAGCCCTTGTTTAACAAGGGCCTTCTATTAAATGAATTGGTCGGGGTGACATGATTCGAACATGCGACTCCTACGTCCCGAACGTAGTACTCTACCAGGCTGAGCTACACCCCGACGGTGATGCCAGACGACCAATGGCCCAAAAAAGGGCCCGCCATCTGCGGGAAACATTTCAGCGGTCGCGCTCGACCGCGAAAGCAGAGAATTCTATCAGAGTTTCGCGGTAAACGGAATCCGGAAAGACATCCAGTGCCTGGCGCGCGAGGCCGGCCTCGCGCGCCGCTGCTTGCCGGGTGTACTGCAAGGCGTCGGTGGCATGAATCGCGCGGGCCACGGCCTCGAAATCGGCTTCACCGGTTTCGATGGCACTGCGGATCAGGGTGCGTTGCTCGGGCGTACCGATTTCAAGCACCCGGATAAGCGGCAAAGTGGGTTTGCCCTCGCGCAGGTCGTCGCCGACGTTTTTGCCCAGGGCCTGAACATCACCGCTGTAATCCAGCACGTCGTCGATGAGCTGAAAGGCTGTACCGACATGTCGACCATAGGCTGCCGCAGCAGATTCTTGTTGCGCAGTGGCACCCGAGATAATGGCGCCTACCTGTGCCGCCGCCTCGAAGAGCTTGGCCGTTTTATAACGCACCACCTGCAGATAGCGATCCAGGGAGACATCCGGATCGTGCACATTGAGCAGCTGCAGGACTTCGCCTTCGGCGATGATGGTGGTGGCGGCAGACAGCACGGCCATGGCCGCCATGGAGTCGGACTCGACCATCATTTCGAAGGATCTGGAATACAGGTAATCACCCACCAACACGCTGGCCGCATTGCCAAACACGGCATTGGCGGTTTCACGGCCACGGCGCATGTCAGACTCATCCACCACATCATCGTGCAGCAAGGTGGCGGTGTGGATGAACTCTACCACCGCAGCCAGGCGGTGGTGGTTATCTCCGTGGTAGCCCAGCGCACCCGCCACCAGCAGCACCATGGCCGGGCGCATGCGCTTGCCGCCCGCCCCCACGATGTAATCACCGATGGTGCGGATCAGGACAACTTCGGAATCCAATCGCGAGCGGATGACAGCATCCACTGCTTGCATGTCGGACACTATGGGGGCGAAGAGTTCGGAGAAATTCAAGACTGACCTGCAGACGGGTGGTGTGGCGCCGGTGGCGGCCGCAAAGACCCAGATTATACTTTCCCGATCACATTCAGGAGAAACCCGTGTCCGACCCTCAAATGCAGGCGCTTGTCCAACGTGCCATGGGCGTGCTGGCCCAGATCGAGGCCTGGTTGCCGCCTGCTCCCCCCGCCATCGACTGGAATGCCCACGCGTTTCGTTGGCAGCGCCGTGGCGCACGGGGTTGGCTGGACGCGGTACACCGCATCGCGCCGATCCACCTGGACGATCTGCAACACGTCGAGCGCCAAAAAGGTGTGCTTGAGCGCAACACGCGGGCGTTTCTCGAGGGCAAACCCGCCAACAACGTCCTGATGACCGGCGCCCGCGGTACGGGCAAGAGCTCGCTGGTGCGGGCACTGCTGGATGCCTATGGTGCACAGGGCCTGCGTCTGATCGAAATCGACAAATCCGATCTGGGCGACCTGGGCCAGATCATCGAACTGATCTCCGGACGCCCGGAGCATTTCATCGTATTTTGCGACGATCTCTCGTTCGAAGAAGGCGAGGCAGGCTACAAGGCCCTGAAATCCGCACTGGACGGCTCAGTGTCCTCTCCTGGCGACAACCTCCTTATTTACGCCACATCCAACCGCCGCCACCTGATGCCCGAGTATATGCACGAGAACCTCGACGCCCAGCATCAGCCCGATGGCGAAATCCATCCCGGTGAAACCGTCGAAGAAAAAATCTCGCTCTCCGAGCGCTTTGGCCTGTGGCTGTCTTTTTATCCTTTTGCGCAAAACGATTACCTGGATATCGTCAACCACTGGCTGGCGTTTCATGGCTGCACCGACAGCCAGATTCAGGCCTCACGCCCCGAAGCCCTGCAGTGGGCACTCGAGCGCGGCTCGCGATCCGGCCGCGTGGCGCGCCAGTTTGCGCGTGACTGGGCAGCCCGCCAGCTTTGATGGCCTATGATGATCACCCCATCTCCCAATTGATTGCACGTATGAGCACTTCCAAACCGTATATCCGCGTGGCTGCAGGCCTTATCCTCGACTCCCGTGGACGCCTGCTCCTGGGGCAGCGTCCCGATGGCAAGGCCTGGCCGGGCTGGTGGGAGTTTCCCGGAGGCAAGATCGAGGCCGGCGAGACCGTCGAGCAGGCACTGGTGCGCGAGCTGGACGAAGAGCTCGGCATCCATGCCACTCAGGTATATCCATGGATAGTGTATGTGCACGAATACCCCAAATCCGTGGTCGAGCTGGCCTTCTGCCAGGTCACTGCCTGGGAAGGCGAGCCCCACGGCCGCGAGAACCAGGCGCTGGATTGGGTAGACCCCTGGGACATCCGCCTGAACGAATCCGAGCACCCGATTGCGCCGGGCGGCGGGTCTTTGCTGCCCGCAGCCACCCCGCCGCTGCGCTGGCTGCGGCTGCCGCCGCTGTATCGCATCAGCCAGATTGGCAGCCCAAGCCAAACAGAAGATTGGCTGACCCGGTTGCGCCAGGAACTGCTCGCGGGCTTGCAACTGGTGCAATTCAGAGAACCCCACTGGCAAGGCGACGAGACCAGCCTGCTGGCCGCCTTTGAAGCCACCCTGGCCTTGTGCCGCCAGCATGGCGCCCGGTGCCTCATCAATAGCACGCACCCGCAGGCCTGGTGGGCCCAGGCAGACGGTGTACAACTGCGTGCCACCGATGCTACCCTGGTACTGCAGCAAGACACCCGCCCTCCCGGCTGGTTGGGCGTGTCTGCACACAATGCCCAGGAGATCGACTGCGCGCGCGAGCTGCAAGCCGATTTCGTGGTGCTGGGCCATGTGCTGGATACCGACACGCACCCCACGCAAGCCGCCATGGGCTGGGAGACATTTGCCCAACTGGCAGCCACTGCAGGACGCCCGGTGTTTGCTGTAGGCGGGCAATCTGCCGCCACTCTGGAGACTGCTCGCCAGCATTGGGCCCACGGCGTAGCCGCCATCCACGGCACCCTGGTGTAGCCAAACAGCCTGGCGGCTGCCCAGACCCCCTGCGCTTGATTACTCCGCGCTGGCGGGCGTTTGCCCGGCCTTGGCGGCATCCTGACTGGGTTGTGTATAGCCACCGCCCAGTGCCGCCATCAGCAGCACGGCTGCCGTGAGGCGCTGCGCCTGAAGATCCAGGGTGTTTTGCTCGGCCGACAAAGCACTGGCCTGGGCCTGCACCACACTCAGATAATCCACCAAGCCAGCCTTGTACTGATTGGTCACCTGTCGCAAGGTCTCGCGCGAGGCAGCCAGGGCACGGTTTTGGGCGGCTTGTTCGCGCACTAGCGAAGCCGATTGCACCAGGGCGTCTTCTACCTCACGCATCGCATCCAGCACGGTTTTGCGGTAGGCCGCGGCCTGGGCATCGTAGCCCGCCTGCGCCGAATCCACAGCCGCACTGCGGGCCCCCCCGTCAAACAAAGACAAGGCCAGGGCCGGCCCGATGGTCCAGAACCGTGCGGGTGCCAGCAACCACGAAGCAAACTCACCTGCACGATAGCCCCCCTGTGCGCTGAGCGTGATATCCGGAAACCACGCAGCTTGCGCCACGCCGATCCGTGCATTGGCCTCACGCACACGGCGCTCTGCCGCTGCAATATCGGGCCGATGCTGCAGCAATACCGATGGGACGCCCACCGGCACCTCGGGGGCTTGCGCCGGCATGGTGCCCGCCGGCAGATTGAAGTGCGCCGGCACCTGGCCCACCAGCACGGCCAGTGCGTGGATGCTTTGTTCACGCTGCCAGCTCAGCCGGATCCGTTGGACCCGCACCTGCTCGAGCTGGGCTTGCGCTGCCGCCACATCGGCCGAGGATGCCACGCCGGCTGCATAGCGGTTACGGGTCATCTCCAGGGCACGCTGGTATTCGTCGTAGGTTTGGCCCAGCAAGGCATCCTGCTGCTGACTGGTACGCACGGAAAAATAGGTTTGTGCCAGCGTTGATTGCAGGCTCAGGCGCATGGCTGCGAGATCTGCCTGGCTGGCCTGTGCGCCGGCCCGTGAGGCCTCGATACCACGGCGCACCCGCCCCCAGAGATCAAGCTCCCAGCTGGCCGTGGCCGACAAAGAGTAATTGGTGGCGGGATTATTGGCACTGGAGATTCCCTGGCCCGCCCGGGATCTGGAGGCCGAGGCATCCAGCGTGGGGAAAAGCCCCGCCCGTGAGCTTGCCAGCGCAGCCTGCGCCTGGCGATACTGCGCCTCCGCCTGGACGAGATCCAGGTTTTGTGCCGACAACCGCGTCATCAGCTCATCCAGCTGCGGATCATTGAAGCCCTGCCACCAGGCAGACTTGAGCCGCACTATCCCTGGCTCTGCCGGGCGCCATTGTCCCGCGGGGGCGTGGGCGTAGGCTACCCCGACATCCTGGGCGGGCCGCTGATAATCCGGCCCCACGGCACACCCCGCCAGCAACACACTGGCCAGCAATGACAACAGACGACAGGACAGACGGACATCAGGCATGAGGCACCACAGGGTGATAAGAACGGGGCGTATGTGGGCGCCAGCGCCGGTGCAGGCGATCAAGGCTCAGATACACCACTGGGGTGGTATACAGCGTCAGTATCTGGCTTACCAGCAATCCCCCCAGAATGGTAAGCCCCAGCGGCTGGCGCATCTCGACACCTGCCCCCGTCGCCAGAATCAGGGGCAAAGCCCCCAGCATCGCCGATACGGTGGTCATCAGAATCGGACGAAAACGTGCCAGGCAAGCACGGTAGATCGCCTCGCGCGGATCCAGCCCCTCGCGGCGCTGCACCTGCAAGGCAAAATCCACCATCATGATGGCATTTTTCTTGACAATGCCAATCAGCAAAAACACCCCGATCAGCGCAATTAACGTGAACTCCATATTAACCAGCCGCAGGGCCAGCAAGGCACCGATCCCTGCGGACGGCAGCGTAGACAGGATCGTGATGGGATGCACCAGGCTCTCGTAAAGCATCCCCAGCACCAGATACATGGCTACCAACGCTGCCAGCAACATCCAGGGCTGCTGCGCCACTGCATCACGCATCAGACTGGAGCTATCATCCAGACCCGCCTGCAGTGCCTGACTGGGTAGATTGATGCGGGCAACAGCGCGATCAATAGCCGCCAGGGCCTGGGCCAATGACACGCCCGGTGCCAGCCCGAAGGACACAGAATCAGCCGCCAACAGACCTTCATGATTGACCGACCGCGGCGCGGTGCCCTCTTCTATCCGGGTAAAGGCCATCAGGGGCACACACAGCCCCTGATCATTGACCACCTGCAAGGCCTGCAAAGAATGGAGATCACGGGCATATTGCGGCTGCACCCCCATCACCACATGGTATTGGTTGAGATCGCCATACAGCACGGCCACCTGACGCTGACTGAAGGCGTTATTAAGCACACCCGCGAGATCCGCCATCTGCACCCCGGCACGTCGCGCAGCATCACGATCCACTACCAGCTCCAGGCGGCGGCCCTTGTCATCCACGTTATCGTCCACATCCACCAGCTCGGGCAAGCCCGCCAGCACAGTCCTAACCTTGGGCAACCAGTGAGTCAGCAGGGCAAGGTCGCTACCCATCAGCTGGTAGGAATACGAGCCCGCCCGCGACGAGTGACCGACAAAAATATCCTGCTGTGGTACCAAAAACATGCGCGCACCCGGGGTGTGCTCAAACTTTGGGCGCAGACGGTTGACCAGTTGGTTGGCACTGACATCACGCTGATCCAGCGGTTTCAGCTGGATCTGGATGAAGCTGGAGTTGCTGCCACCACGCCCGCCGGCATAGGCGGTGACGGTGTCCACGGCCGGATCAGACAGCAGCACCTTGCGAAACGCATCCAGCCGCTGCTGGGTTTCTTCAAAGGACGTGCCGGTATCCACCCGAAAAAAACCCAGCAGCTGCCCGGTATCCTGTTGCGGAAAAAAACCTTTGGGCACGCTGATATACAGGTAGACATTCAAACCGATGGTGGCCAGAAGCAGCAGCAGCACAAGACGGGAGTGATCCAGCGCCCAGCGCAAAGAATGCTGGTAACCCACCGCCACCCGCTGACCCATCGCCTGCAGGCCGCGTGCCAGCAGGTTGCGCCGCACAGGCGCCGTGGGCGGGCTGATACGCAGCAGGCGTGCCGCCATCATCGGCGTCAGGGTAACGGAAATCAGCAGGGACACCGCAATGGTGGCCGAGAGCGTGACGGCAAATTCTTCGAACAACCTCCCCACCAGCCCGCCCACCAGCCACAAGGGGATGAACACGGCAATCAGCGATATGCTCATGGCCAGCACGGTAAAACCCACTTCGGTGACACCGCGCAAGGCCGCCCGCGCAGGCTTCATCCCCCGCTCGACATAGCGCATGATGTTTTCCAGCACGACGATGGCATCATCCACCACAAAACCAGTGGCAACGATCAGGGCCATCAAGGAAATGCTGTTAAGGCTGAAACCAAACCACCACATCAGGCTGAAGGTGCTGATCAGCGATGCCGGCACCGCGATGGCCGGAATCAGCGCGGCCCGCCAGTTGCCCAGAAACGCAAACACCACGGCCACCACCAGCACCACCGACAGCACGAGGGTAAGCTCGGCTTCGTACAGAGACGCCCGGATACTGGGCGTGCGATCCTGGGCAACCGTCAGGCGCACCGACTCGGGCAGCAGCGCCTGAAACGTCGGCAACAAGGCCCGCACCGCATCGACTGTTTCGATGATGTTGGCGTCCGTCTGGCGGCGAATGATCAGCAATACAGCCGACTTATCGTTGAAATACCCCACCTGATTGGTGTCTTCAACCGAATCCTCTACCTGGGCCACATCACTGAGCCGCACCGGGCGCCCGTCTTTCCAGGCCACGATCAGGGGCGCGTAATCAGCCGCGCGGCGCAGCTGGGGGTTGGCCAGAATCTGCAACTGGCGCTCATCCACCTGCACCAGTCCGCCAGGGCGCATCGAATTCACATCCTGCAGCACCTGACGCACGCGATCCAGCGATACACCCATGGATTCGAGGGCTCTGGGATTGAGCAGAACCCGCACGGCGGGCAAAGAGCTGCCCCCCAGGGTAACCTGCCCCACCCCGTTCACTTGCGAGAGCTTCTGGGAAAGCACCGTGGAGGCCAGATCATAGAGCTCGCCCCGGGTGGCGGTGTCTGAAGTCAGTGCCAGCGTCATCACAGGCGACGAGGACGAGTTGACCTTGCGATACACCGGATTGCCACGCATGCCCGAAGGCAATGACGGCCTGGCCGCATTGATGGCCGCCTGCACATCCCGCGCAGCATTGTTGATGTCACGATCCAGATCGAACATCAGCGAGATATTGGTCTGGCCCTCGCTGCTGCGCGAACTCATGCTGCTGACTCCGGCAATCGCGCCCAGCGATTGCTCCAGGGGCATGGCCACGCTGGACGCCATGGTTTCAGGGCTGGCTCCCGACAACGAAGCCGAGACCGACACCATCGGAAAATCCACTTGCGGCAGCGGCGCCACCGGTAGAAACCGCCAAGCCAAGGCCCCTGTCAGCACCATCGCCAGACACAACAAGGCAGTGCCCACTGGCCGGCGCAGGAACAGGGCAAAGAACCTCATGGCGCTTTATGCCCGGGCCGCCAGCGCTGCCCCAGGCGCTCGAACATCAGGTAGATGACAGGCGTCGTAAACAAGGTGAGCAACTGGCTGCACAGCAGGCCGCCCACCATCGCCAGGCCCAGGGGCTGACGCAGCTCAGCGCCAGAGCCGGTTGCCAGCATCAGGGGGATCGCACTGAAAAATGCCGCCAGCGTGGTCATCAGGATGGGCCGAAAACGCAGCAAGGCGGCCTCGTGGATGGCGGCCCGTGGCCCCAGGCCGCGTTCGCGCTGTGCATCCAGCGCAAAATCAATCATCAAAATGGCATTTTTCTTGACGATCCCGATCAACAAAATGATGCCAATGATGCCGATCATGTCGAGCTCGGTGCCGCCAATCCATAAGGCCACCAGGGCGCCAATGGCTGCCGAGGGCAAGGTGGAGAGAATGGTGACGGGGTGAATCAGGCTTTCGTATAGCACCCCCAGCACGATGTACATGGTGACCACCGCCGCCAGCAGCAACCACAGCGTGCTGGACAGTGACGCCTGAAAAGCCCTGGCCGCCCCCTGAAACTGAATCTCCAGGCTATCGGGCATACCCAATTGTTGATGCGCCGACTCAATCGCCTGGACGGCATCGGAAAGCGCAACGTCTGGCGCCAGATTAAAGGACAGGGTTGCGGCGGGAAACTGCCCCAGGCGCTGCACGGCCAGATGAGTGGTACCCGGCACAAACCGCGCCACAGACGATAAAGGAGTGACGGCGCCACTGGCCGTGGGCACATACAGATGTGACAGCGCCTCGGGGCCGCTGCCCGTCAACATGCCATCAGCCTCAAGGACCACGCGATATTGTGCCGACTGCGTATAAATGGTTGAAATCAACCGCTGGCCAAAAGCATCGTAAAGGGCGTCATCGATGGCAGACTGAGTAACCCCCAGGCGCGCCGCAGCGTCGCGATCCACCTCTACCCGCAGGCCCAGGCCACGGTTTTGCAAGTCGCCCGCTACATCACGCAACTGCGGCAAGGCTTGCATGGCCTGCACCAAACGGGGCACCCATTGGTCCAGCGCACCTTCATCCAGGCTGGCCACCGTCATCTGAAACTGCGCCCGGCTGATTTGGTCTTCGACGGAAAGTTCTTGTACCGGCTGCAACCAGGCTTGCAGCCCCACCACAGTTTGCAAAGAATCCCTCAGGCGCGCCATCACCTCGGTGGCTCGGGCATCACGACTGGAAAGCGGCTTGAGCGTAATCTGCAGCCTGCCGGTGTTTAGCGTGGTGTTGTTACCGTCAATGCCGATAAACGAGGCAACCGAAGCGACGGCAGGATCCTGCAGCACCCGCTGGGCGGCAGCCTGCTGCAACTGAGACATCCGCGAGAAAGACACTGTTTGAGGGCCCTGGGTGATGGCCTGCAGGGCGCCGGTATCCTGCTGCGGAAAAAAACCCTTGGGAATGCCCAGATACAGCAAGGCGGTAGCCGCCAGCGTGCCTGCTGCAAACCACAGGGTGGCCGTCTGGTGACGCAACACCCATTGCAAGCCCCGATCGTAGTCGGCCACCAGCCGATCCATCCACCGGCCGCAGGCCTGCACAAAACGGCCCCCCGTTTGGGAGGATTGTGATTTCAACATGCGCGCGCACATCATGGGCGTGAGCGTGAGGGAGATCAGCAACGACAGCAGGATAGCTACGGCCAGCGTGATGGCAAACTCGCGAAACAAGCGCCCCACCACATCCGCCATAAACAGCAGCGGGATCAGAACCGCCACCAGCGATACCGTCAGGGATACCAGGGTAAAACCAATCTGTTTGGCACCGCGCAAGGCTGCAGTGAGGGGGTCTTCGCCTTCTTCAATGTGGCGGGCGATGTTTTCAATCATCACAATCGCGTCATCCACCACAAAACCGGTGGCAATCGTCAGTGCCATCAGGGTCAGGTTATTGATGCTGAACCCAAGCAAAAACATCAGGCCAAAGGTGCCCACCAAAGACAATGGCACCACCACCCCGGGGATCAGCGTGGCACGCCAGGTACGCAGAAACACAAAGGTGACGGCCACCACCAGGGCGATAGCCAGCAGCATTTCAATTTGCACATGATCCACAGAATCGCGGATGGTTTGTGTGCGATCAGAGGCAATCTGCACATCCACGCCAGTGGGCAGGGTTTCGCGCAACCCCGGCAACAGGGCCTGGATCTGATCCACCACGCCGATGACATTGGCCCCGGGCTGGCGCTGGACGTTGAGCAACACCGCTGGTGTCTGGTTAAACCACGCCGCCTGGTAGAGGTCTTCGGGCCCACGGGTAACTTGCGCCACATCACCCAGGCGCAAGGGTGCACCGTTTTCGTAGGCAAGAATCAGCTGCCGGTACTCGGCCGGGTCTTTCAGTTGATCGTTGACACTGATTGTGAGCGAGCGCTGCGGCCCGTCGAGATTGCCCTTGGGTTGATTGACATTGGCCTGCGTGATGGCCTTGCGGACATCCGCCAGGCTGAGCTTATGCGCCGCCAGTGCCTGAGCATTTACCTGCACCCGCACTGCAGGCCGCTGACCGCCAGTGACGCTCACCAGGCCCACCCCGGATATCTGGGCAAGCTTTTGCACTACCCTCACTTCGATGAGGTCACGCACTTGATCCAGCGGCAAAGAGGGCGAGGTGACAGCCAGCGTCATCACAGGCGCATCGGCCGGGTTTACCTTCCGGTAAATAGGCGGTGCCGGCATATCACCAGGCAACAGGTTGGAGGCTGCATTAATGGCGGCCTGCACCTCCTGCTCGGCCACATCCAGCGGCAAGCCCAGATCAAAGCGCAAGGTGATGCGCGACGAGCCCCCGGAACTGGTGGACAGCATCTGCGACAGGCCGGGCATCTGCCCCAACTGGCGCTCCAGTGGCGAAGTCACCAGCGCCGTCATGACATCCGGCCCCGCCCCCGGATACAGGGTAGTAACCTGAATGGTGGGGAAATCGACCTGTGGCAAGGCTGATACGGGCAACTCGCGATAAGCCAGCAAGCCCGCCAGTGCCAGGGCCACCATGGCCAGAAACGTGGCAATCGGCCTCAGGATGAACGGACGCGAGAGGTTCACGACACCGGTTCCGTCCCGGCTGCGGGCGTGACGATTTCTACTGTGCTGCCCTCACGCAGACGATCAGTGCCTTCGAGGACAATGGTGTCGCCCGCCTGCACACCGGATGTCAGTAAAACCTGGTTGCCATCATCCACGCCCGAGGTAACGGGCACCACATGCGCTTTTTTCTCAGCATCCAGCCGATAGACGTACTCACCCGCCGAGCCCCTTTGCACTGCCCGCAAGGGCACCAGCAAGCCGGTTTCTATGCCCAGCCGCAGCCGCACCTGCACAAACTGATTGGGAAACAGGGATTCATCCGCGTTATCAAAACGGGCCTTCAGTTGTACAGTGCCCGTCGCAACATCGATCTGGTTATCCACTGCCACCAGCGTGCCGGTAGCCACCACGGTGCTTCCCATCCGCCCCAGCAGCTGGGTTTGCAGCGCCTGTCCTGCTCCACGTGCTGCCAGTACCGCGGGCAGCCAGGTTTGCGGGACGGCAAACAGCACATCGATAGGCTGGTTTTGCGTCAGCACCACGATGCCATCGGTATCGGACGCATGCACCATATTGCCGATATCCACGCGACGCAAGCCCAGCCGGCCCGATACGGGCGCCTTGATCTCTGTGTAACCAAGCTGCAGCTCGGCGTCAGCCACCGCTGCCTTGTCGATCATTGCCTGGCCCTGCAGCTGGTTAACCTCTGAACGCGCGGTATCGAGCTGCTGGCGGGCGACCGAATCCTGTTTGAAGAGTTTCTCGTAGCGGGCAAGATCACGGCGTGCGTTTTCGAGTTGTGCAGCATGTTGCTGCTGCTGACCCTTGGCCTGCTGCAACTGGATTTGATAGGGTTTGGGGTCGATCACGGCGAGGACGTCCCCCGCCTTTACCAACTGGCCATCCTCAAAATCAAGCGACTGCAGGGGGCCATCGACCCGGGCACGAATGGTGACGGTAGCGGGTGCTGTGACGGTGCCCAGAGCACGTACGGTGCGATCGATCTGCCCGGATTGAACCGTCACAACCGAGACGGGTGTACTGCCCCCCATCCCCGCCATGCCGCGAAACCCTCCACCAGGCCCCGGTTCACTGGCGGGCCACAGCCACCAGCCGGCAAACGCCAGCAACGCACACACCAGGATCCACATCCAGACCCGGCGGCGCCCGCCTTCAGGCGACGTCGTGATGTTATCCATGGAGAACAACCCTAAAGATTGCAGCGCGCCAGCCGAAAGGTGACATCAGCACCGACGGGTTGCGGCTTGACCTCGTTATCCTGGGTGGAGAACCGTACCCAGATGACGTACTTGTTGGCACTGATTTCGGGAAACACCCCATGCTGGGAATCCACCCAGACACGCAGCAACTGAAACGTCTTGCCACCCAGCATCTCTTGGTAGGCACCCTGACTGGCCGTGTGCTCGCGGGCGTCGCCTGCGTCGCGCAGCAACTGAAGAATCAGCGCCATGGTGCGATACAGGGGCAGCATGGGTTCGATCCAGTGCCGGAGATCCTGGATGCGGACATCGGCTGGTTTGACTTGCCAGGCGTAATACGAAGGCAGATCGATGGGCGAGGAGCCGCCCGGCATCGAGATGCGCCCTCGCAGGCTGGCCAGCCATTCGTTGTCGCGCAGGCACTGGCCAATGCGGCCCTGGCCTGCCAATGCAGCCGATACTGTCTGGATCTCTTCAAGAAGCGCATCAAGGGTTTGGCGATCGACACCCGGGTGCTCGCGCAGAGCTGCCAAGGCCGTGCGATGACGATCAAGATCCTGGAGGGCGGCCGTGCGCACATCGGCACGCTCGCAGATATCGAGAAGATCAAACAAGGTGGTGAGGGCCACCTGATGGAAATGGGGGTCTTCGCCTTGGGCAAAGAAAAACAGGCGATCGAAAAGGTACTCTACCCGCAGGAGAGTGCGCACACGTTCATTACAGGGGTATTCGTAGAGAATCACACGCAACAGACCCTAATCATGAATGGCCGGCCCATCGGACGACCGGGAAGCCAGACCACACCACAACTGATGGCAGTGCCAGGATCGCTGTCGCAGAACCTGCAGATCGGTGGCGCCATCATTGAGGATGACATCGTCGGCCACAGCCAACCGATCGGCCCGAGAAGCTTGAGCGGACATGATACGCCCAATGGTCTCCGGCGTCAGCCCGCTGCGCTCGCGCACACGGCGGACCTGGGTCTCGGGATCGCAATCCACCACGCAGATGCGATCGACCTGATCGCGCCAGCGACCTGACTCGACCAGCAAAGGCACCACGAACACCCGATAAGGCCCACGGGCCTGCTCGGCCTGATGTTGCACCTCCTGACGAATCAAGGGGTGCAAGATAGCCTCGAGTTGTTGGCGGGCAGCGGGATCGGCAAACGCGTGCTCGCGCATCCAGGCGCGATCCATGCCGCCATCGGAGCGGATGGCGGCAGCGCCAAATGCAGCGGCCAATGGGGCGATAGCCACCCCCCCGGGGGCCGTCAGCTGGTGGGCAATCTGGTCGGTGTCGATCAGGGCAGCCCCCCAACCGGCCAACAGATCTGCCACCTGTGTCTTGCCAGATCCGATTCCACCTGTCAGGCCGATGGACAGCATGTCAACATCCCCGCATCAAATCAAAGCATGACTGTACCCCAGGCCTGCGGGAAAAACAGGCTGGGTACCGCGGCCAGTGCCAGATAGGGCCCCATCCGGTACGCACGCTGCCCCTGCCAGGCGCCTGCCAGTATCCAGACCAACAAGGCACACACGCAGGCCAGCCACAAGATGGACAAGGCGGGCAGCACACCCAGCCAGGCAGACAACATGGCCAGCAGCTTGACGTCTCCGCCGCCAAAGCCATCACGCAGGCGAACCTGGCGGTATCCCCACGCGGCAAGGCTCAGCCCGGCCCAGACGGCGACAGAAGACACCAACGCAGTGACAAACGGCTGGCCACCCAGCAGACAACCCAAGGCCCATCCAGGCCCCGTCAGCGCATCGGGCAACAGGCCACTGTGGTGATCCAGGCTGGCCAGCGCAGCCAGCCACCCGCCCAACAACAGCCAAGGCCAGAACAAAGACCCATGCATCTGCCACAGCAGCAGGGCCATGGCGCCAAGCCCCACCGCTGCTGCCGCATCCAGCCAATGCCATGGATGGCAACAACAGGCAGCCCGGGCAGCACGCCACAAAGTGGCGGCATTGGCAGCCGAGCCTTGCTGTAAACAACCCTGATAATGCTGACCCCACACACGCAGGCGGCTGCCCAGCAGCACACTGGCCAACACGGCCAATGCCAGCCCGCCAAAGCCCCAGAAGATGCCCAAGACCAGTACAAATGCGTAGAATGGCGTTTTCGCCCATTTGACGGATATTGTCATGCTGCGCCCTGTAAACCGCTTATCAACCCGCCTGCTGGGCCTTGGCCTGGTAGTACTGCTGGGGGCCTGTGCCCAGCAACGCGAGCCCGGCTACTATGATTCACCCCGCGAAAGCACGGCCTCGGATGCCATGCAGCGCGCGCAAGGCGGCACCGGAGGCCAGGCACCCGCCCAACTGCAACTGGGCTTTGGCCAAAACCAGGCCACAGATACGCAAGCTGCCCAGGCACAGACCGATACAAACATCGGCGACACACCGGCAGCAACAGAAACCACGCCGGCACAGGCCAGCAGCACCCGTACAGCCGGCCGCCAAACCCCCGATATGCTGGCTGATACCCGAACCTATCTGGGCACCGTGGCCTGCACCGCAGGCGCTGGCTGCGCGCCTAATCGCCTGACGCTTACCCTGGCACCCGACGGCCAGTGGCGCGCACGCATGGCTCCGGTTGATCAGCAAGCGGCCACCACAGCCATGGGGTGCTGGTTTCTGACGGGTACCGCACCGGTGCGCATTGTGCTGCAAGCCGGGCAACAAACCTATGCCAGCCTAAGCTTTGCTTCATCCAATGTGCTGCAGATCGACCGCCTGAACGGCCAGGTACCCCTGCTGACATCGCGCCTTACCCGCCAGGCAGATCTTGACCCCATTGCCGAGTTAGCTGACAAGCCGGCACAGCCGTGCCCGGCAAGTTAAACCGGGCGATACACGCCGGCGCCTGAAAATACGGCGCCTGGCCAAAGTGATCAGCGGCCAGTAGCCGCTGCCCCTGGCTGATCCAGCGGCTGGTCAGTTCTACCGCATTGCGTACACCCATCTTGGCAAACACACGGGCCCGATGAGCCTCGATGGTGCGTTGCGACACCCCGAGCTCGAGCGCAATATATTTGTTGGAGCGGCCTTGTGTGATGTACTGCGCAACCTGACGTTCGCGCAAAGTAAGGCCTGCCGGGCCGGTACAGGCCGATAGTGCACCCCGCTTTTTTGAATCAAAACAAGACATGGGCATCCCCCTCTTTTTGATGTGGGGAGATTGTGCCATGGTGATTGCAGGTTGCCATCTGCCAGCTTTGACAGGCTGTCATTTGCACCAGGCTGCCTGAAATAACAGGTATTTACAGGTGGCAAATCATCAAGACAACTACGCGTTTGTCATCCTGGAGAACGCCTGAAAAACAGTGGCTGCAGCCCAGGGCTGCCAGCAGAGGCGACTGCCCGCAGCCTCAGGACACCTGGAATTCAAGGTTGTCGATGAGCCGTGTGGTGCCCAAGCGCGCAGCTGTCAGCACCACCAAGGGCTCACCATTACGAATTTCGTCAGTGGTGGGCGGCAGGAGGTCGCGCTGTCGGCGAACCGCCACGTAATCGGGATTCCAGCCACGATCATGCAATACCTGCATTGCCCGAGCTTCAGCGGTTTCACGCACTCCGTCGCCCTGGAGAAGCTGGTCGCGCACGCCTTGCAGCAGGCCATACAGCTGAGGGGCCTCGGCGCGCTCGGTGGCCGACAAAAACCGGTTGCGCGAGGACATGGCCAAGCCGTCCGGGTCGCGCACTGTTTCGTGGGCAAGGATCTCGACAGGCAGCTGAAACTGCCGGCACATGGCGCGTACCACCATCAATTGCTGATAGTCTTTTTTGCCAAACACGGCCACACGCGGCTGCACGCAAGAAAACAGCTTCATCACCACGGTGCTGACGCCCATGAAAAACCCGGGACGGAACTCACCTTCGAGGATCTTGCCCAGGTTGTCACCCGGCTGGATTCGAAAATTTTGCGGCTCGGGATAAAGCTCGCGCTCGTCTGGCGCAAACAAGACGTAGACGTCGCGCTCACGCTCCATCTTCTCGATATCTTCTGCCAATGTGCGGGGATAACGATCAAAGTCTTCGTTGGGGCCAAACTGCAGCCGATTGACGAAAATACTGGCAACCACCGGATCACCATGCTGGCGGGCCAAACGCATCAATGACAAATGGGCCGCATGGAGGTTACCCATGGTGGGCACAAAGGCAACGCGCAACTGGCCTCGCAGCTGGTCACGCAGATCTTCGATGGTGTGGACGACTTTCAAAGCGGGCTCCGGCGCGGGCACTCAGGCCGAACGCGTATAGGACAATCTGACATAGAGCGGCGCATAGGGCGCTGCCTGGGTAATTTCCAGCAAAGACTCGCGGGCAAGTTCCAGCAAAGCCAGAAAATGCACAACAATGACGGCAGCGGGCTCGCCCATGCCTACGCGTTCGAGAAAAAGCTCGGTAAATTCGATAAAGCGCACATCCGACAAGCGACGCAAAATGTGGCTCATGTGATCGCGCACAGACAGCTGCTCGCGTGTGATGCGGTGATTGGCGTTAAGACGCGCCCGCTGCAGGATGGCGTTCCAGGCGTCACGCAAATCATCAGGACTTACCTGCGGCAGCAAGGTTTCTGTCTGGTGCTGGGCCACCAGTGCATGGCTGAGCAGGAAATCCCGGCCCTGACGGGGCAAGGCATCCAGACGCTGGGCAGCCAGTTTCATCCGCTCGTATTCAAGCAGGCGGCGCACCAGCTCGGCACGCGGGTCTTCAACTTCTTCGCCGGTATCCGACTGCCGAACCGGCAACAACATGCGCGACTTGATCTCGATCAGCAGTGCCGCCATCAGCAGGTACTCGCCGGCAAGCTCCAGGTTGCTGCCGCGAACCTGCTCGACATAGCCCAGGTATTGCGCGGTCACTTCCGCCATCGGGATATCCAGCACATTGAAATGCTGCTTGCGTATCAGGTAGAGCAGCAGATCCAGCGGGCCCTCGAAGGCCTCGAGAAATACTTCGAGCGCATCCGGCGGGATGTAAAGATCCTGGGGGATCGCAAACAGAGGCTCGCCATAAAGACGAGCCAGGGCAATGTGATCAATGACATCCGGCGTACTGTCGACGGTCGGCGTCATCAAGGCATCCAGGCCAGTCGAGGGATCTGGCTGCATGTGGATGAATCAGGCGTTTTGGTAATACACGTAAGGATCTTGCGCCACCTGGGCGGCACGAAACCCGTCTTGTTGCTCGGCATCGAGCTCTTTGTCCCAGAGACGAAACCGACCCGCGCGTTGACGCGCCTCGGTGTCGGCATTCTCGGTTTTGTACTGCGTGATGAACTGTGTGAGTTCGGATGTGAAGTTGTTTGCCATAATAGTGTCTTAGTGATCTCTGTGACCCATGCGCCAAGTGTACTGCACCCGGCGCATTTGCGTGCCCATGCCAAGCCCCAGCCCAGCCAGTTCCGTTGCCCCCAGCATCCGCACACGAGAGCAAAAGATGATCCCCTTCATCGTGGGCTGCGCCTTGTTCATGCAAATGCTGGATTCTACGGTGGTGGCCACCGCCCTGCCTGCCATGGCGCTGGATTTTGGCACCAGTGCCGTCCACATGAACATCACCATCACCAGTTATCTGCTGGCCACTGCCGTGTTTGTCCCGATCAGTGGCTGGGCCGCCGACCGCTTTGGCGCCCAGCGGATATTTCTGGCCGCCATTGTGCTGTTCAGCCTCAGCTCGGCGGCCTGTGCACTTTCCCAGACGCTGTCGCAACTGGTTGCCGCCCGGGTTGCTCAGGGGGCTGCCGGTGCCATGATGGTACCGGTGGGGCGCATTATCCTGCTGCGACGCATACCGAAATCCGAACTTGTGCAGGCCATGGCATTTTTGACACTGCCTGCGCTTCTGGGCCCGGTGCTGGGCCCGCCGGTGGGCGGGTTTCTGGTTACCTATGCCTCATGGCACTGGATATTTCTGATCAATATTCCGGTGGGCATCTTCGGGATTGCGCTGATCCGGCGCTATATCGCCCCTGACATCCCGGACAATCGTCCGCGCCTGGATACCCTCGGGTTTATTCTCAGCGGGGCGGCCATGGCCTCACTGATGGTCTTTCTGGAAGCCGTGGGCCACGCCAGTTTCAGCCTATCCACCCTGCTGGGCCTGCTGGCACTTGGCCTGCTATGCAGCATTCTGTATATACGCCACGCCCGTCACGCCACCTACCCCATCATTGATCTCAGCCTCTTGCGCACCCAAACCTTTGCCGTATCGGTACTGGGCGGCAATCTGTGCCGTTTCGCCAGCGGCGCATCACCCTTTTTGCTGGCCATCCTGCTACAGGTGGGCTTTGGCCTGTCCGCCTTCTCTGCCGGGATGATCACGTTTACCTCAGCGGCGGGTGCACTGCTGATGAAGCTGGTGGCCACACCCATCGTGCACCGTTTTGGGTTCAAGCGGGTGCTTACCTGGAATGCCCTGATCGCCGCCAGCTTCACGGCGGCCTGCGCGCTGTTTCAGGCCACAACCCCTGTCTGGCTGATGGTCACCGTCTTGCTGGTGGGTGGCTTTTTCCGTTCGCTGCAATTCACCGCGGTCAATGCACTTACCTACGCTGACCTGGACTCCGCCCAGATGAGCCGGGCCAGCAGCTTTGCCGCCACGGCCCAGCAACTGGGAATCAGCCTTGGGGTGGCCTGTGCAGCCGTCACACTGAATCTCAGCATCAGCCTGCGCGGCGGCCTGGAAGCCGACCGCATCGACGTGATGTGGGGGTTTGGCGTCACCGCCTTGTGTGTGGCCCTCTCGGCCCTGTCGTTTCGGCGCTTGTCCACACGATCAGGCAACCAGCTACGCCACACCCGCTGACGAATCCTGCGCCAGCAACATCACCAGCTTGCAGTCTGTCCGGATTGCCAACCGAAACGTAAACTGCCGAAAACGCACCCGGCCGTCACGGGGATGCTGAAAATCACGCAAGCCGCCTTCGCGATCAACCACGGTTTGCCGCGTCCAGCAATGCGCAAACAATGGGCTGCCTGATTGCAGCTCGCTCACCAGAGATTGAATCAGGGGGTCGCCTGCCAGGGTGGCCACATCGGCACGAAATTCGGCCACTACCCTCCGGGCGCGGTCCTCCCAATCCACAACCAGGCTTCGCGCGGCCGGGTCCATAAAAATGTAGTGCAGCAGATTGGCCCGCCCCTGTCTTGGCCAGCCATCGAACAAGGCTTGCAGCGGTGCATTCCAGGCCAGCATGTTCCAGGCCTGATCCAGAATATAGGCAGGCCCCCGGATGCTTTGCACGCAGCCGTCGAGTCCATCGGGCAAGGGGATGCTTTCCAGGTGTCCGGCCAGGGGATCCGCGCATCCGGCCAAGCTGAACAGATAGTGACGCTCGGCCCGCGCCAGACGCAAAACGTCTGCCAGGCGGCACCAGACGTCCACCGATACCGAGATATCCCGCCCTTGCTCGATCCAGGTGTACCAGGTGCTGGAGATCTCGCACAGCTGGGCGATTTCTTCGCGACGCAGCCCCGGTGTGCGCCGCCGCAAACCAGCGGGCAGACCGTGGTCGGCGGGGCTTACGCGCGCGCGCGCACTGCGCAGAAACGCACCCAGTGCCAGGCGGCGCGCCACATCATCGCGCGACATGACGGCCCCGCTGCCTAGCGCAAGGTGCTGGCCAGGGTGCGCCGTACGTCTTCTTCGTCGCGTCCGGTACGTTGCACATAATCAGCCACCTGATCAGCCCCGATATTGCCCACGTTGAAATACTTGGACTGCGGATGGCTGAAGTAGAACCCGCACACGCTGGATGCCGGCATCATCGCGAACCCTTCGGTCAGTTGCATGCCGATCTCATCACACGCCAGCAGATCGAACATTTCGCGCTTGACGATATGCTCTGGACAGGCAGGATAGCCTGGCGCCGGGCGGATGCCCTGGTATTTCTCGCCGATGATGTCCTCGTTGGGCAGGTCTTCGTCGGGCACATAGCCCCAGAGATCGCGCCGCACCCTGGCATGCAGGGTCTCGGCAAAACCTTCGGCCAGGCGGTCAGCCAATGCCTTGAGCATGATGACCGAGTAGTCGTCTCCGGCATCCTGAAACTGCTTTTCGTGTGTTTCAATGCCCAGGCCACCTGTGACGGCAAACATGCCGATGTAATCGGTGATCCCGGAATCCTTGGGCGCAATGAAATCGGCCAGGCACTTGTTGTCAATGCCCTGGCGTTTTTCGGTCTGCTGGCGCACACCGCGCCATGTCAGCAGCACCTCGCTACGGGTTTCATCGCGATAGATTTCGATGTCATCGTCGTTGATGCTGTTGGCCGGATAAAACGCCACTATGCCATTGGCAGTCAGCCAGCGATTTTCGACGATGCGCTTCATCATCGCCTGGCCTTCTTCGTACAGCTTCACCGCCTGCTCGCCCACCACCTTGTCGGTGAGAATCGCGGGAAACTGCGCCATCAGGCCCCACGACTGAAAGAACGGCGTCCAGTCCAGGAACTTCAGGATCTCGTGCAGATCGTAGTGCTTGAATACCCGCCGGCCGATAAACTTGGGGCGCGGCGGGGTGTAATTTGCCCAATCGATGGCCGGCTTGGCCTCGCGGGCCTGCTGGATGGTCAGCATCGGCGTGGACTTGCGGTTGGCATGGCGCTCACGCACAAGCTCGTATTCAGCCGCTACTTCTTTGAGATACGTATCGACCTGATCAGACATCAGGTTGGTGGCCACGCCCACCGAGCGGCTGGCGTCCGGCACATAAATCACGGGCCCGTCGTAGTTGGGGGCAATCTTGACCGCGGTATGCACCCGGCTGGTGGTGGCACCGCCCACCAGCAGCGGGACGTTGCGATCGCGGAAATAAGGGTCGCGCTGCATCTCGGAGGCCACGTAAGCCATTTCTTCGAGGCTGGGAGTGATCAAGCCCGACAGACCCACCATGTCGGCGCCGACTTCTTTAGCCTTGTCCAGGATCTTGGAGCACGGCACCATCACACCCATATTGAAGACTTCAAAGTTATTGCACTGCAAGACGACCGTGACGATATTCTTGCCAATATCGTGCACATCACCCTTGACGGTGGCAATCACCAGCTTGCCCTTGGAGCGCACATCGCCGCCGGCATCCGCCAACTGGCGTTTTTCTTCTTCGATGAACGGCAACAGATGCGCAACGGCCTGCTTCATGACCCGGGCGGATTTCACAACCTGCGGCAAAAACATCTTGCCCGCGCCAAAGAGATCGCCCACGACATTCATGCCATCCATCAGCGGGCCCTCGATGACTTCGATGGGTCGCCCGCCCGCCGACATGATCTCCGCGCGGATTTCCTCGGTGTCTTCGACAATGAACGTGGTGATGCCATGCACCAGAGAGTGCGTCAGGCGCTCGCGCACCGTGCCTTCACGCCAGGTGAGGTCTTCCTCTTTTTTGGCACCCGAGCCCTTGATGGTCTCGGCCAGTTCGACCAACCGTTCGGTGGACGTCCGCTCGTCGGCCGGGTCTGTCTTGCTGACCGGCCCTGCGCGATCCAGCACCACGTCTTCAACCAGATCCCGAACCGCTTTGTCGAGCTCGGAATACACGCCCAGCTGACCGGCATTGACGATACCCATGGTGAGGCCGCGCTGCACGGCGTAATATAGAAACACCGCGTGAATCGCCTCACGCATGGCCTCGTTACCGCGAAAGGAGAAGCTGACGTTTGAGATCCCGCCCGACACCCGCGCATACGGCAGGTTTTCGGTGATCCAGCCGGTGGCTTCGATGAAATCTACGGCGTAATGGTTGTGCTCGTCGATGCCGGTGGCAATGGCAAACACGTTGGGGTCGAAAATAATGTCTTCTGGCGGGAAGCCCACCTGGTTGACCAGAATATCGTAGGCCTTGCTGCAGATGTCGATACGCCGCTGCAGGCTGTCGGCCTGGCCATCGGTATCAAACGCCATCACCACCACGGCCGCTCCGTACTTGCGGCACAAGCGGGCCTGTTCGATGAAAGGTTCGACGCCTTCTTTCATGGAAATCGAGTTGACAATGCACTTGCCCTGAACGCAACGCAGGCCGGCTTCGATCACAGGCCACTTCGAGCTGTCGATCATCACAGGCACCCGGGAGATATCGGGTTCGGAAGCCAGCAGATTCAGAAACCGCGGCATCAGCGCCAAGGCATCCAGCATGCCCTCATCCATATTGATGTCGATAATCTGCGCGCCGCTTTCCACCTGCTGGCGCGCCACCGACAGCGCTTCGTCAAATTTCTCTTCACGAATCAGCCGCAGGAACTTTTTGCTGCCTGTTACGTTGGTGCGCTCACCAACGTTGATGAACAAGGTGTCGCGGTCGAAATTTAACGGCTCAAGCCCGGACAAACGTGTTTTGACAGGGATCTCGGGCGGTTTGCGGTGGGGCAGGCCCTGCACCTTGCGGGCGATTTCACGGATGTGCTCGGGGGTGGTGCCACAGCATCCACCCACCACATTGACCAGCCCGGCCTGGGCAAATTCTTCAAGCAGGCTGGAGGTGTCGGCCGGCGTTTCGTCAAAGCCGGTTTCTGCCATCGGGTTGGGCAGACCCGCATTGGGGTAGACACACACATAGGTGTCGCAGATTTTGGAGAGCTCAGCCACATAAGGGCGCATCAGGGCAGCACCCAGGGCGCAGTTCAGGCCGATGGTGACCGGCCTCGCGTGGCGCACGGAATTCCAGAAGGCCTCTACCGTTTGCCCGGACAAAATGCGGCCCGAGGCATCCGTGACCGTACCGGAAATCATCACGGGCAGCCGCACCTGGCGCTCATCAAAGACAGATTCAATCGCAAAAATGGCTGCTTTGGCGTTCAGGGTATCGAAAATGGTTTCAACCAGCAGCAAATCCACGCCGCCATCGAGCAGGCCGTTGATCTGCTCGGTGTAGGCCACGCGCAGTTGTTCGAAGGTGACATTGCGTGCGCCCGGGTCATTGACATCGGGCGACAGCGAGGCCGTTTTGGGCTGCGGCCCCAAAGACCCGGCCACGAAGCGCGGGCGATCGGGCGTCGCCACTGCATCACAGGCTTCGCGAGCCAGGCGTGCCGCCGCCAGATTGAGGTCGTAGGCAATATCCAGCAGGCCGTAATCGCCTTGGGCCACACGGGTGGCACCAAAGGTATTGGTTTCCACTACATCGGCGCCTGCTTCCAGATACGCCTGGTGTATCTCCCGGATCACATCGGGGCGTGTGAGCGAGAGGAGATCATTGTCGCCTTTCAGATCGTGGTCGTGATCCTTGAACCGCGTGCCACGGAAATCAGCTTCATCCAGCTTGTACCGCTGGATCATGGTGCCCATGGCCCCATCCAGCACCACAATGCGCTGTGCCAGCAGGCGCACAAAGTCGGCACCTCGGGTATAGGATTCGATGGGATACGGCAAAGCGGGATAGGACACGGCAGGATCCGGAAAAAGTGAAGAACAGACACTGATTGTATCGTCGCGCCCATAGCCAGAGAGAACACCACACCAACCTGCCTGTATCAAACCCTTGCGACGCCCCATACGCTGCACGGTGGCATTTGGACCACAGACCACAAAAACATGGGAGAGCAGGGTTGTTCAAACCTGCTCATGTTTGCTACACTAGGGTTAACCCTGTAAGGGATTTCACTAGTTACTCGATGAAAATTAATCATAAGGAGAGCAGCATGTTGGTACCTTTTTCTAACTATCCGGTAAACGAAGCCTTCGAGCGTTTGATGGCCGAAGAGCGTGCCACACGTGCCAACCGCCCTCAAGTCAGCCTGATGACCCGTATTCTGAACGCATTGCTGGGCGCCGGCCACCAGCCTGCCCACGCCTGATCAGGCGCGTTACCCTCGCCACAACAGCGTTGTGGCACCCCACGGCTGCCGGCAGGCAGCCGTACGCTTTTTGGCCGCTTATAATGCCCGACGAAACAGGTATGTCTTGCTGCCACCAGGCAACAGAACATCAAAACGGGAAACAGAAGGCTTAACCCCAAGCCCAGCTGTGCTGCCCCCGCAACGGTGCGTACTCCCCCAGCCTTTGGCTGGTCGGTGTGCCAGCCCGATACCGGCCTGCTTCAACCACCTGGTTGCCTGTCGGCCACACGCCCCCCTCCCCTCGGGGCAAGCGCGGGACTGCAGGCCTTGATCATCCGGGTGTGCGGGGACGCACACCACACAGGGCTTACCATGACCATCTCTTTTTCGCGGCATGTCATTGCCGTTGCCTGCCTGTCCGGCGTATTTCCCGCCACCCTTCTTGCACAACCCTCCGCCGTTAGCGTCCTGCCAGACATCGTCGTCACCGCCAGCCGAACCTCCGAACCCCTGGCCGATGTGGTGGGGGACGTGTCGGTGATCGGCCCCAAACAGCTGGCCGAAGCGCGCGGCGACAGCGTAATTGATATTCTTGCCCGCACGCCCGGCGTGCAAATCAGCACCAACGGCGGGCCACAGACCGTCAGCGGCCTGTTTTTGCGAGGTACAAACACCGCCCACGCGCTGATACTCATTGATGGCATGCGGATCAATGGCTCAAGCTCCGGCACCGTCAATTTTGCGGCGATCGATCCGGCCATGCTGGAACGCATCGAGGTCCTACGAGGCGCAGCCAGCAGCCTGTATGGCTCGGATGCCATCGGCGGTGTAATCAACCTGGTGACCAAAAAAGGTCAGCAGAACCAGCCACTATCTGCCTGGGCCAATGTCGGCTATGGCACTTATGAAACCGCAAAAGCCAGCGCCGGGATATGGGGTGCGTCTGAAAAATGGGACTACAGTTTCTCGACCAGCACCGCCAACAGCAAGGGTTATGACGCCACACGCCCCTATCTGGCCAATGGCAAACGTAATTTCAACCACACCTCCGATAAAGACGGCTATCGCAGCCACTCGGTATCGGGCACGCTGGGCTACCGTTGGGCCAAAGGCCATCGTCTGGGCCTGACGGCCTACGACAGCTACACCCACGGCGACTACGACAATGGGTTTTCATCCACTGCCAATGTAGTGGCCCTGTACCGCCAGCAAGCCTACAGCCTGGACAGCACTGATGAGATCCTGCCAGGCTGGCGCAGCCACCTGAAATTTGGCTTTACCCGGGATAGCTATGATGACCGTGGAGCCCAGGCCGTGATCAGCTCGCTCAAACGCCACTACAGCTGGCTCAACACCGCGGCACTGGGCGATTACCAGGAGATCTCTTTATTGCTGGAGCGCCAGGAAGAGCGCGTACAAGGCACCACGTCTTTTGTGCAAGATGCTCGTAACACCAATGCCGCCGCACTGATCTACAAAGCCGATTACCAACGAGTGCATGCTCAGGCCAGCCTGCGCAACGACAATATCTCTGGCTACGGCAACCAAGCCACCGGCAGCCTGGGGCTGGATTACAACCTAAGTGATGCCTGGCAAGTAGGCGTAGCCGGCAATACCGGATTTCATGCCCCCACGTTCAATGATCTCTATTGGCCATTCCAGGATTTCGGGTTTTTTGGATCGTATGTTGGCAATCCCAATCTGAAACCCGAGAAATCCCGCAATTTCGAGGCACATTTCCAGTATCAGAATGCAGACACTCGCCTGCGCCTGACGGCCTACCGGAATGTGATTGAGAATCTGATCAGCGGCCAGACAGATCCTGTCACGCAGGCATCAACACTGATGAACATCCACCACGCAACGATTCGTGGCCTGACACTCAGTGCCGAACAAACCTTGGGCAACACCACCCTGCGTGCCAGCGCCGATTTCCTCGATCCACGCAACGACGATCCGAAACCCGCGGCCGGTTTCACGCCTGCCGAAGGCTCGATGCTGCGTCACCGCGCCCGCCAGGTCTTTCACTTGGGCGTCGAGCACCGCATCCAGGCCCTGAAGCTGGGCGCGGAATACCAGTACACGGGCAACCGCTACGATGACGTCGCCAATACAAACCGCCTCGGCGGCTATTCCCTGCTCAACCTGACCGCCGCCTACGACTTCAACAAGTCTCTGGGTGTTCAGGTGCGCTGGAACAACGTCCTTGATAAGGACTATGTGCTGGTGGATGGCTACAACACACCAGGCTCCAACGTGTTTGTCAATCTGTCCTGGAAGATGTAAGCCATGCTGATACGCGTGTGCCTGCGCAAGCTGCTGCTGCCCCTGCTCCTCCCATGCCTGCTGGGCGTGCTGTGGGTAGCTCCGGCACACGCCACGCAGAGCCATACGCCACGCATCATTACCCTGGCACCCCACGCCACCGAGCTGGTGTTCGCAGCAGGGGCAGGCGCCGACATTGTGGCCACCGTGCAGCACAGCAACTATCCGGCAGCGGCGCAGCACATCCCGCGCGTGGGCAACGGCTTCCAGTACAGTGCGGAATCTATCCTGGTGCAGCATCCCACATTGGTGATTGCCTGGTACCCCACCGACGCCAGCCGCGCCCTGGCTGACACGCTGGGGCGCCTGGACATCCCGTTGATATACGCCAATCCACAAACGCTGGAAGACATCCCCACCCTGGTCCGCCAGCTGGGCGCACGGCTGGGCACCCAGGCCCGCGCCCGGCAAACGGCCAGTGCACTTGAGGCGCGCATTGCACGCCTGCAGCCGCTGGCCCCGCCGGCACCCACTGTTTTTATCGAGATCAGCGCCGACCCCCTGTTTACGCTGGGCAACGACCCCTTGGTCAACAATATGCTGTCTCATTGCGGCGCAAGCAATCTCTATGGTTCACGCAGCATTGCTGCGCCCCAGGTAAGCCTGGAATCCGTGCTGCACCTGAACCCGGACGCACTGATCTTGTCACCCCCTGATCCGGCATCCGGGCGGGCGCGTGCGCAATGGTGGGCCCAGCACGGCCTTGAAGCCGCCCTGGCAGGCCACGTCTACACCATCAATCCAGACTGGCTGCACCGGCCCGGGCCACGACTGATCGATGCTGCTGAAACGCTCTGCCGTGACCTGCAAGGCCTCAGGGCTGCTGCGCAATAAAGCTTATCACCGAGCAGCACGGAGATAGACCGGACGAGGCCCTATAAATGGATTATCCTTGTGTGTGGCCGCCCCGTGCGGCCACACCTATTGAAAGACAGCCATCGCACACTATGACCACACCAGACACCCTCACCATTGCCAACCGCAGCTTTCAGTCTCGCCTGCTGGTGGGCACCGGCAAATACCGGGATTTTGCGCAAACCAAAGAGGCCATCGAGGCCAGCGGCACAGAAATCGTCACCGTTGCCATCCGGCGTACCAATATCGGGCAAAACCCCGGCGAGCCTAATTTGTTGGATTTTTTATCCCCGGATCGCTACACCATCCTGCCCAACACAGCCGGCTGTTATACGGCTGACGACGCGGTGCGCACATTGCGCCTGGCCCGCGAGCTTCTCGACGGCCACAATCTGTGCAAACTCGAAGTTTTGGGCAACGCCGGCAATCTGTTTCCCAATATGCCCGAAACCCTGGCAGCGGCCAAAACCCTGGTGGACGACGGCTTTGATGTGATGGTCTACTGCAGCGACGACCCCATCCAGTGCAAAATGCTTGAAGATATCGGCGTAGCTGCCGTCATGCCCCTGGCCTCGCTGATTGGTTCAGGCATGGGCATCATCAACCCCTGGAACCTGCGACTGATCATCGACCAGACGTCTGTCCCGGTGCTGGTGGATGCAGGCGTCGGCACGGCATCAGACGCCGCGATCGCCATGGAACTTGGCTGCGACGCCATTTTGATGAACACCGCCATCGCCGGTGCCCGAGACCCCATCCAGATGGCACACGCCATGCGACTGGGTGTACAGGCCGGGCGCATGGCCTATCTGGCGGGCCGCGTCAAACGTAAATACTACGACGCCGATCCCAGCTCTCCGTCCGAGGGGCTGCTGCCTTCCACTCGCGCTGCCTGAGCCCATGATCCCCAACACCCTTTCCATCGCTGGCGTAGACCCCTCCGGGGGAGCCGGAGTATTGGCCGACGTCAAAACCATGAGTGCCCTGGGTGCCTATGGCATGGCCGTAGTGGCTGCCCTCACCGCCCAAAACACGCAGGCAGTCACCCGTATCGCCGCCCTTGCCCCTGATTTCGTCGCGGCACAGATCGACACCCTGTTTGCAGATATACGGATAGACGCCGTAAAAATCGGCATGCTGGGACAAGCCGGGGTTACCCGCGCGGTTGCCGAGCGCCTGGCCCACTGGAACCCCCCCCATGTGGTGCTCGACCCCGTCATGGTGGCCAAAAGCGGCGACCACCTGCTCGAACAGCAAGCCGTCGCGGCACTGCGAGAAGAGCTCATCCCTCTGGCCACCATCATCACACCCAATCTGCCCGAAGCCGGTGTTTTGCTGGGCCAAAGCCCGGCCGACAGCCTCAAGGAAATGCGCCGTATGGCTGAACGCCTGCGCCGCCTGCTGCCTGATGACGACACGCGCTGGGTATTTTTAAAGGGTGGCCACCTGCCGGGCAATGACACCATCGATCTCCTGCACGATGGCGACCGCCTGATCGAGCTACCTGGCAGACGCATCGACACACCCAACACACATGGCACCGGCTGCACTCTGTCTGCCGCCCTGGCAGCCTTGCTGCCCCGCACCGGCAACGTGCCCGACGCCGCGCAACAGGCCAAGCAATACCTGCAAAAAGCCATTGCAGCATCCGGCCAGCTGCAGGTGGGCTCGGGGCATGGGCCCGTACAGCACTTCCATGCCTGGTGGCCCAACACTGGGCCGGCAGCCCACTAACTCCCCGATGGCCAAGCGCTGGCCTATAATCGATGCACGTTAACCCTAAGGCTTACGCGACATGAACGTCAACGACATCCCCGATGCCGACCGCGCCCGCTTCAATATGGTCGAACAGCAGATCCGCCCCTGGAACGTCCAGGACGAGCGCCTGCTGCAGGCCGTGTTCGATGTCCCACGCGAGCACTTTGTCCCGCCCCAGCTGCGCGCGCTGGCGTTTGCCGACACCGAGCTGCCGCTCATCATCGATGGGGTAGACACCCGCGAGCACATGCTCTCACCCAAGGTAGAAAGCAAGCTCATCGAAGAGCTGCATCTTACCGCCACCGACTGCGTGCTTGAGATCGGAACAGGATCCGGCTATCAGGCCGCCCTGTTATCCCGGCTATGCCAGCAAGTCACCACCATCGAAATCGACAGCCGGCTGGCCGCCTTTGCCCAAGGCAACTTTGCGCGCAACCAGATCAACAACATCGTCCAGGAAACCGGCGACGCCCATGCGGGCTGGGGAACAGCCGAATACGACGCGATCCTGATCACCGGATCCGTACCCACCGTACCTGACGCACTTAAATACCAACTGGCTGTGGGCGGCCGCCTGATGGCTATCGTGGGCCATAATCCCATCATGACCGCCTGCCGCATCACGCGCACCAGCGCGGCCAACTTCGAGACTATCCAGGTTTTTGATACCTGGACCAAGCCGTTGCGCGGCACTGCGCGCTCGCGCTTCAAGTTTTAAGGCGGATTTTTTCCAGCAGGGTGGTGGTCGAGCGCTGGTGCTCGAACGGAATGGCCACTGCACGCCCTCCCCACGACCGCACCACCGCGGTCTCTGGCAGGGTTTCCATGTTGTAGTCGCCACCTTTGACGATCACATCCGGTTGCAGCGCCTGAATCAGCTGCAACGGGGTGTCTTCGTCAAACCAGGTAACCACATCAACACAGCCCAGTGCCGCCAGCAAAGCCGCCCTGTCTTCCATGCGGTTTAATGGGCGATCCGGGCCCTTGCCCAGGCGCCGCACTGATGCATCGGTATTGACGGCCACCACCAGGCTGGCCCCCAGCTGTGCCGCCTGATCCAGATAAGTGACATGACCACGGTGTAAAAGATCAAACACCCCATTGGTAAACACCAGCGGGCGAGCCAATGATCCGTCGGCCACCTGGCGCAGGCAAGCCTGGGGCGAGACCACCTTGGCATCAAATCGCGCGATCATAGGGCACCCCCATGAACAATCGCCCAGACCGCCACACCCAGACCAACCGCCAAAATACCGCAAAGCACCCCCAGCAACCGCTGGGTACCCTGTTGCGCCCGCCGAAGCTGCTGAATCTCGGCCTGCATGGCAGGCGTGAGATCGGGCTGGCTTAAGCGGCTATACACCAGGCGGGGGAGTTGCGGCAAAATCTGCGACCACTGGCTGGCTTCTTGATCCAGGCGTTGACGCAGACCGCGCAAGCCCACCCGCTGATGCATCCAGCGTTCGAGAAAAGGTTTGGCGGTTTGCCAGAGATCCAGCTTGGGATCCAGTTCGCGTCCCATGCCCTCGACATTCAGCAGTGTTTTTTGCAGCAACACCAGCTGCGGCTGGATCTCGACGTTAAACCGGCGCGACGTCTGAAACAGGCGCAGCAATACCTGTCCGAGGGAAATCTCAGCCAGAGGGCGATCGAAATAGGGCTCGCACACGGCCCTTACCGCGCCTTCGAGCTCTTCTTCACGGGTATCGGCCGGCACCCAGCCAGACTCGATATGCAGCTGTGCCACCCGACGATAATCGCGGTGAAAAAACGCCAGGAAATTTTGCGCGAGATAGTTTTTATCGAATTCGGATAAAGATCCTACGATGCCGAAATCCAGGGCAATGTAGCGCCCCAGGGTATCGGGATGATCGGACACCAGAATATTGCCTGGATGCATGTCGGCATGAAAAAAGCCGTCCGAGAACACCTGCGTGAAGAAAATCTCCACGCCCTGGCGGGCCAGCAAAGGGATATCCACACCCAGCTGACGCAGCTGCTCGACCCGGCTGATGGGCACACCGCGCATCCGCTGCATGGTAAACACCTGGCTGGTGCAATACTCCCAGACAACCTCAGGCACCATCAAAAGCTCGGCACGGCCCGTCTCAGGCCCAAAATTGCGACGCAACTGGCTGCAATTGGCGGCTTCCCGGATCAGGTCAAGCTCATCGTGCAGATAGTTGTCAAACTCGGCCACCACCTCGCGGGGCTTGAGACGCCGCCCATCCGGCATCAGACGCTCGACCAGCCCGGCCAGCACCCGCAACAAGGTGAGATCGCGTTCGATGGCGTGGCGCATGCCCGGACGCAAGACCTTGACCGCAACCTCCCGGCCATCATGCAGGACGGCAAAATGCACTTGGGCGATCGAGGCAGAGGCCACCGGATCGCGCTCGAAGTGGGCAAACAGAGCTTGTGGCGCAGCACCCAAAGCTTCCTGGATAATCTGCGCCGCCTGCTCGGAAGGAAACGGCGGCACGCGGTCTTGCAAAAGTGCCAGCTCGTCGGCGAGGTCGGGCGGGATGAGATCGCGGCGCGTGGACAAGACCTGGCCAAACTTGACGTAAATGGGGCCCAGGGTTTCGAGGGCCAGACGCAGGCGCTCGCCACGCGGGCGGCGGGGCCGCCAGCCCAGACAAACAATGCGCAACATGAAGTGGGCGAGAGGATGCTGCAAGCTGGAGAGCACCAGCTCGTCGAGTCGGTAGCGCAAGGCCACCACCAGGATGGATATCAGGCGCAGCAGCGTAATCATGAATGCCTCTTCAGGCGCCGCATCCGCTGATCGAGTGCATCAAGCCGTTTACCCAGGCTTTTTACCCCGGCAGAGATCTGCCCAAGGGCCTCATGCCGGACAGCCAGACCGGACTCGTCCGCAAGGTATTCGGACACATTGTCGCGGGCACGCCCGGCAGCCACCTTGGCGCCAGACACTAATTGACGGCTGCCTTGCACCAGACGCACTGCCATCACATCCCCCACTACGCCGGCCAGGTCACCCTCCACATCCCAGCGGAGGTCTCGGGCCAGATCGGACACCAGGTGTGCCAGGCCGGCATCTCCCTGGATATGCGCCAGCGCCGTCACCCCGGCAAGCCCTTGGGATGCCCAGGCGCCAGGCAGCTCTTTGAGGCGCTGAGCTGGAACCGAGAGGGTCACGTTGGGCACGATGGCAGGATCGCAGCGCTGCACCAGGCCTTGCGCCGTGATGCTGATCTGCAATGACCAAATACCAGCGGAAAGACGCACTGACTTGCCGGCATGCGCCGACAGACGCTCCTGGGCCCAGGGCTCGCGTTGTACCAGCGTATTAAAGCCACGCAGCAGCACGGCCGTGGGCGGGGGTAGAAAAGAAGGTAGGGGCAGCTTCATGCACAGGCAACCGAAAAACACACGCTACGCGGGTGCGCAGGAACCTCAGTTTACCGGTTTTGCCTGGGGCTTATCGGCAGGGCAAGCAGCGCTGCCCTGCCAAACCACCTTTAATTACCCTGAGGATTCAGCTGTTGGATACCTGCCAGCAGCCAGCCCTCGCCATCGGCCTTGTAGAGGTTCCAGACTTCTTCCATGCGGAAGGCCTCGGCACCCTCGGCCTCGCGCAGCATGCCCGAATACCGCACGCTGGCCAGGTGTCCGCCGGCCACGGTTTCGATACCCAGGAGCTCGGCGTTAAGCAAAACGATCTCGGTGTGATTGTTTTCGTTGGGCTGCGGCAGGCGCGGCGTGATCTCTGCCAGGAGATCGTCGGTGAGCAATGCCTTCAGCGCCTCGCGATCTCCGGCATCCCAAAGTGCCTGCACCCGGGTAAATTGCTGCTTGGCCTGTGTCAAAAAGGCGGGGATGTCGAAATCGGCCGGAACAAACCAGGAGGGGTCAGGTGCGTCGACAGACGGGACAGCCTGAATGACCGGCGCCGCGGACGCCGAAGCGGCAGGCGCTGACGAGCCTGGCGTTGACCCCCAAGCGGGGCCCTGCGAGCCCTGGGAGGCGGACTGGCGATAGCTGTTACCGCCCTGTGCCGCCCCCGCCGAAGCCAATGGGCTTTGAGCACCCCGCAAGCGGCGCACCAGGAACATCACGGCAAAGATCACCAGACCAATCAGCAAGGCACTGGAGAGGAACTCAAGCAAAGCCCCCGATAGCCCAAGGCTGGACAGCAGCGCTGCAATGCCCAGGCCGGCAGCAATACCGGCCAGAGGCCCCAACCAGCGGGACATGCCCGATTTGGCTGCGGTGGCGCCAGCAGCCGACGTGGTGGCGGCGCGCTGAGTAGTGGTGGCTGCAGGCGGTGTGACGGCCTGGCGCTGTTTGATGACATTGGTGGACTGACGACCAAAGCTGAGGCCACCGCCCATCCGGCGCGCCTGGGCGTCGGACGTAACAGCAAGCATCATAAGTGCGACGGACAGCATCAGGGCTGCCATCAGCCAGCGAGGTAATTGGAAGGTCATGAGATCTCCGGGGAAAAATAGGTTTCGGGTGCCATCAGCCACAAGCTGACAACAACCTGAATGCCATAAATTACCATAGTTTTGCAAGAAAAGGGCCACGCAAGGCGGCCCGGCAGACTGAGAAACCAGCAAGGTAGCGGCTTAGCTGAGGCGCACGCCCTCGTGCAAGGCCACCACGCCAGCTGTCATGTTGAAATACTGCACGCGCTCGAAGCCCACAGTACGCATCATGCCCGCCAGGGTTTCCTGATCGGGGTGCATGCGAATGGATTCTGCCAGATAGCGGTAGCTGGCTTCGTCGGAAGCCACCACCTGCCCGATTTTGGGCAGCACATTAAAGGAGTACCAGTCGTAGACGGGTGCCAGCGCAGGCGTGACGCGGGAGAACTCGAGCACCAGCAGCTTGCCCCCCGGCTTGAGAACCCGGTGCATTTCGGCAAGCGCCTGCTCTTTGTGAGTCATGTTGCGCAAGCCAAAAGCAACCGATACCCGATCAAAATATTGGTCGGGAAACGGCAGGCACTCGGCGTCGCAAACCGCCACCGGCGTGACCACACCGCGATCCAGCAAACGATCGCGGCCCACGCGAAGCATGGAGTCGTTGATATCGGTAAGCCAGACCTCGCCTTGCGGCCCCGCGCGGCGCGCAAACGCGCGTGCGAGATCTCCGGTGCCTCCGGCGATATCCAGCACCCGCATGCCCGGACGCACCTGGGCGCGGCCAACGGTAAAGGATTTCCAGACGCGGTGCAGCCCGCCAGACATCAGATCGTTCATGATGTCGTAGCGGCTGGCCACCGAATGGAAAACCTCGGCGACACGATGTGCCTTATCGGCTTCACGGACGGTCTGGAAACCAAAGTGGGTTTGCTGCCCTTGGCTGGACTCTTGGGGTATATCACTCATGATTTGCGTATCGTACCGCATTCAGTAGGCGGTTCGTCATCCCGACTTGATGGCAGAGCGTCATGAAAATGAAATAATGACACCGTATGATGATGGCCTGAACCATAACGCCTACCAATTTTTGATGCCCACGACAATCCTGATTATTGAAGACGAACCCGCCATCCAGGAGCTCCTGTCCGTCAATCTGCAATATGCAGGCTATCAGGTGCATGCAGCGTACAGCTGCCACGAGGCGCAACAGCAGATCAAGCAACAGCTGCCCGACCTGATCCTGCTCGACTGGATGCTTCCAGACCAACCGGGCATCCAGTTGGCCCACGCTTTGCGCCGGGACACCCGAACCCGCGACGTGCCCCTGATCATGCTCACGGCGCGAGACACTGAACAAGACAAGGTGGATGGCCTGGAAGCCGGTGCGGATGACTACCTGACCAAACCCTTTTCTCCGCGCGAACTCCTGGCCCGGATCAAGTCGCTGCTGCGGCGCCGTGCCCCACAGCTGGCACCGGATCCCGTACAGGCCGGCCCACTGACACTCGACCCCAGCACCCGCACCGTACATCTGGAAAAGCAGCCGGTGTCCATGGGGCCCAGCGAGTTTCGCCTCCTGCACTTTTTAGCGACCCACGGGCAACGCGTGTACACTCGAACCCAGTTGCTTGACCAGATCTGGGGAGACCACGTCTTCCTGGAAGAGCGCACCGTCGATGTCCATGTCCGCCGGCTGCGCAAGGCCCTGTCGGCAGTGGGTCAGGAGCACATGATCCAGACCATCCGCGGGACAGGCTACCGCTTCAGCACGACACACTCCTCATGACCAAAACGCTTGTTACCGTCACGCTCTGGGCCCTGGGTGGCTGGCTGCTGGGTGCGTGGCTGGGAGCAGCAACAGGTTGGGCAGTGTTTGCACTGGGCCTGCTGATGATGGTGCTGGTCAGCGGGGTACAGCTCTCGCGGATTTCCCGCTGGGTGCTCCGCATCGACGATCCCCCCCCGGCTTCCATCGGGCCCTGGGACGAAGTGCTGGCACCGGTGTATCGCAAGCTGAAGCAAAACCGCATGGATCTGCAAGAGCGCAGCCGCAATTTCCAGCGTGCACTGCTGGCGGCCGAAGCACTGCCCGATGGCGCCCTGATGCTGGCCCCCGACAAAACCCTGCTATGGTGCAATCAAACCGCAGCCGAACATTTGGGCCTGAATCTCCAGCAAGACCGTGGCCACAGCATCTTCAACATCATCCGCACACCCGAATTTGGTACATACGCAGGCCAGGAAAGCTGGGACAAACCACTGATCCTGCACTGGGGGGGCAGCCGCCAGCCGCGCACCCTGATGCTGCATCTGGCGCCTTATGGTGTGGGTCAGTTTTTGATGGTCACGCGCGATATCACCCAGATTGAACGGCTGGAAAACACACGCAAGGATTTTGTGGCTAATGTTTCGCACGAAATGCGCACCCCCCTGACGGTGCTGTCGGGGTTCATCGAAACCTTGCAAGACCTGCCCGAAGAAGCCATCAGCGCAGAGCAGCGCAGTCATTATCTGCAACTGATGGCCCAGCAGGCCGGCAATATGCAGGCACTGGTGTCCGACCTGCTGACACTGTCCTCGCTTGAAACCAAACCCAACCAGGTTGGTGAAGCCGTGGATATTCCAGCCCTGATCCAGGCGGCCCTGACACAGGGGCAGGCACTTTCTGCAGGCCAGCATCGGTTTAAAACCCAACTCTGTAAAACCCTGCACATCATGGGGCACGAAGCCGAGCTTTCTTCGGCCATCAGCAATCTGATCAGCAATGCGGTGCGGTACACCCCACCAGAGGGCACGATTACAGTGGCCTGGCAGCGTAATGACGACGGAAGTGCCAGCTTTCAGGTGCAAGACACCGGGATCGGCGTAGAGGCCACCCATATCCCGCGCCTGACCGAGCGATTTTTCCGGGTAGACCGTGGACGCTCACGCGCCACTGGAGGCACAGGCCTGGGCCTGGCCATCACCAAGCATGTGGCGCTACGCCACCAGGCCACGCTGGATATCGACAGCACACCCGGCAAGGGCAGTGTCTTTACGATCCGGTTCCCGGCCGAACGGGTTATAGAAACAGGCGATACGCCGGATTATCAGTCTCGTTCCAGTAGGGATACCCCAGCGTCGACAGAAACTCTTTAAACGCCTTTTTGTCTTCGGGGGGCACCTGGATCCCCACCAGGATGCGGCCGTAGTCGTCGCCCTGGCTGCGGTAATGAAACAGGCTGATGTTCCAGTTGGGATTCATGGCACCCAAAAATTTCATCAGGGCACCGGGGCGCTCGGGAAACTCGAAACGGTACAGCACCTCGTGTTCGGCTAATCCCGAGTGCCCCCCCACCATATAGCGCAGGTGGGTTTTGGCCATCTCGTTGCCGGTGAGATCCAGGGTGGGAAAATCCCGCTTGCGAAAATGCGCCGCCAGCTTGTCGATCTCGGGTTCAGAGCGGATCTGCAGGCCCACGTACACGTGAGCCTCCTGGGAATCAGAAATACGGTAATTGAATTCGGTCACTGCCCGTTGACCAACAGCCTCGCACAAGCGCAAAAAACTACCGCGCTTCTCAGGCAGCGTAATGGCAAACAGGGCTTCGCGGGCTTCGCCCACATCGGCGCGCTCGGCCACAAAGCGCAAGCGGTCGAAGTTCATGTTGGCACCACAGGTAATGGCCACCAATGTCTTGCCTTTCCATTTTTGCTGCGCGGCATAGCGCTTGAGACCTGCCAGTGCCAGTGCGCCGGCAGGCTCAAGCACACTGCGGGTATCCTGAAAGACATCCTTGATGCCGGCACAGATGGCGTCGGTATCCACCGCCACAAAATCATCCACATACTCGCGCGCCAGCCGGAAGGTTTCCTGCCCTACCTGTTTCACGGCCGTGCCATCCGAAAACAACCCGACATCCGCAAGCTTGACACGCCGGCCAGCCCGCACGCTGCGCATCATGGCATCCGAATCTTGGGTTTGCACACCGATGATCTGGATATCGGGACGCAACTGCTTGATATACGCAGCCACGCCGGAGATCAGGCCACCTCCGCCAATAGCCACAAAGACAGCATCAATGGGACCTGGATGCTGACGCAGGATTTCCATGCCAATCGTACCCTGGCCGGCAATCACATCGGGGTCGTCAAAGGGATGAACGAAGGTCAGGCCTTCACGGGCCTGGAGTTCTACCGCGTGCTCGGCCGCATCGGTAAAGCTGTCGCCAAACAGCACGACTTCACCACCCAACGCCCGGACGGCATCAATCTTGACCATCGGGGTGGTGACAGGCATCACGATCACTGCGCGGCATTTGAGGCGGTTGGCCGACAGCGCAACCCCTTGAGCATGGTTGCCAGCCGATGCGGCAATCACCCCACGCTTGAGTTCTTCGGGGGTGAGATGCGCCATTTTGTTGTAGGCGCCACGCAGCTTGAAACTGAACACCGGCTGGGTGTCTTCGCGCTTGAGCAACACGGTGTTGCCAATGCGCTTGCTAATTCGGGGGGCCGTGTCCAGAGGAGTTTCATGAGCAACGTCATACACTTTTGACGTCAGGATGCGCTTTAGATAATCAACGGACATGACATGCCATACAAGGTGAGAGGAGCTAAAAAGAATATCACAGCGGATGATGCTATCCTCGGAGGTCATGTTTGATGGCTTGTGGTCCTTTCACGACAAGGGGAAATTAGCCTTCGACGCCCCCTGGGCAAACGGTTACAGTTGCCATGTCATCCCCCCCACCTCTTTTTTATGGCCCGCGAAAAGCGTTACGCTTTCTCTGTACCTACCTGCCTGGTGATCGCCCTGCTTTGCCTGGCGTCTATCGCAACGCGTTGGCTGGCGGTTGCGCATGTGGTGGACACAGAGCGGGAACAGGCCATCGAATCCGCCATGCAGGCAGATGCCAACCTGGCAATTGCCTTTGAACAAGACCTGATCCGCACCCTAAAAGCTGCTGAACAGGTGGCGGCGTTTGCACGCGAGGGTTATCTCCTGCACGGCAAGGCCCCTGACATCCGCGGCTGGATCAAGGATCACACCATCCGCGAGCGCATGTTCACCATCCTCAGCGTGGTCGATGCACAGGGCCGCATCATCGTCAGCACCGAAGACACTCCCCCAGGGGTCAATTACTCGGATCGCAATTTCTTTACGGCCCAGCAACACGCCACAGAAGACAAGCTGTATGTCAGCCGGGCCGTTTTTGGCCGTGTTTCGCATCAATGGCGCATCCCGATGTCCCTGCGTATCACGCTGGACGGGGGCGGCTTTGGCGGAGTGGTGGTGATTGCCATCGACCCCGCCTATCTCACTCATTTCTACCAGCACACCGCCAAGGCCAGCCAGACAGACACACTGGTTCAGGTGCTGGGTGCCGATGGCTATACACGTGGCAGCCAGATTGGTGGCACCATGGGCTTCGATCACGACGCACGGGCACAACCCTGGTTTGTACGCGCCAAGACCCATCCGGTAGGCCAGTTTGTCACAGATCTCCCGGATCGCATCCCACGCATCATCAGCTACCGCACCCTCGATCAATACCCCTTGACGGTGGTACTGGGCACCCCTCTGGATCAAGCGGTGGCGGGGGCATCCAAGCGGCACAACAGATACTGGATCGCTGCGGGGCTGACAACCCTGGCCTTGCTGGCCGTGGCCGGCCTGCTGACGATTATTCTGGCCCGACAAAGGGCCAGTACGCTGGCCCTGCTGGCCAGTGAAGCCCGCCTGACGCACGCGACACGTCACGATGCACTGACAGGCTTGCCCAACCGAGTGCTGTTTCAGGAGCGATGCCAGCGGGCACTGGCCACTGCCCAGCGACACCGGCACCTGATAGCGATTCTGTACCTGGACCTGGACAGTTTCAAATCGGTAAACGATGAATACGGCCACGCGGCAGGCGACGAACTATTACAACAGGCTGCCCAGCGCCTGTTGCAAAAGGTTCGGGCCAGCTCTCAGGATACGGTGGCCCGCTTTGGGGGTGACGAATTTGCCATCTTGCTGGACGACTTGCACGCACGGGCAGATACCGAGCGCATCATCCGCAATATCCTGACGGCGCTGTCAGAGCCCTTTACGATCAAAGGCACCAAGACCAAGGTGCAGCTATCGGTCAGTATCGGCGCCGTAGAATACCCCCAGCACGGCAACACACTGGACATGCTGATGGGCCACGCCGACGCCGCCATGTATGCCGCAAAAAAGGCCGGCAAAAACCAGTTTATGTGGTGGTCGCCCACCACATAGCAAAGAGGCTTACAGGGCCTCGATGGCTGCGTCGTAAGCTGCCCGCAGGCGCTGATACACCGGCCCAGGGATACCGTTTCCGACCGCCTTGCCATCCAGCTGGGTAATGGGCAAAACCTCTTTGGTGGCCGACGACAGCATGATCTCGTCGGCGTGAGCAACTTCTTCTTGAGTAATGGGGCGGGACTGGAATGGGATTCCGGCCTGCGCAGCCAGTTTCTCGAGGAAGCCATAGCGGATGCCCTCGAGAATGAGATGGTCGCGTACCGGGGCACTGAGCGTGCCATCCTTGACCACCCAGATATTGCACGAAGAGCCTTCGGACAGATGCTGGCCACGAAACTGCAGGACTTCGTCGACCCCGGCATCCGTTGCATATTGCTTGGCCAGCACATTACCCAGCAAGGATACAGATTTGATTTCGCAATGCAGCCAGCGCTCGTCAGGCATGCTGACAGCCGTCATGCCCTGCTGGCGTACCTGCTGGCTGGGGCGTTTAAGCGGCGACACCATGCAAAACACGGTGGCCTGTGCCGATGGGGGAAACCCATGCTCGCGTTTGGCGACGCCACGCGTCACCTGCAAATACACCGTGCAATCACCGGTGGCGCCAGACCGCGAGAGCATCTGCAAGACAAGGTCTTGCCAATCCTGGGTACTGCGGCCGGCGTCGATACGGATAGCCTTGAGGCTGCGCTGCAAACGGGCCAGGTGGTTGTCCATCAGAAATGGCTTGCCGCCATAGCACGGGACGACTTCGTAGATGCCATCCCCAAAAATAAAACCGCGGTCTAATACCGAAATTTTGGCATCGCCCAGACGGACGTAATCGCCATTGAGATAGACAATGCTGTCATTGTCAACGCCGGGAATCATGACGGATACCTTTCAAGCTGAAAAAAGGCTGGCCACCATGGCCAGCCGGAAAACATCAGTGGTGCAAAATCTTGGACAGGAACTGCTTGGCCCGATCCGAGCGGGCATCGGGGTCGCCAAAGAACTCTTCTTTGGTGCAGTCTTCGATGATGGCACCCTGATCCATGAAGATCACGCGATCGGCCACGCTGCGGGCAAAACCCATCTCGTGGGTTACCACCATCATGGTCATGCCTTCTTTAGCCAAGTCCACCATCACATCCAGTACCTCGTTGACCATTTCGGGGTCGAGTGCCGAGGTGGGCTCGTCAAACAGCATCGCCTTGGGATCCATGGCCAGTGCCCGGGCAATGGCCACCCGTTGCTGCTGGCCGCCAGAGAGCTGCCCGGGATATTTGTCGATCTGGTCGATGAGGCCCACCCGCTCGAGCAAGGCACGCCCACGCACTTTGGCGTCGGCTTCGGAGCGACCCAATACTTTCATTTGCGCCAACGTAAGGTTGCGCATCACCGACAGATGAGGAAAGAGCTCGAAGTGCTGAAACACCATCCCGATGCTTGAACGCAACTTGGGCAGGTTGGTGCCAGCAGCACCCACAGACACTCCATCGATGAAGATCTCACCCTTTTGAAAGGGCTCGAGTGCATTGGCGGTTTTGATCAGGGTGGACTTACCCGAACCGGAAGGCCCGCAGATAACCACGACTTCGCCATGAGACACGGTGGTGGTGCAGTCGGTGAGCACCTGAAAGGATCCATACCACTTGCTGACGTTTTTGAATTCGATCATTAAGAAGACTCCTGCCCTTAACGCACAATGGCGATACGGCGCTCGAGCCGCTTCACCGACCGAGACGCAACATAGGAAATAATGAAGTACACGACGGCGGCAAAGACGAACATCTCGACCATGCGACCATCGCGCTGCGCGATGTTATTGGCGGCTCCGAGGAAATCGGTAAGCGACAGCACGTACACCAGGGACGTGTCCTGAAACAGCACAATCATTTGTGTCAGCAACACCGGCGTCATGTTACGAAACGCCTGCGGCAGCACCACCTGCCCCATCACCTGCCAGTAATTAAGGCCCAGGGCATAGCCCGCACCCACCTGACCAAAGGGGATGGATTGAATGCCGGCACGCATGATCTCGCAAAAATACGCGGCCTCAAACAAGACAAAGGTGATCAGCGCCGAAGTAAACCCGCCCACGGCAATGGGCCGTCCTGCTTGCGTGACCCAGCCAATAACGTAGGGAACCAGAAAATAAAACCAGAAAATGATCAGGATCAGCGGCAGTGCCCGCATCAGGTTGACATAAAAGCCGGCAACACCCGAGACAATGCGGTTGGACGACAAACGCATCATGGCCATCATTGTGCCCAGGATGATTGCCCCTACGGTCGCCAGCACCGTCAGCTTGACGGTAAAGACAAGGCCTGTGCCCAATACATACGGCAGCGTGCGCCAGATGACATCAAAATCAAAACCAAACATGGTGCCTCCTTAGCGCTTGGACCCGATGAAACCGGGTACGCTGAGCGATTTTTCGAGAACACGCATCAGCACCACAACAATCAGATTGATGATCAGGTACAGGATAGTGGCCGCGGTGAAGCTTTCGAAAATCTGGAAAGAAAACTCTTGCATCGAACGTGCCGCCCCGGTGATTTCGAGCAGGCCAATGGTAAATGCAAGCGACGAGTTCTTGATCAGGTTAAGTGCCTCGGAGGTAAGCGGTGGCATGATGATGCGCACAGTCATGGGCAGTAAAACGTAGCGATAAACCTGTTTGCGGTTTAAGCCCAGTGCCGTGGCCGCCATATCCTGCCCGCGAGGCAACGCAGTGATGCCCGCGCGCACCTGCTCGGCAATCCGTGACGAGGTAAACAGCCCCAGGCATATCGTGGCTGTCCAGAATGTACTTAAGGTGGGGTCGGCCTGCTTGATGGCATCGCCCAATGCTTTGGGCACGACTTCGGGGAAGACGAAATACCATAAAAACATCTGTACCAGCAGTGGCACATTGCGAAAGAGTTCGACATAGCCGGCGCACAGGCGCTCGAGCCATGCGATGCGGGTGGTACGCAGCACGCCGATTGTGACACCTGCCAGCAAGGCAATGGCCCAGGCAATCACCGACACACCAAGTGTCCAGTAGGCGCCACGAATCAGGGTATGCAGGTAGGTACCAGTGCCATCCGGAGCATCTGCCCAGAAAATCAGCCAGTTCCAGTGATAGTTCATGTGGTTATCCTCTGGGCGTTATCAGCCGGCCAGCGGCGGACGATGCCCGTGAAACAAACGGCACCCCCCAGGGAGACTCCTGGAGGGTGCCGCCACTGTCGCAGTGTATTCCTAAGGACTACGAATTACATCTTGTAGTCGTCAGGATTGGGCGAGTCAGTGGGGTTCTCGATGACTTTCTTGAGTTCGGGAGTCATCGGCCAGTTGAGGTTGATGTTCTTGGGCGGGATGGGGGACATGAACCATTTTTTGTAGAGTTCAGCCAGCTTGCCGTCTTTCATCATGCCCTTGACTGCGTTGTCGACTGCCGTCTTGAACTGAGGATCACCCTTGGGCTCGATCAGGCCATAGGGCTCTATGGTGTAGGCTTTTTCGCTGATCATCCAGTCGCTGGCGTTTTGCGAACTGGCAACCAGACCTGCCAGCAGGATGTCATCCATGAAGAATGCCGTGGCACGACCGTTAGCCACCGTGAGGAAGGCTTCGGAGTGATCTTTGGCGGGGATAATGCGCATGCCGAGCTTTTGATCAGCATTGGTTTGGGTCAGCCACTTGAGGTTGCTGGTACCCGAGGTGGACACGACAGTCTTGCCTTTGAAATCGGCCAGATCGTTGAGATTGGACGACTTGAGCGCTGCAAAGCGGGTAGCCGTGACAAAAGTGGTGGGCGCAAACGAAACCTGCTGCTGGCGCTGGGCATTGTTGGTGGCCGAGCCGCAAGTGATATCGACTGTGCCATTGGCAACCAGCGGGATCCGCGTGGAGGACGTGACGGATACCAACTTGATTTTAAGGTTGGGCAGATTGAGATCTTTTTTGAGGGCATCAGCAACGCCATTGCAGATGTCCATGGAATACCCGACAGGTTTTTGGTTGTCGTCGAGGTAGGAGAACGGAATGGATGATTCGCGATAACCCAGAGTGAGCTCGCCGGTAGACTTGATTTTGTCGATCCGGCTGTTCTCGGCCTGGGCCGCCGTCATGCCAACTACCGAAACGGTAGCTGCCAAAATGAGGGGCAATAGTTTCATGGTTCCTCCTGGTTAGCTTTTTTGTGATGTTCAGTGGTTCTTCACTAAACGGGCACCTGTAAAAGGGTAAGACAGGTGATCGCAAGTGTACACACTTTGTCACTACCCACAGCATGCCACAAGACTATTTGATTGGACATCGGTGCAGACCATGAGTGTGGGCAATGAGGTCTAGATGCGGCCCCTATTATCATTACCCTCTGACGGATCAACAAATAGCGATTTCGCAGGCAGCCATAACAGAAGGCTATGTTCTATACTGCACCAGAGCGTTCAGGATCATTCCGCATGCGATTACGGCACATCGAAATTTTCGAGGCAATCTGCCAGGCAGGGTCGCTTACCCAGGCCGCCGCCTTGCTTAATATTTCCCAGCCAGCGGCCAGCAAGATCCTTGCTCACGCAGAATCCCAACTGGGTTTTAAGCTCTTCGATCGCGTCAAGGGCCGTTTGGTGCCCACGCGCGAAGCAGACATCCTCAGCCCGCAGATCGGCCAGCTCAGCGAAGACCTTGCCCATGTGCGCAAACTGGCAGCCAACCTGCGCCAGGGCCGTCAGGGCTATCTGCGCATCGGTTGCGCCCCGGCCATCGGCCTGGGCCTGCTGCCCAGAATCATTCAGCGCTTTCATGGCAATACGCAGGCGGCATTCAAAATCAGCACCATGCACAGCCCTGATCTGGTCGAAGGCCTGCTTACCCAGGCCCTGGATATCGCAATAACCTTCGACGACCACGACCACCCGGGCCTGCAACGCATCCCCGTGGGCACCACCGAACTCGCTTACCTCAGTCGCAAACCCGCGCCAAACCCCGTCAAGCTGCAGCAACTGACGGCACGACCAGTGATTGCACTGGACACCCGCGACCAAGTAGGCACGCTGATGGATCACGCCTTGCGTGCGGCAGGCATCACACTGGATACCCGCATCATGGTGCAAACCCATTATGTGGCCTGCAGCCTGGTCGATGCCGGTTGTGGAGATGCCATCGTCGATTTGCTGACAGGGCGTGCCATGTTGCGCCCGGGCATGACGCTCAGCCGCCTGGATCCTGCCATTGCGGTACCCGTCAATATCCTGGTGCACAGCAGTGACCCGCTCAGCCTGCTGCATCGTGATGTCATCGATGCCGCGCGCCACGTGTGCACGGCATTGCAGGAATCCAGCCCGGACACCCCCAGATAAGCAGTCCAATCATCCAAATGGCAGAGCTGCTGATTCCATGACAATAAGTTATGGGTGAGCTCCTCATTGGTATTTGTCATTGTGTCCCCGGGCGCCCACAATCCTTGCTGTTCTTCTAATCGTAGACAGTCATTATGCATGCATGTGTTTTGGGCGCAGGGGTTATAGGCGTCACCTCCGCCTGGCAATTGGCGCAACAGGGTTGGCAGGTCACGCTGGTGGATGCCACCACCGAACCGGCCAGTGGTGCCAGCCACGCCAATGGCGGACAGCTCAGTTACAGCTATGTTGCCCCTTTGGCCGAGCCAGACGTACTGCCCCACTTGCCGACATGGCTCCTCAATCCGTCGTCACCCCTGCGGTTTCGCCTGCGCGCCGACCCTCACCAGTGGCGCTGGTGCCTGCAATTTCTGCAAGCCTGCACACACCGGGCCGCTGCGGCCACCACTGCGCAGCTGCTGTCCTTGTCTTATTTAAGCCGCCAGGTGCTGCACGACATCCAGAGCACTCATGCGCTTGATTTCGGCCACGCAAAAAACGGCAAACTGATTGTCTACCGCACGTCTTCCCTGCTGGAAAAAGCCCGCAATCAAGTCAAGTTGCAAGCCGATCTGGGATCTGACCAACGCATCCTCAACACACAAGAACTGATCCAGCTGGAACCCGCGCTGGCCCCCGCGCAAGCGCATCTGGCCGGCGCGGTGTACACCCCCAGCGAAGAATCCGGCGATTGTGCCCGCCTCACCAGCGCCCTCTTTAAAGAGCTGGCTGCCATGAGCAACGTCAATATCCGCATGGGCACCACCATCCAGGCCTTGCAACGCACCGGCAACCGCATCCAGGCCTTGCGCACCAGCCAGGGAGACCTGATTGAGGCTGACCACTTTGTCATGGCTGCCGGCATGGGCAGCCAGCCATTGATGGCACAGTTGGGAATACACGTACCGCTGTATCCACTAAAGGGCTACAGCCTCAGTGTTCCCTGCGCGCAAGCACACGTGCCGGCCATTAGTGTTACCGACTACGAACGCAAGACCGTGTACGCCAAGCTGGGCGACACCCTGCGTATTGCAGCCATGGTCGGGATCGGTGCAGCCAACCAGGGCATTGAAGCCGATCGCATTGCCCTGGTCCGGCGCCAGGCCCAAAGCCTGTTGCCGGATGTTGATCTGTCTGCCGCCCAGGCCTGGGCGGGATATCGGCCGGCAACACCACATGGCCGGCCCTGGATTGGCCAAAGCCGGGCTGCCGGTAACTTGTGGCTAAATATCGGCCATGGCGCACTGGGATTCACGCTGGCCTGTGGCAGCAGCCACCTGCTGTCCTCGCTGATCCGTCAGGAAACCCCGGCAATCGACCCCATCCCGTTCCAGCCGCGCGGCTAGGAGGCCGGTGTCGTACACTCTCGACACCATGGAACTCTGGCTCCAGTCCTCAATTCACGCGATCCTGGCACTTCTGGCACTGCCCACGGTAGGCCTGCCCGCTGTTTTCGTGATCAGCCTGGTGTCTGCAACCTTGTTGCCACTGGGCTCAGAACCCGCGGTGTTTGGCTATGTACACTTGGCCCCGCATATGTTCTGGCCGGCCGTGCTTGTGGCCACACTGGGCAACACCCTGGGCGGCGTCATCAGCTATGCGATGGGTGTTGGCGCCCGCAATGTCTGGCAACGTTGGCACGATGAGGCCGGCGGGACACATCAAGAAAGCGGCAAGCAGCCCGCCGGCGGGCGCTGGCACGCCCTGACCACGCAATGGTTTCAGCGCTTTGGGCCGCCTGCGCTGCTGCTATCGTGGTTGCCCGCCGTGGGCGACCCCCTCTGCGCCGTGGCAGGTTGGCTTAAATTGCCCTTTTGGCCCAGCGTGATCTACATGGCCGTGGGCAAGCTGCTGCGATACATCATCATGACTGCAGCACTGCTGCATGCATGGCCCTGGGTACAGGCGTGGCTGTAGGGCACAGCCCTTATAAACCTTTGATCAATGCGCTGATGCCACCAATCAGCAAAATGCCCCAAACCATTTTTTTGACGAGCGCAGTGGAAGCACGACGATTCAGCGCGCTGCCCAGCCAAAATCCCGCGAGGACAGAAGGAAACAGCACAGCAGCCAACACAAACGTCGACACACTGCTTAAAAAGCCAGCCAGAAAAAATAGAATAAAGCGAATGACCGAGGTGGTGCCGATCAGGGCACCCATGGTTGATCGAAAGGTTCTCTTGTCATCCACACGGCCAAGCAAATAGACGGTGTACATCGGCCCCCCTGTCCCAAAGAGGGTTGTAAAAGCCCCCCCCAGAAATGACAGCGGGAACGCAAAAATCGGCTTTACCCGATACTCCCGGTGGCTGAAGAAATTGTTCCAGATCACCATCGCGATCACAAACACCCCCAGAAGCATAAAAAGAGGCTTTTTAGGGGCATGCAAGGACAGAAATATGCCCAATATTGCACCGAGCAACAGACCGGGAAGGATTCTTTTGAGCTCTACTTTGCTGGCCAGACGCGCGTCTCGCAAATTCAGTAAAGAACAAGCCACAAGGTCAAACAGCAGCATGATCGTCACGCAGACATGCAGTGGAAAGACCTGGATCAGGAAGGGGATAGCCGTTACAGAAGAGCCAAAACCTGTCAGCCCAAAAATTGCGTACGCCACAAACAGCACGGCGCCGGCAAATAAAAGGGCAACGGGATCGGCCACTGATATCAAAGAGCTGAAGAGCGCATCGAGCATCTGCGGGTTTCCTTGTTTTTATACGCAAGTGCAATGATGACAGCTTGACGATGCCATCAGCGGCTCAGGCTCGCGGGCCGAGGGAAAAGAAGTATGTCTTGACTTCGTTTGTGAAATTGCCACGACCATGCCGCCTGAGCTCCAGAAGCCCGACGTGACGAAACACGGCAACACCAGGCAGCTCGATGACACGCAAGTGCTCGTCGCGAGACCAGTCTACATTGGCCAGACGCGGCACGATTGAACCACCAAACCCCTGTCTGACAAGCTCGATAATGGTCTCGATAGAGTTCAGTTCCATGCCGTCATCCAGGGTCAGGCCCAGGTGCAGCAAGGTTTGCTGCACCAGTTGCCCAGTCCAGGTGCGCTTATCAAAACGCAGAAACGGCAATGTCGCCAGTACCCGATACGATAGATCCGGGTCGGTCATACCCGGAGCGGTGCGCGGCACAATACCGATCATCGATTCTGTGTAAAGCGGTGTCCACAACAGCTCGGGATTTAACGGCTCGGGCGACTGCGTAACAACGGCTGCGTCCAGCTCACCCCGCAGCACCTTTACCGCAAACTCGCGCGACTGCCCCGCATACAGGCTGACGTTCAGGCGTGGATGCTTCTCCTTAATGGCCTGCAGCGCATCTGAAAACGCCCCCATCAACGCCGACACCAGCGCACCCACAGAGACATGCCCGGAAAGCCCCGCCCTCTCGTCGATGTGAACCAGCGAATCATAGGCCGCCACAATGTCTTCGATTTTGGCCACCCGCAAGCGGCCCTGAGGCGCCAGCGTTACTGAACGCCCACTCCGCACAAAGAGCTGGCAGTTCAGGGCCTCCTCGAGCGCCTTGATCTGCAGCCCGACAGCGGCCGGCGTCAGCCCGATCTTGGCCCCCGCCGCGGCGAAAGTGCCATGGCGAACGACTGCCAGAAAGGTTTTCAGGGTGCGGATGGAGGACGACATGATGTCTGTCTTATGTTTGGCGGCCCGACATCTGCGCAGCAATGTCCTCGGAGACCTCGATGCCGTTGCGCTGTGCCTGACGCTTGAGGTCGGCGCGGCGATACCCCGGAATGCGCACGTCTTCGTCAGCCAGCATTGCAGCCAGCAGCGTCTCGATGCGCTCGTGATAGACCTCTGCAGAGACCAATGCGCTCGGATTGATGGCGATGAACGCATGACCAATATGTGGTCGATTACCATTCTCGTCAAAGAATGAATCGGCTTCGAAGCCGAAGGCCGCCCCAGTAAGGGACACACACAGGAGCTCCACCACCAGCGCCAGCATGGCACCTTTAACGTCGCCCGCCGGACACATCATGCCTTTAAGTCCCGCGCGCGGATCGCTGGTTGGCTGACCTTGGGCGTCCAGTGCCCAACCCAGCGGGATTTCCTGCCCATCGCGCGCAGCAACAAGCAATTTGCCCCGGGCCACCTTGGACAAGGAAAGATCCACAGTGACAGGATCATCTTGTTGACGTGGGAAGGTTGCCGCAATGGGGTTTGTGCCAAACAGCGCCCGGCGCCCACCCCAGGCTGGCATCGCCGCCGGAGAGTTGGTAAATGCAAAGCCTGCCAGGCCGCTGGCAGCAATCCGTTCGAGATGATTCCCGGCTGCACCGAAATGGTGGCTGCGGGTAACCCCCACAAAGGCAATCGAGAACTCCTGGCTCAGGCGAATCGCTTCGTTGATGGCCAGGTCACAGGCTGGAAAAGCCAGCCCCTCATCGGCATCTATCAGGGCGGCTGCACCATGTGCATGGCGTACAAAAGGCACCGCCTTGGCGTTGACCCGGCCACTGCGCAAATGCGCCGCATATTGGGACAGCCGTGCCAGACCGTGCGACCGCAGGCCAACGGCTTCGGCATCCACAAGCGCGCGTGCAGTGCTCTGCGCCATCTCGGGTGTCGCTCCGGCAGCTTCAAGTGTTTCCCGTGCCCACTGGGTGAGTGCATCCAGGCTATAGGTAGTCATGCAGCAATCCTCTTGTCATCACACAGAAACCAGAACCAGGCAAACACCCAAACCTCTCAGGAGTGGGGATTCTTCACCACCCTGGGTCAGCCGGCGCAGTGATACTCAGGCAGACAAATACCCAGCCACCTCGTGCGCGATCATGTCGCCAACGCGCTGGTTGGACTCTCGGGTGACACCCGCAATATGTGGCGTGAGTAAAAGCCCGGGGACTCCCGAAAAAATGTTTTTCCCAGGGACAGGCTCGGCTTCGAATACATCCAGCGCCGCACCGGCCAGATGGCCATTCTGCAAGGCAGCCACCAGTGCAGCTTCATCGACAATGCCCCCACGCGCGGTATTGATCAGGATGGCGCCGCGCTTCATCCTGGCCAGACGTGGTTCATCGAACAAATGGCGTGTTGTGGCCACCAACGGTACATGCAGGCTGGCAACATCTGCCTGAGCGACCAGATCGTCAAGCGCCAGGGGCCTGACACCCGATTCACGCCACAGGCTGGAGTCCTTGTCGAGAATCGGGTCGTGCGCCACGACCGTCATCCCCAGGCCGATGGCCATACGTGCCACCCGCTGCCCGATGGACCCAAACCCCACCACACCCAGAATTTTTCCTCCGAGCTCCTGCCCCGAAGACAGCGCTGCCCTGGGCCACTGTCCGGCGGCGACGTCTGCCGTGGCACGATACGCGCCACGCAGCAGCAGCATCGCAGTTGCGATCACGTATTCGGCCACCGCCTGAGCGTTTGCCCCGGTGGCGGGGATCACGCGTATGTCGCGCGCCGCGCAGGCAGCCAGATCGATGTTATCCAGCCCTACCCCCAGGCGCCCCACCACCCGCAGCTCAGCGCCGGCAGCCAACACGGCCTCATCGACGGATGTGCGATTACGGACAATCAGGCCGCGTGCACCAGCGAGCGCCTGCATCAAGGCCGCACGGTCATCAACGAGGCCAGGCTCATAGACCACATCAAAGTCTGTTTGTAGTCGTGCGACCGCAGGCGCATCCATAAACTCGGTAATCACAATTTTGATCATCAACTCACCACCGATCCTATTGTTGGGCCCGTTTGACGGCGAAGGGCACCCCCGTGCCCCGCCAGTCAGAGCCGGAAGTCCTGTCCTACATATTCGTAGGCATCCGTATTTACTCGAGACACCCGCCACTCGACAGGACGCCGGTTAAAGGAATACGCCACACGCCGAACTTCCAGCAGCGGATAGCCGATACCTACCTGCATCAATTGGGCGTGCTCGGCATCAGCCTGAGCAATCCGCACTCGCTCTACCGTGCCGATAACGTTTATGCCAAAGGCTTCTTGGTAAAAACTGTAAATGGTGCTGGGGCGCTCGCTCACCCGCTGCTCTGTCAGCCCGCGAAAGCTGGCTTCCGGCAACCAGATTGTGTCGACAATCACTGGCAAGCCATGCAAGCGCTGCAGATTGACGTACTCGAACGCGTAGGCGCCCGACTTCAGGTCCAGCTTCCGACGGATTTCTTCGGTGGCGCGCATACGGCGAAAGCGAACCATCTCGGACTGTGGGTAGGCGCGCTCGTTGTCATCTTGACGCACAATGCGGAAGAACCGGAAAAAATGAGAGTTACGCGAATGCATGGCAACAAAAGTGCCACGTCCCTGGTGCCGGATCAGAATACCTTCGGCCGCCAGCTCGTCTACCGCCTTGCGCAGCGTACCGATGGAAACACCGAAACGGCTGGCCAGAAACTTCTCGGAAGGCAGGGCATCGCCCTGCTTCCATTCTTTTGAGGCCAGTGCATCCAAAATACGTTGTTTCACCACCTGGTACAGGGGCAGGCTGCCGGACAGCAGAGCGGACGAGGCGAGCGAATCGGGCGTCATAGGCGCTTATTGCTGCATGCCCCATTTTCGGATGGTCTTTTGCTCGATCACCCTGAAAATGAAGTTTTCAACGATCAGGCCAATCACGATGACCGTGAGCAAGCCTGCAAACACACTGGGAATATCCAGCTGATTCTTGTTTTCGTACACGAACCAACCCAGGCCGCCACTGCCAGAACTGACGCCAAACACCAGCTCTGCCGCGATCAAGGTACGCCATGCGAATGCCCAACCGATCTTCAGGCCTGCCAGGATGGTGGGAAAGGCTGCCGGGATCAGGATGCCAAATACATAACGCAGCCCGGTCAAGCCGTAGTTTCGGCCCACCATCCGTAGCGTGGCACTCACAGACTGAAACCCTGAGTGGGTATTTAGAGCAACCGCCCACAGCACGGAGTGAATCAGCACGAACACCAGGCTATCGGTACCCAGACCAAACCACAGCAAGGCCAACGGCAGCAGCGCAATGGCAGGCAGCGGGTTGAACATGGCCGTGGCGGTTTCGAGAAAATCCCGGCCCAGGCGCGACGTAATGGCGAAGATTGTCAGCAGTGCCGCCAAAAACAAACCCGCGGCATAGCCCATCAGCAGCACCCGGATGGAAAACCAGGATTTCTCCAGCAGACCGCGATCCAGGATGGCGACCACCAGCGCCTTGACCGTTGCGATAAAGGTCGGAAACAGCAGTTCGTTATCCAGATACATGCTATAGAACTGCCAGGCCACCGCCAACACCACAAGGATGAAGACTTTACGCGCCACATTGTTTTCGTAGATTTGCTCCCAGCGGCTTAGCGGCTTTTGGATAATGCCGAAATCCTCGCTCTGCGCTGGCTTGCAAAACCGCTCCTCGCGGGGTGCAGGCCCCGTTTCTGTACGGGCATTGATACCTGGGTGCAATCCGTCAGTCATGGCGTGTGGCCTCTGATCCGGCATTGTGGGAGAAAAGTAAGTCATTGATGCGCTCCGTAAGCCTGCGGCCACTTGCGTCGACGGAATCTTCGCCGGTGCTGTTGAGCTCGGCCATCACCTGTCCCGGGTGAGGCGATAGCAGGAGGATCCGGTTGCCGATCTTGACTGCTTCCTCGATGGAGTGCGTCACGAACAACACCGTGAATTTCGTGTCCTGCCACAATGTAAGCAACTCATCCTGCATGGATTTGCGTGTCAGCGCGTCCAGTGCGGCGTAGGGTTCATCCATCAACAGGATGTCGGGCTCCATGGCCATGCCACGAGCGATGGCCACGCGCTGCTTCATGCCGCCCGAGAGCTGGTGGGGATAGTGGTTGGCAAATTGTGTCAGTTTGACCTTCTCGATATATTGCATGGCCTTTTCTTCTGCAGCCTTGCCCTGCAACTTTTTGCTGGCAATCAGGGGAAACACAACGTTTTGCTTGACGGTTTTCCAGGGAGGCAATTGGTCAAACTCCTGAAACACCATCATGCGGTCGGGCCCTGGCGAAGTAATGCTCTTGCCTTTCAGACGGATCTCACCCTCGGTGGGAGACAAATAGCCGCCGACCGTCTTAAGCAGGGTGGATTTCCCACAGCCAGACGCCCCAAGCAAGACGAAGCGATCTGACTGATAAGCGTTGAATCCCACACGATATGTGGCGGTGACCAGGTATTCCTTGGTCTTGTACTGAACGGTCACCCCGTCGACTTCCAGCAAGGGTGTTGATGCACTATTCATCCTGCTCTCCTCCTTGAAAACTGCCGGGCAGCCTGGCTCGTTTTCCAGAAAAAGGCCGGTTGCGAGATTCTTCTTGTGATATCCGGCCGGGAATCGGTTCCTGATTGCTGCGTGTCTGGTGCGCCTGGCCACACGCGGCTTGCCGGACGCCGTCTAATCGACGTTGTTTGGCTGCCGCAACGGGCCAGAGGCATGGTGCCAGGCACCGTTGATCAGGCGCTTTCGTACAAACGAGTCATGACGAACTCGTGATGGCCCAAGGCTTCGGCCGATGTCAAGCGACCATTGACAGTTGCCAGCATCGTTTTCAACAGTTCGTCGCCTGCCTGGTCGAGGTTCATTTCGCGCTGCAGCAGCGGCGAGCAGTCGAAGTCGATATGCTCACTCATGGTTCTGACTGTGCGCGGATTAGCGCTGAGCTTGATGACGGGCAAAATGGGATTGCCAATGATATTGCCCTGCCCTGTGGGGAAAAAGTGCACGACAAAACCTGCCGCCGCACACAAGGTAACCATCTCGGCCGCTGCCGACGAACTATCCATAAACCACAAACCCGGATGCGTCGGCGTAACCGCTTTATCCAGCACACCATCAACCGTGCAAGTCTTGCCGATCTTCTGGATATTGCCCATCGCTTTTTCTTCGATCGTCGTCAGGCCGCCTTCGATGTTGCCCTTGGTTGGCTGAGAGTCGGACAGATCAGATGTCTTGTGCCGATCGATGACATCCTGGTAGCGATTGAAAATATCCATGAATTCTTTGCGGACTTTGTCATTCGCGCAGCGATCAGCCACAAAGTTTTCACCCCCGGTGAGCTCGGTGGTTTCGCCAAACACCAACGTGGTGCCAAGGGCATGCAGCTTGTCAAATGCGTTTCCAACCGACGGGTTCGAACCGCAACCCGACGTGGTGTCGCTCTCGCCGCATTTGGTGGAAACCCACAAATCGCTGATGGGACAGACTTCACGCTGTTTCTCCGAGGCCCACTGCACATATTTTTTGGCTACCTGGGACGCTTTCATGATGGTTTCATGGTCACCGTGGCGCTCGATGCCAAAACCCGTAACGGGCTTGCCCGTTGCGGCAATTCCTTCGACAAGCTTGCGCGTCCATTCTTCTTCGATGCCGATCACAACCACCGCTGCCACATTTGGGTTTGAGCCAGCCCCAATGAGCGTACGAAAATGCAGGTCGAGATCGGCCCCAAACTGAAGGCGACCATAGGGGTGCTTGATGACGGTTGTACCGTGGATGTTGTGGGCAACGGCTTCACAGGCCGCGTTGGACAGATCGTCCAGCGGCAGGATGATGACATGGTTGCGTACACCCACGCGGCCATTTTCACGCCGGTATCCCAAAAAAGTAGTGTCTTTGCTGATCATGATGTGGCTTCCGTGAAGTGGAATGAAGTAAATCGCTGACGCGATGTCTGACGCATTGCGCTATCTGCGCACCAACCTGAAGGGGATTACCAACGCTTGGTCTTGATGTTGTGAACGTGCGCGTGCTCACCCTTCTTGATTGGTGCCACCACCTTGCCGATATCCACGCCGTACTTGATCACGGTGTCGCCCACGGCCATGTCCATCAGGGCAATCTTGTGCCCAATAGGGATATCCTGAAGCGCCTTTGTCTGGATCAGTTCATCCTCATCCATGATCCAAGCGGTTAAATCCATACCAGCCGTCACACCCTCGACGACAGCGACGGCAACCATGTCGTGCTTGTCGTGCAGTACGAGATGAATCATCTCTTTCTCCTTTTGCCAAGATAGCGGTTATCGCAGGGCTGCTTCCACTTCGGTGCACAGTTGCAGTTACGCGGCAGCATCGGTGCGGTCGTGCGACAGCACCGATTGACGGTGGCAGTCACGCAATTTCTTGTGATCACTTAACTCACGGCCAGATTAGACGTCAGGATGATCAATGTCAATTATGTCATCTAGATGTTTTAGATGCCTTCGATAAATCGCGTTACCATTCATGCAGCTCCTTGTGCAGTGCAGAAATTCAAGATAATTACGACCAGATGTGTCACTGAAATCGCATAAAACTCATGCGAGTAGTGCACCAGAAAAGCAGGATAACCAGCACATCAACAGGGTCTCCAAAGACACAGGCAATTCCCGTGCCTGCCAGGCAGATCATGTCTGGCAGGTGATGCGTTGCAGCATTTTGGCAACACAATCCCTGAAAATCATCGATTTTGGCATCAGAAATCTTGTTAGATTTCAGGGTTTACCCTAGAATAAAAAGACACAATAAGTAAAATCTTTTTTAGTGAGATGCGTCTTAGCGCAACTGCTTTTTCAGGCACACAAGCCAACCATAGACATGACAAAACAAAGCAATCTTCCCCTATTCACCGACGCTGACGAGCAAGTACTGATTGCTCAAGCCTTTGAAGCCCGTTATGCATACCCGCTGGATCGTGCTGTGATGCGCGCCTTTCGCAAGGCCGTGCAATTCTTTCACCGCGATCAAGTGTCCACTGCCGGGCAGCTCAGCCACCACGCCGCCCAATAAGCCTCGGTGTCAAAAGAAAACGCCGCGTGTTCGCGGCGTTTTTTGTAAAAAGGGCCCGCACAATGGGGCCCAAAGCCAGTTACGAAAGTATTGTTTCGCCCGGCTTGACGCGGGTGAAGTGCACTGGCTCTCTGGATAACTGCAACGTTTCCCCCTCCTGGCGCACCACCGTGTAGGTAGAGCCCGGCAAGTCTACGATCTCCGGAAAATCCTCGCGATAATGAGCACCGCGAGAATCTTCGCGGGCCAGTGCAGCCACTGCAATCGACTGGCTGACAACAATCAGGTTTCTTAAATTCAGCCAATCGTGCCATGTCAGGTTAAACGCCCTTTCATCAGGTACAACGCCGGTTTGCAGCATTTCGGCATTCAGTTCATCCAACGCCTGCAAGCCCTTTCGCAGGCTGTCGGCCGAGCGCACAATGCCCACGTCATCCCACATGCAGGTATACAGCCTTTCACGGATGTCATTCAGATCACCGGCAGGCAATCGAAATGGCAAGGTATGCGCCTCGATGCTTCGCGTGATCGCTGCTTCGTCCGGCTCAAGCCAGGCGCCATGATCCCGAACCCAGGGCGCCAGGGTATCCCCCGCAATACCCCCAAACACTGTGGAATCGGCCACCCCATTGCCCCCCAGGCGATTGGCCCCATGCACGCCACCCGTGTCCTCTCCAGCAGCAAATAGCGCCGGCAGCTCGGTGGAGCAATCAGGCCGGATCACGAGGCCACCCATCATGTAGTGCGCCGTGGGTACCACCTCGACCAGCCCGCCCGCCAGATCAAAGCCACTGTCGGCACAGCGCTCGACCATGCCCTTGAACTGCTTGCGCACTTTATCCGGGCCCAGATGACTCATCTGGATGTAGACCCCTCCGTGCGGTGTCGTCCGCCGTTCGCGCATCTCGAAGAAAATGCCCCGCGACACGATGTCACGCGTCGCGCGCTCGCCACGGGCATCATACTTATGCATGAAGCGCTCTTTTTCGCCATTTAGAAGATAGCCGCCCGCACCACGCAGCCCCTCTTCGATGACAGTGCCAGTCATGCGGGTGTCTTCGCCCGCCAGCAGCCCAGTGGGGTGAAACTGCACCATCTCCATATCACGCAGCGGCAAACCAGCCCGCAGTGTCATCGCCAGACCATCACAATTTTTTTCGCCGGACGGGGTGTGATATCGGTACATCGTGGGCCCACCCCCCGTGCCAAGCAGTACTGCCTTGGCCTGCACAAACACAAATTCTCCAGTGCGCACGTCGATCATCAAAACACCGGCCAATGCCTTGCCATCCGGAGTTTTGATGAAATCGATCGCGCGGTGCTCTTCGAGCCGACCGATATTGCGCGACCAAATCTGTTCGGACAAGCGGTTGATGATCTCGATCCCGGTCAGGTCGCCCTTGTGCACGGTGCGGTCGAAGGTCTGCCCCGCAAACGCCTTCTGATGCACAGTGCCGTCCGGATTACGATCAAAAAAGCATCCCAGCTCATTTTCCAGTTCGTGCACACGTTCGACGGCTTTTGTCACCAGCGCCCAGGCCAGATCCTGATCAGCCAGCCACTTGCTGCCCTCGATCGTGTCCATGAAATGTCTCTCGACCGAGTCTCCCTCGGCCAGAGCCACGTTGTAGCCGCCCTGCACCATACGGGTACAACCAGACTTGCCCAACAGCCCTTTCACGGCAATGGTAATGGACAGGGTAGGGTCGCTTTGGTGCGCGTGCAGCGCCGCAAACAGCCCCGCGCCGCCCGAGCCCAGGATCAGGATATCCGTTTGCAAGCGTTTGATATTCATGTAGAGGACACCCCCAGGCTGGCCAGAACCTGAGCCCGGCGCGATTGCGCATCGCGTTTGACTTCGTTGTAGAGACTGTCACCGTGGCTATCCATACCCACCAGCAAGGGTCCAAAATCCTTGACCCTGAATTTCCATAGGGACTCCGGATTCAGGTCGTCGAGATCCACATCTTCGATAGCCTCGATCCATGTGGTTTCAAGGGCCGCCACACCGCCCGAAATAACAAGATAGACACCACCGAACTCCTGGAATGCCGCCTGGGAGCCTTCTCGCATACCACCCTTGCCAATCACCATACGCACTCCGGTTTCCTTGAGCAGCGGCTGCGTGAAGCGCTCCATGCGATCGGAAGTGGTTGTGCCAATGCAGATGGACGTGTAGCCCGCCGGGAATTCCGGGCTGACAGGAACCTTTTTTACATTGGGTGCCGTATGGATGACCGCATGCCCGTTGAGGTCGAACTTGGTGGTTCGTCCACGGTCGAACATATTGATGAGGGTTGCATCCCGGATCCCGAACAGTGTTCCCTGCAGGGTGACGGTGTCATTGATCCGCAACTGACGGATCTGTGCTTCGCTTACGGGCGTCGTCCAGTTGTAATGAGCCATCTTCAGAATCCATAAGTAATGTTGTCTGGGGTAAACCGTGCCGACGCGCGCCGTGCCGAATGACACTGCATATTGACAGCAATCGGGTTCATCGTGATGTGGGTGGCAGCCAGCTCGATATGCACCGCAAACGAGGTGGAGTCGCCCCCCAAACCTTGTGGCCCCACGCCCAGCTTATTGACTGCCATCGACAACTCATGCTCGAGGGCTGCACCATCAGGATCGGTGCACACCGAATCAAGACTTCGAATCGCAGCCCGCTTAGCCATAGCCACGCAGAGTTCGGAGGTTCCTCCGATGCCCACGCCGACAATCGTGGGCGGGCATGTCTTGCCACCCGCTGCCAGCACGCAGTCGATCACGAACTCCTTGATCGCGTTGACCCCTTCTGCCGGTACAGCCATCTTCAGAAACGAATTGTTTTCGGCACCGCTGCCCTTGGGCACCATAAGGATCTCCAGGACGTCCGGCTCATCAATAAAATCGAAACTGATGACCGGGACATCGATACCACAGGAGTTCTGGTTATTCTTGCGCGTAATCGGATGCACGATCGAAGAGCGCAGCGGATGCTCCAGGGTGGCTCGCTCGCAGCCACGACGAATGGCCTGGATCAGTTCACGGCCATTGAACTGTACATTGAAGCCCACCTTCACGTAATACACCGGCACACCGGTATCCTGGCACAGCAGGTTGGTATTGGCTTCGGCCACATCAATGTTGGTGGTCATGGTGGAAAGCATCTGCTTTGCCCGTGCAGATGTCTCGCCCAGCAATAACCGACGAAAGCCTTCCTTGATGTCCGGCGGCAGAATCTTGAGTGCCCGGATATAGAGTTCCTTCGAAGAATCCTCAACTGCCTTCAAATCCACCTTCATGGGGGTTTCCTCTGCGCGCCACTGCGGCGCAATAATGATGAATGATCAGAAATTCAGGGTGACGACGAACGCCGCACCAGCAGCCAGGCCCATCGCCACGCCGCCATATATCCAGTGCTTCAGCAGCCCTGGAGGACGCACGGGGCGGAAATCAATCAGCAACAGACGAACGCCACCCACCAGATGCAGGGTCAGCAACACCACCAGGCCCAGCTCACCCACCTTGAAAAGCGGGGTATCGGTGAAGCTGATAAAGCCATTCAGCGCCGCGTCACCCTTAAGCGCCAGACTAAGCGCCAGAAAGTGAATCGGCAGAAAAATGACCAGCAACAAGCCCGACACCCGATGCACCAGGAACGCCCAGTACGACGGGTGGTTGCGGGCACGAAAGTCATTGACACGTTTCATGATGTTGTCACCGCGTAAACGGCCACAAGGCCCAAAACCAGGATGGCTGCACTGAACAGCCTGGCAAAAAGCAAAGCGCCCGTGCGGCCCATGGCAAACCACTCTTGAGCCACATTGCGCAGGCCGCCAAAAACATGCACTGCACAGGCCAGCACAAACACCGCATAAAAAGTGCCAAACACCCAGTTACCACGCGTGCGCTCGAGGATCTCTGAGCCTGTCAGCCCCCCCCGCATGGCATAGAAAATGACACCGATATGCACCACGATACATAGTGTCAGCACGGCAGCGCTGACGTGCTGCCAATACCAGAACCGGGTCTGCAAAGTGGCACGGTTGCTCATGACTTCTTGCCCCAGATCGCTTCTGTGACGGTCAGCTGCTTGAGCCCGGCAATACTGAAGCTGGGTGCAATATGCTTGGGACAGCGCTCCGTGCAAGAACCCTGCGTATGACAGGAATGGCATCCAGCGTCGCCCGCCACCACTTCCAGGCGCTCCGCATGCTTGACGTCACGGACATCATTCATCAAGGTCCAGGAACGGTTCAGGGCGGCCGGCCCCAGAAAATCCGGTAGCCAGGTGACGACATCGCATGAGGAATAGCACACGCCACAACCAATGCACTCAGTGCCATCTGCAGCAGCCACGCGTTCTTTTGAGGCTGGATCCACCAGCGCAAACTCATCATGCCGCGTTTTTGACCCATGAAACTGGCCCATGGCGCGCGCCCACTTGTCAAAAAAGACCTTCATGTCGGTTGCAAGATCTTTGATGACTGGCAAATTGGACAAGGGGGCAATTTCCAGTACATCGCCTTTCAAGACCTTGGACACATGGGTGCGACAGGTCCAGCGTGCGATGCCATTGACATTCATGGCGCAGGAGCCGCACATGCCGACCCGACAGGAAAATCGGTAGGACAGCGTGCTATCCAGATGACGTTGAATATAGGTAACTACATCAAGCACGGTCTGGCTTTCGTTGCGTGGCACGTCATAGGTGACAAAATCACCGTTTTCAGTACCGCGCCAGACTTTTGCGCGTAAATGACTGGCATTCAAGGCTTGGACTCCATTACGACACCATACGGGGCCTGGTCTTTTTTCGATCAGGTGGCTTTGTTTTATTTATTCTTCGGCTTATGAAAGAAAAAGAAAAGCGAGTAATTTTTGGCTAATTCAAAAATTTTTCTTTAGCTATCTGGGCACACAAGGCGCCACAACAGGATAAGACGGGGCAAAGCAAACTGTCGTCGCAAAATCACCAATTGACACACAGAAAGTGCGCACCTATGATTTCCTGGATACCGGAGATGACAGGGATATGTCGCAAGGACATATCATTTTCCTCATAAATCATGTTTTTTATCAATACATGATTCTATTTATAAACCAACAATTCAAGAAAAATTTCTGTAAATCATATTTTTAATGATGAATCGCAGAATATCTTTTCAGCTGCTGGCTTATTTATAATTGATTTAATTTTCAGCTCAGCAAAGATTTATAAAAGGGCAAATTTTTTTAACCACCATACGAAACTTCTCCCATGAAGCTCGTATCTCTTTTCGCAGGACCTCGTATCAATAGACATAATTATTAGGAGACAAACCATGCAATTCACTCGGAAGCTAGTGCCTGCCATTGTCGGCGGCCTGATTTTGTCAACTGCCTGTTCAGTTTCGCTCGCCGAAGTCAAAACCATCAATATCGCTCAGCAGTACGGCATCAGCTATCTGCCACTGCTCGTCATGAAAGACCAACAATTGCTCAAAAAACAGGCCAAAAAAGAGGGCTTGGGCGACGTAGAGGTGAACTGGGCCCGATTTGCGGGCGGCAACGTCATGAACGACGCCATCTTGTCGGGTGACCTGCATTTTGCTTCGGGAGGTGTCGGGCCGTTTGTCACCTTGTGGGCCAAGACAAAAGGCAATATGAACGTCAAGGGCGTCACGGCCATGAATGCCATGCCGTTGATGCTCACTACGCGTAACCCCAATGTCAAAACCTTAAAAGACTTCACCGAAAAAGATCGCATCGCGTTGCCGGCCGTAAAGGTTTCCATCCAGGCCATCACTCTGCAAATGGCCGCCGAGCAAACATTTGGCAAAGGGCAACAAAACAAGCTGGACGCACTGACGGTTACCCAGTCACACCCGGACGGCATGGCCGCATTGCTATCGGGCAGCAGCGAGATCAACAGCCACTTCACCTCACCTCCCTATCAGTACATCGAGCTGAAAGATCCCCGGGTGCATATGGTGCTGAACTCTTACGACGTCACGGGCGGCCCGCACACCTTCAACATCGTCTGGGCCACCCAGAAATTTGCGGATCAAAACCCCAAGACATACAAGGCCTTTGTTGAAGCCTTCAACCAGGCGATCGACTTCATCAACAAAGACCCAAGGGCCGCTGCCCAGCTGTATGTGGATGTCACCAAGCAAAAAGAACCGGTCGAGTTCTATCTGGATATCCTGAAATCACCGGACGTTGAATTCACCACAACACCCAAGAACGTCATGAAATTTGTGGATTTCATGTACAGCATCAAGTTCATCCAGAAGAAGCCCGACAGCTGGAAGGATTTGTTCTTCCCGAACATGCACGACAAGGCGGGCAGCTGACAAAGAACAACACGCAGGGGTGACAGCCGTCATTCCTGCGCGTGCAGCAGCACTTTGCCTTTACACTAGGGCGATACCCCTGGCCACAGCAGGGGTACTTAACCCGCCCTACTCAAGATCGCATGAACGCCCCCACTCCTGCTGCATTGCTTGCACCTGCTCAGCCGCCACGCCTGCGCGAAATCCCCTACAACTACACCTCCTGGTCTGATCGAGAAATCGTCTGCCGGCTGCTGGGCGCTCCGGCGTGGCAGCTCTTGTCCAACCTGCGCACAGAGCGACGCACCGGGCGCTCTGCACGGATGCTGTTTGAAGTGCTGGGCGATATCTGGGTGGTACAGCGCAATCCTTATCTGCAGGATGATCTCCTGGACAACCCGAAGCGCCGCCACCAGCTGGTAGAGGCGCTCAGGCATCGTCTGGACGAGATCGACAAACGCCGCAATGACGACCACGGCACGCGGGACGGGCAAGTCCAGCAATTGCTGGATGCCGCCCGCCTGGCCGTGCAGTCTTTTGAAGACAGCTTTATTGAAGTCGAACACATGCGGCGCCGTGCCCGCAAGCTGCTGTCACGCCTGACAGCAGCCGACAACATCCGCTTTGATGGCCTGTCGCGGGTGTCCCACGTGACGGACGCCACCGACTGGCGGGTTGAATATCCGTTTGTGGTGCTGATGCCCGACACCGAGGACGAAATTGCCGGCCTGGTACGGGCCTGTATCGAGCTTGGCCTGACCATCGTGCCGCGTGGCGGTGGCACCGGCTACACAGGTGGCGCCATCCCCCTAAGCTGGCGCTCGGCCGTGATCAACACCGAGAAACTGGATGCCATCGGCACGGTGGAAATCACGCACCTGCCAGGCGTCGAAGAGCCGGTTCATACCATCCTGACGGGCGCCGGTGTGGTGACACGCCGGGTGGCCGAGGCCGCCGAGGCCGCCGGCCAGGTGTTTGCCGTGGATCCCACCTCGGCAGATGCTTCGTGCGTGGGCGGCAATGTCGCCATGAATGCCGGTGGCAAAAAAGCGGTGCTTTGGGGCACGGCACTGGACAACCTTGCCTGGTGGCGCATGGTCGACCCACAAGGCAACTGGCTGGAAGTCACCCGGCTGGATCACAATCTGGGCAAAATCCACGAGGTCGAGCAGGCCCGGTTCGAGCTTAAATGGTTTGACGGCCGCCAGGCCCCTGGCCATACCTTGCTTAAATCCGACATGCTCACGATCGAAGGGCGACGTTTTCGTAAGGCAGGGCTGGGGAAGGACGTCACAGATAAATTTTTGGCCGGGCTGCCAGGCGTGCAAAAAGAAGGCTGTGACGGCCTGATCACAGGAGCACGTTGGATTTTGCACCGGATGCCGAGCCACACGCGCACCGTGTGCATGGAATTCTTTGGCCAGGCGCGCGACGCTGTCCCCTCGATTGTCGAGGTGAAACACTATCTGGACACCGAAGGCCGCGCCCAGGGCGCCTTGCTGGCGGGTTTGGAACATCTGGACGAGCGCTATCTGCGCGCCGTGGGCTATGCCACCAAAAGCCGGCGAGGCACCCTGCCCAAGATGGTTTTGATTGGCGATATTGTCGGCGATGATGAGCAGACCGTGGCACGCGCAGCCAGCGAAGTCGTCCGTATTGCCAACTCGCGCGAGGGCGAGGGATTTATTGCCGTCAGCCCCGAATCCCGCAAAAAATTCTGGCTCGACCGCGCCCGCACCGCGGCCATCTCGCGCCACACCAATGCGTTCAAGATCAACGAAGACGTTGTGATCCCGCTGGCGCGGATGGGCGAATACACGGACGCCATCGAACGCATCAATATCGAGCTATCCACCCGCAACAAGCTGCGTCTGATCGACGCGCTGGACACCTACCTGCAAGGCGATCTGCCGCTGGGGAAATCCGAGGACATCGACGACGCGACCCATACCCGCGATGTGGTGCTGTCCGCCAGGCGTCAGGAGGCACTGGATGTACTGGAGCAGGTGCGCCGGTGCTGGACATGGATTCTGGAGAACCTGGATGCCCGTCTGGTTGACCATGCCGAGACGCTGGATGCGCTGGGCCTGATCGCACAAATCCCCGCCCTGCAGGCCCGCCTGGCTGCACAGCCCGATACCCGCATGATTGATATCGTGCAGGATCACAGCCTGAGAATTTCCTGGAAAACCGACATTCGCACCCCGCTGGAGCGGCTGTTTGCCGGGGCCGAGTGCGCGGCCGTGCTGGCCGGGCTGCAAGCCACTCACGACCAGATTCTTAAAAGCCGCGTGTTTGTGGCCTTGCACATGCACGCCGGCGACGGCAACGTGCACACCAATATCCCGGTCAACTCTGACGATTACGACATGCTGCGCGAAGCCAATGCAGCGGTGGCCCGTATCATGCAGATTGCCCGCAGCCTGGATGGCGTGATCTCCGGCGAGCACGGGATCGGGCTGACCAAGTTTGAATTCCTGAGCGACGAAGAACTGGCGCCATTTCAGCAGTACAAGCAAACGGTTGATCCCGATGGTCACTTCAATGCCGGTAAGCTGATGCCGGGGGCGGATCTTTCCCGAGCCTGGACACCCAGCTTCAATTTGCTGGGTTATGAGTCCCTGATCATGCAGCGCAGCGAAATTGGCGCAATTTCCAACGCCATCAAGGATTGCCTGCGCTGCGGAAAATGCAAGCCGGTGTGTGCTACCCACGTGCCCCGGGCCAATTTGCTGTATTCGCCTCGCAACAAGATCCTGGCCACCTCCCTGCTGATCGAAGCTTTTCTCTACGAAGAACAAACCCGACGCGGTGTCAGCCTGCGGCACTGGGAAGAATTCGAGGACGTGGGCGATCACTGCACCCTATGCCACAAGTGCTACAACCCCTGCCCTGTGGATATTGATTTTGGCGATGTCTCGATGGAGATGCGTGCACTGCTGCGTCGCATGGGACAAAAATCGTTTAACCCGGGCACGGCGGCCTCGATGTTTTTCCTCAATGCCAAAGATCCCCGGGTGATCAAGGCAACACGCACAGCCATGATCGATCTGGGCTACAAGGCCCAGCGCCTGGCTCACGATCTTCTGGCACCTATCGCCAAAAAGCAAACCCGTCAGCCACCCGCCACCGTGGGCAAGGCACCGGTGCGCGAGCAGGTGATCCACTTCATCAACAAAAAAATGCCTGGCGGTCTGCCGAAACAGACCGCCCGCAAATTGCTGGATATCGAAGATCCCAACATCGTGCCGATCATCCGCAATCCTGCCACCACGGCGTCTGACAGCGAAGCGGTGTTTTATTTCCCGGGCTGCGGCTCGGAGCGTCTGTTTTCACAGGTTGGCCTGGCTACCCAGGCCATGCTGTGGCATGTCAATGTACAAACGGTGCTGCCCCCGGGCTACCTGTGCTGCGGCTACCCGCAACGCGGCAACGGCCTGGTGGACAAGGAAGCACAGATGGTGACGGACAACCGGGTGCTGTTTCATCGCATGGCCACCACCCTGAACTACCTGGACATCAAAACCGTGGTGGTGAGCTGTGGTACCTGCTACGACCAGCTGGAGCGCTACGAATTTGAAAAGATTTTTCCGGGTTGCCGGCTGATCGACATCCACGAATACCTGCTTGAAAAAGGCGTGGATATCGCGGGGGTCGAGGGCGTGCGCTACATCTACCACGACCCCTGTCACACCCCCATGAAGCAGCAAGATCCCATGAAAACCGTGAAATCGCTGCTGGGAGAATCAAACGCCATCAAGACGGATCGCTGCTGTGGCGAATCCGGCACGTTGGCCGTATCGCGGCCCGATATCTCGACCCAGATCCGGTTTCGCAAACAGGAAGAGCTGGCCAAAAATACGGCAGCCATCCGTGCCGACGGCTTTGAAGGCGAGGTGAAGATGGTGACGTCCTGCCCCTCGTGCCTGCAAGGGCTGGCACGCTACGAACAAGACACGGGCCTGTCTGCCGACTACATCGTGGTAGAAATGGCCAAGCACCTGCTGGGCGAAAACTGGATGCCGGATTACGTTAAAGCAGCCAATACCGGAGGAATCGAGCGGGTGCTGGTGTAAGGTCTGGCGGCGATCAGTTCTCTGGGCCGGTTTCGAATTCGCACACCGTATATACCGGCAACCCAGAGTCTTTAACTGCCTTGGAGCCGCCTAAATCGGGCAAATCGATAATGGCGGCTGCCTCGGCCACATTGGCCCCGAGGCGCTGCAACAGCCGCGTGGCAGCCATCATGGTGCCGCCTGTGGCGATGAGATCATCAATCAGCAGTACCCGCTGGCCCGGGCGCACAGAATCGGTGTGCATCTCTACGGTGGCATTGCCGTATTCCAGTGCGTATTGCTCGGCCACCGTGCGAAACGGCAACTTGCCCTGCTTGCGCACCGGCACAAACCCAAGGTTAAGCTCGTAGGCCAGCACCGACCCGACAATAAAGCCACGCGCATCGATCCCTGCCACGAGATCCAGGCGCTGGCGCATATAGCGATATACAAAAAGGTCGATCAGTACCCGGAAAGATCGGGGGTCTTGCAGTACAGGGGTAATATCGCGAAACTGCACGCCGGGCTTGGGCCAGTCGGGTACGGTGCGGATCGTGTCGCGGATGTACTGGGCCGGATCAGTTTGCATGACATCATCCTGTGGAAAAAATCTGGGCGGGCACAGTGTAGCCCACAGAGCGGGGCCTGAACCAATCGGTTTTTTGACCCCCCGCCGGGTGCCAAAGCGCCCTCTGGCAGTATCCCATCGTCTAGTGCAGACGAATAGCCGCCAGGCACAGTAAAATCGCCTGATGCATACTCTACCGCAGATGACACCTCAGGCGCTTCGCCTCAGTGCCTCGCGCACCTTCACTACCGAAATCCAGGCGCTGCAGGCCTTGCAAGGGCGCATCGACGCCTCGTTCGACAACACCGTACAGGCCATTTTGGCCTGCTCCGGGCGTGTCGTGGTTACCGGCATTGGCAAATCCGGCCATATTGCCCGCAAAATTGCGGCCACTCTGGCGTCCACCGGTACCCCCGCGTTTTTCATGCACGCAGCCGAAGCCATCCATGGCGATCTCGGGATGCTGACAGGCCAGGATATCCTGCTTGCCATCTCGTACTCGGGTTCGGCACAAGAGCTCATCACCATTATCTCGGTGGCCAAGCGGATGGGCACGCGCATCATCGCCATCACAGGCCATCCCGATTCCGAACTCGCCCACAATGCCGACATCGCACTGGATGCAGCGGTCGCACAAGAAGCCTGTCCGCTTAACCTGGCACCCACAGCCAGCACCACAGCGGCTTTGGTCCTGGGAGACGCCATTGCGGTGGCCTGCCTTGAGGCCCGCGGCTTCAACCAGGAGGATTTCGCCCGCTCGCATCCGGGCGGTGCCCTGGGGCGGCGCTTGCTTACTTCGGTATCCGACATCATGCGCAGCGGCGCGGCACTGCCCTGCGTCAGCCCCAACACCCTGATTCCCGATGCGCTCACAGAGATGTCTTCCAAGGGCATGGGCATGACCATCGTGGTCGATCCGGCGCATCATCCAGTGGGGATTTTCACCGACGGCGATTTGCGCCGCATGATTGCCCAGCACGGCGATATCCGGGCATTGCCCGTGTCCGCAGGCATGAGCCTGCACCCCCGGGCCATCGACGCCCGGGCACCTGCCATCGAAGCGGCCACCATCATGGACGCCAACAAACTCAACCAGATGCTGGTGCTTGACACCGACGGTCTATTATTGGGAGCCCTGCACATGCACGATCTTCTGGCCGCAAAGGTTATCTGATGCACGAACTCCCCGGTTTCTCTCATCCCACCGAAGCACAAATCCTGGCGCGCATCAGCCCCGAAGTGCGTGAGCGCGCCAAGGCGGTGCGGCTCATGGTGTTCGATGTCGACGGCGTACTCACCGACGGCAGCCTCTGGTATAGCGAACACGGCGAGGCAGTAAAGCCATTCAATGCCCTCGACGGACATGGCCTGCGCCTGCTGCGCGAACACGGCATTCGGGTGGCATGGGTGAGCGGGCGCAAAAGTGCCATTACTGCCCGGCGGGCAGCCGAGCTGGGCATCTCGCCCGTGCTGCAAGGTGTCCGCGACAAGATCGGTACAGTCGAGACCCTCGCACAAGAATCCGGGCTGAGCCTGGACGCCGTGGGATACATGGGCGATGACATCATCGACCTCCCCGTGCTCCAGCGCGTGGGATTTGCCGTCAGCGTACCCAACGCGCCCTTTTACATCGGCCAGGCCGCCCACTGGGTGTCCGGACAAGCCGGCGGGCATGGCGCGGTGCGCGAATGCTGCGACCTCATCCTGGCTGCTCAGGGCCGGCTGGGCGCCTGCTTTACTGCGTCGCTGTCCACACTGGGCGGCGCAATCCAATGAAAGACCGCTTGCCTGGTCTGGTTGCAGCATTTTTGCTGGTCCTGCTGGTGTTGGGTACCTGGTGGGCGTCCGATTACGCGATCAATTCCATCCAGGTAGATCCTCCACGGCGGCTTACCCACGAGCGCGATTCCTGGGCCAACCACTTTGTCATGATCCGCACCAGCCCCCAGGGCTTTGCGATCAACCGTCTCGAAGGTGATGCGATGCAGCACTATCCCGACACGGACAGTTATGACATCACCCTGCCGCGAGCCGTGGGCCACCAGCAAGACGCCCCCACCACGATAGGGACGGCCGATATGGGGACACTCGACCAGCACGGCGACCGCATTGTGCTAAATGGCCACGCAGTGGTCAAGCGCCTGCCAGACGCCAACAACCAACTGCTCGAAGTACACAGCGACCAACTGATCATCCAGCCCAACCTGGATCTGGTGCACACCGACCGCCCGGCGCTGGTGATCAATGGCCGCTCGACCCTGCGCGGCCAGGGGATGCGCTACGATAATCGCACCCGCCAGTTGACGGTCAAGGCCGCCAGCGACGTCAAGATTTCCGGCGAAGACCAAGCTGCACAAAATGCCGGACCAAAAAAGGCTCCAACACCATGAACAAACTGTCCCACGCCCTGCTGGCGGCTTCGTTGGCCACCTGCCTCGCCGCCAGTGCTGTGGCGGCGCCTGCTGCCCAAACCCCTGCTCCAGAACCCGACACAATCATTTTGTCGGACACCCTGCACTACGATGATGTCACTAAAACCAGTACATTTACCGGCAACGTGGTACTAACCCGCGGCGCCATGACATTGCGCGCCGACAAACTGGTCACTCACGAAGACAAAGATGGCAACCAGTTTGGTACGGCCACAGCAGCCCCCGGCAAACTGGTTAATGTCCGGCAAGAAAATCCCGAAAAATCAGAAGTCCTCATCGGCACCGGCCAACAGGCCGATTACGTGGGTCAGTCGGGCGACATCACACTCACAGGCCAAGCCACCGTTATTCGCCAGATCTGCGGAGAGACCTTTGACAGCGTGCGTGGTGCCCGGATTGTTTACCACGATAAATCCGGCACCTACGAAGCCTTTGGCGGCAAAAACTCCGCCGCCGCAGGAGGGCGTGTCCGCTCTCTGGCACAACCGCAATCCAAAATTGATCAAGCCATTGCCAAGTGCCGTGCAAAGCGTTCATAAGCAGTCACCCATGCCCACCACTTCCACCGGTTCTTCCAGCTCTTCTGATAGCACCCGCGACAGCGGCAGCCTGCAGGCCATTGGCCTGGGCAAAACCTTTGGCCGCCGGACGGTGGTGCAAGATGTCTCGCTGTCGGTCGACAGCGGCGAAGTAGTGGGATTGCTGGGGCCTAATGGCGCCGGCAAAACCACCAGCTTTTACATGATTGTGGGGCTGATTCCAGCCGATACCGGGCGCATCATCATCGATCAGCACGATGTCACGGGTGTCCCCATGCACCAGAGGGCGCGCCTGGGGCTGTCGTATCTGCCACAAGATGCGTCTGTGTTTCGCCGCCTGACGGTCGAACAAAACATCCGTGCGGTGCTTGAGCTGCAACGCGACGAACACGGCCATAGTTTGTCGGCTCACCAGCTTGAAGAGCGCCTCGAATCGCTTATCGATGAGCTGCAAATCGAGCACATCCGGCGCAACATGGCATTGTCGCTTTCGGGGGGGGAGCGCCGACGCGTCGAGATTGCCCGGGCACTGGCTACCCACCCACGGTTTATCTTGCTGGACGAGCCCTTTGCCGGGGTCGACCCCATCGCCGTGATCGAAATCCAGCGCATCGTGCAGTTTTTGCGGGGACGCAATATCGGGGTGCTGATTACCGACCACAACGTGCGCGAAACCCTGGGCATCTGCGACCGTGCCTACATCATCAGCGAAGGCAAGGTACTTACCAGCGGTCATCCGGCAGAAATCGTTGATAACGAAGCCGTGCGCCAAGTGTATCTGGGCAAGAACTTCCGGATGTAGCCAGTCAACTGATTAGCCCATCAAATGATCAGCCAATCCAACTATCTTACCCTTTTTCACCCCCCTTGCTGTATCGGTCGCACCCGGTACACTGGACCCATCCACCCACTTATCACAAGGAGCCTTAACTACGTAAATCCCGGTTCACCCAGAACCACCCCTGTTTTTTCCGTAAGGAGTCTGCACTATGAGCCTGACAATCACCGGCCGTCATCTGGAAATCACCCCCGCAATCCGTGAATACGTTCACACCAAGACAGCCCGCGTCCTGCGGCATTTCGATCAGGTTATCGATACCCAGGTCATGCTCTCCATCGAGCCGCTCAAGCACACCGCAGAAATCACCATGCGCCTGCGTGGCAAAGACTTGCACTGCGAAGCCTCGGATGACAATCTGTACGCCGCCATCGATCTCCTCATCGACAAGATAGACCGGCAGGTCATCAAGTACAAATCCAAGGCTCAAACCTACACGCATGAACCACCAAAGCGGCAAGAGATCCTCGCTGAGTAAGCACTTGCCCGCACTGGCCTAGCCTGGCCAGCCTCACTCATGGCCTCGCTGCACTGCTTCGAGGCCATGTTGCTGTTTGCGCCCCTATAATGTTGTCATGAACCTCAGCTCCCGTATCCTGCCACCCGGCAATATCGTCCTGGATCTGGCGGCCACCAGCAAAAAACGCGCCTTCGAGCACGCCGGCCTGCTGTTTGAAAACAACCAGGGTGTTGCCCGCATGTCTGTTTTTCACAGCCTGCTGGCGCGTGAAAGGCTGGGCTCTACCGCCCTGGGCCACGATGTTGCCATTCCGCATGGCCGTCTGAAAGACCTCCGCGAACCCCATGCCGCGTTCATCCGTCTCTCAGAGCCCATCCGCTTCGACGCCAACGACGGGCGTACCGCCCGGCTGCTGTTTTTTCTGTTGATGCCCGAAGCAGCCACCCAAACCCACCTCGATCTTCTGGCCGGTATCGCCCGGCTGCTTTCCGACACGCAGATCCGTCATACCCTGACGCACTCTGAAAGCCCCGAAGAAATCCACCAGTTGATCCTCAACGGCTCACTTGCCCGGCCCACCGAATATGCTGACCATCCAAGAGCTGATTCGTGACAACGCTGAGAAAATCAGCTTCACCTGGTTGGCAGGTCAAGATGCTGCCACCGATCACACCATCCCGGATACCCGCGAATCCGCTGCCGATCTCATCGGCCACCTCAACCTGATCCACCCGGGACGCATTCAGGTTTTTGGCGCCGAAGAGATCTCGTACTATCAGCGGCTGGATGCCAAAAGGCGTCTGCATCACCTCGACGATCTGGTGGCCGGCGGCGTACCCGCCATTGTTCTGGCCGGCAACGTCGAGGTTCCCGAGGATCTCCACACGTTTTGCCAGGAACATGCCATCCCGCTGGTCAAAACTCCCACAGACGCTGCGCATCTCATTGATCTGCTGCGCGTCTACCTGGGCAAGCGTACGGCCCCAAAAACCACCGTGCATGGTGTGTTCATGGACGTACTAGGGCTGGGCGTCCTGATTACCGGAGAATCCGGCCTGGGCAAAAGCGAGCTGGCGCTCGAGCTTATCTCCCGCGGCCACGGGCTGGTGGCCGACGACGCGGTCGAGCTCTCGCGCACCGCGCCCAATTTTGTCGAGGGCCAATGTCCCTCGTTGCTGCAAAATCTGCTTGAGGTTCGCGGTCTGGGCCTGCTGGACATCCGCACCATTTTTGGCGAAACCTCGGTACGCCGAAAAATGAAAATCAAGTTGATTGTGCATCTGGTGCGCATGACGCCTGACCACTTCGAGCGCCTGCCCATGCAGGACGAATACCAGGATATCCTGGGCATTCCGATCCGGCGCGTCATGCTGCAGGTGGCAGCCGGCCGCAACCTGGCCGTGCTGGTCGAGGCTGCTGTACGCAACACCATCCTGACACTGCGCGGCATCGACACCATGGGCGACTTCATCGAGCGCCAGGCATTGGCCATCATGGAGAGCACTCAGGAGAAGCGTCCGTGCTGAATATTGTCCTCATCACCGGCATCTCGGGCTCAGGAAAATCTGTCGCTCTGCGTGTGCTCGAGGACACCGGCTATACCTGCGTCGACAACCTCCCGGCGCGATTTCTGCACGACTTCATCGCCAGCACCCAGGATACGGGCCTCGAACGCGTGGCCGTCTCCATCGATGTACGCACGCCGGGCGATCTCGACGACCTGCCCGGCATTCTTACCAGTCTGCGGGCAATGGGCATTGCACTGCACGTGATTTTTCTGGATGCCGACGACCACACCCTGATGCAGCGCTATTCAGAATCCCGGCGCCGTCACCCGCTCACTGATCGCCTGCAAAAAGAAGGCATCAATGCCTCCTTGCAAGACTGCATCAGCCGCGAACGCGAGCTCCTGGCCCCCCTGCGCAACCAGGAACACGTGATCGACACGTCCGACCTTACCCCCGGGCAGCTGCGCAGCTGGGTGCGAGACCTGGTGCAGGTTGGCCGTTCGTCGGTCATTCTCACTTTCGAATCCTTTGCCTACAAGCGCGGCGTACCCCACGACGCCGACCTGGTGTTTGATGTGCGCTGCCTGCCCAACCCACACTACGACCCCTTGCTGCGCCCTCTCACAGGGCGCGACGATGCCGTGGCCGCCTGGTTGTCCCAGTTTGGCAGCGTGGATTCCATGATCGAAGACATCAGCAACTTCATACGTAAGTGGCTGCCCTTGTACATGCAGGACACCCGCAACTACCTCACGGTAGCCATCGGCTGTACCGGTGGGCAGCACCGCTCGGTGTATGTCACCGAACAACTGGCGCGCCGCTTTGCCGATCACTCCCCGTTGCTGGTGCGTCACCGCAACCCTGTGCTACATACGCCCACCCCATGAGCTCACGCCCCATTGGTCTGCCCCGCTTTGCCGTTTTACCCGCCTGGCCCGCATCATGCCTTGCCCAACGCCTGTTGCTGGCGCTGCTGTGCCTGACGCTGCTGGTACTGGCCGGTTGTGCATCGCGATCGGGAGGCTACTACAAAGACGACGGCCCGGGAACCGACATCCCGGCCGATATTGCCTCGATTCCCAACGCCGTACCCCGCATTGAAAAACACGCCCCGGCAAATTTTCGGCCCTACGAAGTCTTTGGCGTGGAATACCGGCCTATCGGTGAAAACCAGGCCTATCGGCAGTCGGGTATCGCCTCCTGGTATGGCCGTAAATTTCATGGTGCCAAGACAGCCAACGGTGAAACCTACGATATGTACGCCATGACGGCGGCACATCCCACCTTGCCAATACCCAGTTACGCCCGTGTTACCAGCCAGGAAAACGGTCGTTCCGTCATTGTCCGCATCAACGATCGCGGGCCATTTCACCCCGGACGCATCATCGACCTCTCTTATGTGGCTGCCGCCAAACTGGGCTTGATCGGCCCCGGAAGCGGCCGGGTAACCGTGCAGGCCATCACCAATGCCGATATCCTGGCCGGCCGTTATCCCTGGGCCACGACAACCCAAACCGCTTCCGCTTCCACAAGCGATACCGCACAAGCCAGTGCCATTACTCTGGCGCCAGAGCCCTCTGTGCAACAGGTGCCCCCGCCACGCGCGGTGTCCGCCGCACCCACCATGGCTGACAGCAGCCCGCTGGGCGGCAAGATCTACCTGCAATTTGGTGCTTTTTCATCCGAAGACAACGCCCAGGCGCTGGCCCAACGGGTAAATACCCAAATCACGGACGTTTCTGTGCTGGGCCAGGCGGTGGTGGGCTACGAAGCCCCGCTCTACAAAGTACGGATGGGCCCGTTTCCCAGCCGGGATCAGGCGCATCAGGCGGCGGCCACCCTGTCCTTGTCCACAGAGCTGAATCCAGTGGTGGCACTCGATCAGGGGCTCTGACGCAAGGCCCAGGCATACAGACGGTCGCGGGCAAGCCCGGTAACCGTTGCGGCAATACGTGCCGCATCGCGCACGGATAACTCCGCCAGCAGTGCCCGCATCAGCTTTTGCTGATCTGCCGAGAGTTCTTCGGTGTCAGGCGCTGTTGCTGGTGCTGGATGCAGCACCAGCACAAATTCGCCCTGACTGCGGTGCGGATCCTGCGCCAGCCAGCCCTGCACATCGCCCAAAGAAACCGTGTCGATTTCCTCGAAGCGCTTGGAGAGCTCACGTGCGATGGTGATTTCGCGCGTATCACCTGCCAAGGCCTGGAGATCAGCCAGGGCAGCCTTGAGCCGATGAGGTGTCTCAAAGAACACTACCGGCATGGGTGAATCCAGCCAACGCGCCAGAAATTTGCCACGCGCCTGGGCTTTGCTGGGCAAAAACCCGGCAAAGACAAATCCCGGCTCATCGTCCAGCCCGGCACCACTGGCCATCAAGGCGGCAATGACGGCACTGGGGCCAGGCAGCGGGACGACACGAAAACCCGCTGCACGCACCCGCTTGACGATCCGGGTGCCCGGATCACTGATGGCCGGTGCGCCTGCATCCGAAATAAGCGCGATACGCGCACCTTCTGCCAACCGGGCCAAAATGGTCTCGGCCGCCTCAGCTTCGTTGTGCTTATGGGCAGCCAATAATGGCGTGCTGATCCCCCAGGAATCCAGCAAGGTGCGGCTGGTACGCGTATCTTCTGCGGCGATCGCATCGCAGCGACGCAGGGCTTCCCAGGCACGCAAACTGAGATCAGCCAGGTTGCCGATGGGGGTAGCCACCACATACAGGCATGCCGTAGGCCACATCTGCTGTGACACCTGTTCGGCGTGATGTTTCCATGTCGCCGCAACCGCGTCTGCACCAACGATCTCGCTCATACTGTTATCCCCTGCACGACCGGCACCTACCGCATCATGCTCATTGACCCGTATGCACGCGCACAGGCAGCACAGGATCTGATCCGAAAAAAACGTCGGCGTGCCTTGCGTGCCGCCGAGCGCCGCCCGTCCGCCGTAAAAGCGCCTTCGATGCGGGAATCCCCCACCCAGACACGCGGTTTTGCGGCCGAAGCACAGGCTGCCGATTATCTCCAAGCACACGGCCTGCTTGTCCTTGCCCGCAATTTGCACTGCAAGCTGGGCGAACTCGATCTGATTGCACAAGACGGCCAGATTCTGGTGTTTATCGAGGTGCGCATGCGCCAGGACAATCGCCACGGTGGCGCCGCCGCCAGTGTAAACCGTGACAAGCAGGCTCGGCTGATCCGTACGGCGCTGTGGTTTCTGCCCTCTCTCTGCCGGCTGCATTTTCAGGGCCATATCCCGCCTTGCCGCTTTGATGTCATCGGCGTGCAGGGCAACACGATCGAATGGATCCGCAACGCCTTTGAAGCCTGAAGAACTGTTACGTCCGGCGTCACCGAAGCGGCGGGCTCATGCGATAATCAGCGATATGGACATGACCTCTCGCATGACGTCGCATTTTGATGATGCCGTCGATACCTTCAAGGCCAGCGCACGCGAGCTCGCCCCCTCACTGGCCGCCGGGGTAGAGCTTCTTTTTGGCACGCTCACAAATAATGGCCGCATCCTGGCCTGCGGTAACGGCGGCTCGGCCGCCGACGCCCAGCACTTTGCCGCCGAACTCGTTGGCCGCTTCGAGCGCGACCGCCTGCCCCTGGCAGGCATTGCGCTCAATACCGACACCTCCATCCTTACCGCGGTAGGCAACGATTACTCCTTTGCCTCCATCTTCGAGCGCCAGGTCAATGCACTGGGCCAGCCCGGCGACGTACTGGTAGCGTTGTCCACCAGCGGCAACTCGGCCAATGTGCTGCGCGCCATCGAGGCCGCCCACGACCGCGAGATGCAGATCATTGCCCTGTCGGGCAAGGGCGGCGGGCAGCTCAACAGCCTGCTCTACGAAACCGACATCCATCTTTGCGTGCCCCACGACCGCACCATGCGCATCCAGGAAGTCCATATCCTGTTGCTGCACGCCTTGTGCGACGGGATCGACGCCTTACTTCTAGGAGACCCCCTCTGATGCCATCGTTCACCCGACTGTCCATCACCCGTCCCCTGGCCCGTGGCCTGCTGGGGTTTGCCTGTTTGTCCACACTGGCAGGTTGCGGCCTGCTGGTGGTGGGGGGCACTGCCGCCACCACCGCCGTGGTGGCCACCGACCGCCGCACCGCGGGCGAGCAAGTAGACGACCAGACCATCGAGCTTCGTGTCAGCAACGAAATGACCCAGGCCTTTGGCGATAAAGCACGCGTCTCCGGAACCGCCTACGCCGGACGCCTGCTGCTGGTCGGAGACGTCCCCACCGAAGCCGACCGCCAAAAAGCCGTCCAGATTGCACAAACCATCCAGAAGGTGCGCAAGGTCGACGACCACATCCGCGTCGGAGACCTCACCCCGCTCAGTGTGCGCACCAACGACACCTGGATCACCTCCAAGGTAAAAAGCCAGCTGGTTACCACCGAGCACGTACCCTTTCGCACCATCAAGGTCACCACCGAACGCGGCATCGTCTACCTGATGGGTAAAGTCACGGCCACCGAGGGCGATCTTGCCAGTAAAGTGGCTTCCAGCATCAGTGGTGTCAACAAAGTCGTAAAATTGTTCCAGATCGTCTCACGGGAGAGCCTGATCACTGATCAAGGCAAGCCGGCCCCCGTCACAGACAGCAGCACTACCAGCGCCCCTGCTCCGTCCCCGGCTGGCGACAGCTCAGGCGCACAACCCATGCCTGTGCAATGAAAAAATTCGTTCTCGGTCTGGCGGCCGTTATCGCCATTGGCGGCGCTGCCCTGCTTTGGCAGCAACAAGGGGTCGCCAAAACGGCACCCGATGTCGTGTTCACCGACCTCCAGGGTCACGCGGTCACTACCCAGGATCTCCGTGGCAAGGTTGTGCTTGTCAAATTCTGGGCCACCAGCTGCACCACCTGTATCGCCCAGATGCCCGACACCATCCGCCACTACCAAGAGCTTAAGGCCCAGGGTTTTGACACCATTGGGGTGGCCATGCAATACGATCCCCCCAATTACGTCAAAAACTACGCCGAAACCCGTCAGTTGCCCTTTCCGGTGGTTATTGATGCCCAAGGCAAGCTGGCCAAGGCATTTGGCGATGTCCGCCTGACGCCCACGGCCTTCCTGATCGACAAACAGGGCAACATCATCAAAAGGTACCTTGGCAACTACGACGAGCAGACCTTCCTGGCCACCGTCAAGAAGGCACTGGCTTCATGAGCGCTCTTGCCGACACCTCTTCGGTGCAATCAGCCTCTCTCAAGGCTGAAGTTCTCTCCGAGGCCCTGCCTTACATCCGGCGCTTTCACGGTAAAACCGTCGTCATCAAATACGGCGGCAACGCCATGACCGACGAAGCACTGCAGCGCAGCTTTGCCCACGACGTCGTTCTGCTGAAACTGGTGGGTCTAAACCCCGTCGTTGTGCACGGTGGCGGGCCACAGATCAACAGCGCCCTCAAGCGTATTGGCAAAGAAGGCACCTTTATCCAGGGCATGCGGGTCACCGACGCCGAAACCATGGAAGTCGTCGAATGGGTGCTGGGCGGCCAGGTGCAGCAGGACATTGTCATGATGGTCAACGAGGCCGGCGGCAAGGCAGTTGGTCTTACCGGCAAGGACGGCTGCCTGATTCAGGCACGCAAAAAGATGATGCCCGATCCCGAAAATCCTGGTCAAGTACTGGATATCGGCTTTGTGGGCGACATCGAACGCATCGAGCCTGCCGTGGTCAAGGCCCTGCAGGACGATCAGTTCATCCCCATCATTTCATCCATCGGCTACGGCGAGGACGGCCAGGCCTACAACATCAACGCCGATGTCGTGGCTGGCAAAATGGCCGAAGTACTGGGCGCCGAAAAACTGGTGATGCTTACCAACACCCCCGGGGTGCTGGATAAAAGCGGCCAGCTGTTGCGCAGCCTGTCTGCGCAAACCATCGATACGCTCTTTGAAGATGGTACTTTGTCGGGGGGGATGCTGCCCAAGATTGCCTCGGCCCTGGACGCCGCGCGTTTTGGCGTCAATTCAGTGCATATCATCGACGGGCGCGTCCCGCACTGCCTGCTGCTCGAGATCCTCACGGATCGCGGCGTCGGCACGATGATCAGTTCTCACTGATGTCTCCCTTACGGCCGCCCAGCCCCTTGCGGCGGGGGCGGCATATCCCCGCCAACGCCCCAGTCTGGCTGTTCGATCTCGATAACACCCTGCACGATGCCTCGCGAGGCATCTTCGGGATGATCGATCAGCGCATGAGCTCGGCAGTGGCCCAGGCGCTGGGCGTACCTGCCGACCAAGCCGACATCCTGCGACGCCGATACTGGAAACGCTACGGGGCCACGGCCATCGGGCTGGCCCGGCATCATGGCGTGAACCTGAACCAGTTTCTGGCAAGCTGTCACAATTTTGACGTCCGGCCACTGGTGCATGCAGAAACCGGGCTCGGGGCACGCCTGCGGGCGCTGCCGGGCACGCGTATCGTGCTGACCAATGCGCCTGCCCATTATGCGCGACGCGTACTCAAGGCTTTGGGTATCCTGCAAGAGTTTGACGGCCTGTGGGCCATCGACCACATGATGCCCATGGGGTTTGCCCGGCCCAAGCCGTCGCCAGGCCTGATGCATCAGATCATTGCACAGCTGCAGGTACCCGCCCACCGCATCATCCTGGTAGAAGACACTCTGCGCAACCTGAGATCAGCCCGTCAGGCGGGCATGAAAACCGTGTACCTGTACCATCCAGGTACCCCGTTTGCGCGCCAGCAGTATGGCCGCGATCAGTATGTGGACGTGCGCATCAATCGCCTGAGCAACCTGCTTCTGCAGGCGGCCGCCGGGCACATACCAGGCAGTCGGGGTCGCGCTTAAACCGGATGGTGTGCCATTGCATGCGCAAGGCATCCACGGATAGCAACCGCCCCACCAGGGGCTCTCCCATGCCGGCGATCAGCTTGATGGCTTCCGCAGCCTGCACACTGCCTACCATTCCCAGCAAGGGCCCCAGAACACCTGTGGTGGCACAGCGAAGTTCTTCGAGATCATCAGCCTCGGGGAAAAGGCAGTGATAGCACGGGGAGGCCTCATCGCGCAGATCGTAAACGCTGACCTGCCCCGAAAACTTGATGGCTGCGCCAGACACCAGGGGGGTGCGGGTGGCCACGCACGCGCGGTTGATGGCGTGCCGGGTAGCAAAGTTGTCGCAGCAGTCGAGAACAAGATCAACCTGGGCAGCCAGGGCAATGAGGCGCGTATCATCCAGGCGTTCAACCAGGGCCTGCACCTCGATATCCGGATTGAGTGCCAGCAAGGCATCCCGGCCAGACTGGGCCTTGTGCCGCCCCAGGCCACTGGTGTCATGCAGAATCTGGCGCTGCAGATTGCTGAGCTCGACCACATCGTCATCCACCAGCACAATCCGGCCAACGCCCGCTGCAGCCAGATACAGCGCCGCAGGAGAGCCGAGCCCACCGGCACCAACAATCAGGACCCGCGCAGCCAGCAGACGCTCCTGGCCTTCGATACCCAGCTCATCCAGAAGGATGTGCCGGGCATAACGCATCAGGCGGGTGTCATCCAGAACACTCATGGAAGCCTGATCAAACCATCCGGTGTAATCCGGTAACGCTGAACCGGCGTCTCGGGCCCGTCATTCAGGGTTTTTTTTTCAGCAGGCGCCTGTTGGGGTTGTGGTGCCGTGACAGGCGTGCTGGAGGTGCTGTCTTTGGTGTCCTTAGCCTTGGCCTTCTGCTGCTTCGCCAGCAGAGGATCCAGCTTGAGTACCGGGCGGCCTTGCAAGGCATTGAGCGCCTGCTGCAATTGCCAGTCGTCGGCACCGCCAAACTCGAACATCTTGATTTCACCCTCGACAAAGCTGTCTTCGTCTTCGGCCTTGGCCGCCTGGCTAGCCGCCTGATTAGCCAGATGGTGCTGGAGGTCGACCTCCCGCTCCATGCGGAACAGATTGCCTGCAGCGCTATCGTCCACGATGTGGTCGGGGGTTACCCCGGTATTCTGGATGGAGCGGCCACTGGGCGTGTAATACCGTGCTGTGGTGAGCTTGATACCGGTGTCCTTGCCCAATTGCAGCACCGACTGCACCGAGCCCTTGCCAAAGGTGCGATTACCCACCACCTGGGCCCGCTTGTAATCCTGCAGGGCCCCAGCCACGATCTCCGAGGCAGAGGCCGAACCCACGTTAACCAGCACCACCATGGGCACGGTGCGTGTCCAGCTGGGCAATGACACCCCGATATCCATACCATGGCTGCCATTGAGCGGGCGGGCGTAGAACTCTTCGTTGGACGAGGGAATGCGGCCCTTGGTAGACACCACCAGCTTGCCGGGTTCTATGAAGGCCGAGGTAACGCCAATAGCGCCATCCAGCAGACCCCCCGGGTCGTTGCGGAGATCAAGCACCAGGCCTTTGGGGGCCTGCTTTTTACCAAAGTTTGCCAGCATTTTTACGAGATCGGATGTGGTGCGATCCTGGAACTGGCTGATACGCACGTAGGCAATATTGTGTGCCAGCATCTTGCCGCGCACACTGCGCGTCTTGATCATTTCGCGCACGATATGAAACTTGAGCGGCTTGTTGCTGCCCGCACGCTGAACCGTCAGGACGATCGGGGTGCCGGGCTCGCCCCGCATTTTTTTGACCGCATCATTAAGCGACATGCCCTTGGTGGGCTCGCCATCGATTTCGGTGATGAGGTCGCCCGTGAGGATCCCGGCCCGGGCAGCTGGTGTGTCTTCGATGGGCGCGATCACCTTGGGCATGCCGTCCTGGGTACCGATCTCGATGCCCAGCCCGCCAAAGCCACCACGGGTGATATCCTGCATCTGTTTGTAGGCTTCTTCGTCCAGATACACAGAGTGGGGGTCGAGATCAGAGAAAAGCCCCTTGATGGCGTCATCCATCAATACCTGATCGGCAACCGGCTCTACGTAGCTGGACTTGATGGCACCATAGACGTTGGCAAACTGCTGCAAGCTTTTTAATGGCAGGGGCTCGCCCTTTTGGGCGGTTGCCGTGATGCCCAGGGTAAGCAATACGCCGCCCAGCATCCCCACCATGATCCAGCCCAACGATCGATTTTTTCGAGTGCCCATGCACGCCTCTAGGATAAGTGTCTTGTGGTGCCTGAATTCAGGCTTGATGCGCTGCAAAAAGAACGCGCACCAAACCTAACATAGTACAGAAATTAAGGCTGCAACCATAGTTGGGGGTTGATGGGAGCCCCCTGATGGCGCAGTTCGAAGTACAACCCCGGATCTACCTGTCCCCCGGTGGCCCCCACCCTGGCCACGACATCGCCTTGCGCCACGATATCGCCCACCTGCTTGAGCACTGCCTGGTTGTAACCGTAGATACTGAGATACTGTTGACCGTGGTCGATGATCAGTAAATTGCCAAAACCACTCAGCCAGTGGGCATACACCACCCGTCCCGGCGCAACGGCGCGCACCGGGGTGCCCGCAGCCGCCCTCAGTACGACACCACGCCACAGGCCGCCCTCAGGCCGCTGGGCCCCAAAGCGTCCCAGCAGATCACCCTGCACGGGCCGCGGCAAACGTTTGTGCAAACCAGCAAACCCTTGCTCGGGCATCGTGCGCGGGGCCAGTGAGGCATCCTCGCGGGGCTCTGCCTTCTGTGCCTGGCCCCCTGGCGCCGAGGCTACCTGCTCTTCTGCAGTCAGGCCCTGCGCAGGGGTTTCTGAAGAACGGACGTGACGTTCGGCCTGCTCGCGTATCTCTTGCGCATGGCGTGCTGCCTGCTCACGTTCGGCTTTCAGCTGCCGCGCCCGGCGGGCCTGCTCGGCTTTCTCACGGGCACGTTGTTCGGCAGCCGCCTTGATGGCTGCCTGCCTGCGCGCCTCGGCCTTGGCAATCTCGACATCCAGTGATTTGATCAGTGAGCCCAGGCGTGTGTCTCGAGCTTGCAGGTGCTCGGCCTGCTGCTGTTGTGTCTTGAGCTGCGCCTGCACCTTGGCAAGCACCACCTGCCGCTCATGTTGCTGCTCTTGCAGCGCCTGCTTTTGCGTTTTGGTATCGTCCAACAAGGTGTTGAGCTCTGCCTGGCGGGCGTCAGTGTCACGCTGCAGCGCTGCCAGCTTATCGACCGTTTTTTGCACGGACTGCAAGGTATCGGTGCGTGCGCGCGACACATAGGCCAGATAGGCCAGTGCACGGCCGATCTCCTGGGGATCCTCGCCCGACAGCAAGGCCGTCCAGGGAGACAGGCCGCTGGCATACTGCGCGCGCAACTGTTTGGCCAATGCATCCCGCTGGCGACCAAACTCAGCCATCTGCTGCTGACGGGCGCTGGAGAGCTCTTGCAAGGTTTTGTCCAGCGCCTCACGACGCTGGGCCAGATCAACCAGGCGCCGGGTAATGTCGGAGATGGCCTGTTCGGAAGCCTTGAGATCCCGGGAAGCGTCCTCGCGGGCAGACTCGGAGGAATCAATGTGCTTTTGCACAGCCTCGATCTGCTCGCGCAACGCCTTGCGGTCTTCTTGCGCCTGGGCCTGCCGAGTTTGCAGCGACGCCTGAACGCTGGCGGACAAGGCCACCAGACACACCATCAAACCCAGCCCCAGAACACGCATATCAGCCCTGCTGCGCCTTACCCTGATTGGCCACAGCCTGCATGGCGGCACGAATTTTTTCTTCATCGCCCAGATAAGCATGACGAATCGGACGAAGCTCGGCATCGAGCTCGTAGACCAGCGGTTGCCCGGTGGGGATGTTAAGACCAATGATTTCTTCGTCTGACAGACCATCCAGGTGCTTGATGAGGGCACGCAGGCTGTTGCCATGGGCAGATATCAGCACACGCCGACCCGCACGGATGGCTGGTGCGATGGAATCATCCCAAAACGGCACCACGCGGTCGACGGTGTCACGCAAGCACTCGGTGGCGGGCAACTGATCGGCCGGCACCCGGCGATAGCGCGCATCGAAACGTGGATGGCGCGGATCGTCCTGGGACAGGGGCTCGGGGGCGATATCGTAGGCGCGGCGCCATTGCAGCACCTGCGCTTCGCCATACTGTGCAGCGGTCTCGGCCTTGTTCAGCCCCTGAAGTGCACCGTAATGGCGCTCGTTGAGCCGCCAGCTCAGCCCGATCGGGGTGTGCATGGCATCCATGGCATCCAGCGCAATCCACAAGGTGCGGATGGCACGCTTGAGCACGGATGAAAAGGCCAGGTCAAACTCGAAACCCTCGGCGCGGAGCAATGCACCCGCCTGTTGCGCCTGGGCACGGCCAGTGTCGGTGAGGTCGACATCTGTCCAGCCTGTAAAACGGTTTTCGAGATTCCATTGGCTCTCGCCATGACGCATAAGGACTAGTTTGTACATGAGCTGCCAGTCTGAAAAGTTGAAAATAGCTGATCATTTTATAATCCCCCAGCATACAATTCCCTCTCACCGCTGTAACAGGAATCGCCGTGGACTTTTTACTTGGCCAGAACAACCTCTGGATCGTGCTGATTGCACTGGCATCGGGCGCCTTGCTGCTGTGGCCCTCCCTATCCAAGGGACGCTCAAACGCACGCATCGCCCTCACCGACGCCATCCAGCAGATCAATCGCGAACAAGGCCTGTTCGTCGACATTCGCCCTGCCGAGCAATTCAAGGCCGGTCACATCCCGCAAGCGCGCAACATCACGCTCGATACACTCGAGAGCCACGTGGGCACGCTCCCCCAGGACAAACCGATTGTCGTGGTAGACGCCCACGGCCGCGAAGGCGCCCGTGCCGTCACGCAATTGCGCAAACACGGCTTTCAACGGGTATCCTGTCTTGATGGCGGCCTGAACGCCTGGACCGAAGGCGGCATGCCACTCAAGAAATCCTGATAGAGTCTTTTGATGTCACACATTACGATGTACTGCACCACCGTGTGTCCGTATTGCACACGCGCCGAGATGCTGCTCAAACAACGCGGCGTCCAGGAAATTCATAAAATCTATGTCGATCGCGACCCCGCCCAACGTTCCATCATGATGGAACGCACCGGCCGGCGCACAGTACCGCAAATCTATATCGGCGAACGCCACATTGGCGGCTACGACGATCTGTCCGCCCTCGATCGCGCAGACGGCCTGTTGCCCTTGCTACAGGCTTGATCCCCTTCCACCGACCCTTGCACGGAACCCCACATGTCTGAAGAAAACCAAACCGACGGCCAATCCCCAAGCTTCGGCTTGCAACGTACCTATGTCAAAGACCTCTCTCTCGAGATGCCCAATGCACCGGCAATTTTCCTCGAGCCCGAAGGTCCCACCGTCGAAGTTTCCATCCAGGTGGGTGGCGAACAACTGGCCGAGTCCGTCTTCGAAGCCGTCGTCACGGCAACCGTCACCACCCGCATTGGCGACAAAGTCGTTTACCTGGTCGAGCTCAGCCAGGCGGGCATTTTCGAAGCCGCCAACATCCCGGCCGACCAACTCGACCCCCTGCTGGGCATTGTCTGCCCCACCATGCTTTACCCCTATCTGCGCGCCAATGTGGCCGATGCCATCACGCGCACCTCGCTGCCTCCGCTGCATCTCAGCGAAATGAACTTCCAGGCGCTCTACGAGCAACGCATTGCACAGCAAAACGGCCAACAGGAAAAAGGCGAAGATTCCGGCCTGATCCTCCCCCCGGGCGCGCGCAACTAAGCCAGACCATCCGGCCAGGCCCCTCAGGGCCTGCCAATCAGCGCTACTTATCTGCACACCACCATGTCCACTGTCCGTCTGGCTGTTCTGGGTGCCGGCAACTGGGGTACCGCCTTGGCCGCCCTGGCCAGCCGTCAGGCCGATACTGTGCTGTGGGCCCGAGACCCCGCCACCGCGCAGGGAATACAACAAGCCCACCGCAATCCCCGCTATCTGTCAGACATCGAACTGCCAGTCTCGCTGCGCGCCACGCCGCACTGGGATGACGCGCTGTCCCATGTTCTGGATGCCCCCAAAGGCACTCTGCGCCTGATTGTGCTGGGCGTTCCGATGTCCGGGATGCCGGAAACCTGCCGGCACCTGGCACGCCATTTTCCGGCGCACGCCCCGGGCACCGTGCATCTGCTCTGGACATGCAAGGGGATCAGCCCCGATACCTTGCAGTGGCCGCATCAGATCCTGTGCGACTCACTGGCGCATCTGCCCTGGCTGCATGCCGGCGTGCTCTCAGGCCCCTCGTTTGCCCGCGAAGTGGCGCAGGGGCTTCCCGTGGCACTGACCGTTGCCAGCACCCATGCCGACACCGGCGAGGTTGCCCAGGCGGCGTTTCACGGCAATCAGGCACGCATCTACACCACCCGTGACATCATCGGGGTTGAGGCGGGTGGCGCGCTAAAAAACGTCATGGCCATCGCCTGTGGGATCAGCGACGGCCTGCAGCTGGGCACCAACGCCCGGGCGGCCCTCATCACCCGCGGCCTGGCAGAAATCCAGCGCCTGGGGGTTTCGTTGGGCGGGCGCGCAGCAACTTTTACCGGCCTGACCGGCCTGGGCGATCTGGTGCTAACTGCAACGGGCGATCTTTCGCGCAACCGGCAAGTGGGCGTTGCCCTGGGACAAGGGCATTCCTTGCAAAGCATCCTGGCCAACGGGATGACCGCAGAAGGCGTACGCTGCGCACAGGCCGCCCTGGCATTGGGGAGACGCCACAATGTGGATCTGCCCATCACGGACGCCGTGTGCCAGGTACTGTTTGCCAACCTGCCCCCCCATCAGGCCGTGGCCAGGCTATTGGCCCGCGACGCACGCCCCGAATAAACGCGCCTTACACACCGCCTTCATATCCAGCCTGACGCCAGGCTTCAAAAACGGTAACCGCCACAGCATTGGATAAATTGATGCTGCGCTGTTGCGGGCGCATGGGCAGCCGGATCCGCTGCCCGGCAGGAAACAGTGCCATCTGTTCTTCAGACAAGCCGGCCGTCTCGCGGCCAAACACAAACACATCGCCCGGCTGCAGCGGCTGCTGGCCGATCAGCACCGAACCGCGGGTGGTGAGTGCAAAGCGGCGGGCGGGGTCGCCACCGATGTGGTCAAAGGCCTGTGCCAGCGTATCGTGCACCTGCATTTGCGCCCATTCGTGATAATCCAGGCCGGCCCGGCGCATCTTCGCATCATCCAGCGGAAACCCCAGGGGGCGAACCAGGTGCAAAAAAGTGCCAGTGTTGGCGGTAAGGCGAATGATATTACCGGTATTGGGCGGGATCTCCGGTTCGACCAGCACGACGTGAAACATAGGGTCTCAGAAAAAGTGTCATTGTAGATCTGGCGTGGGGCCCGACCCGAGGGGCTGGCAAACCGTGCGCGCCAGCACCCAACCGTCTACCCGCGCAGCACCCGCCGTCTTCAGGGTGTCAGCCACGGCCTGCAATGTGGCGCCAGTGGTCATTACATCGTCCACCACGACAACGTAGGCATCCGCCAAAAGAGGCTGATTGCCCGCCCGTAAGCAGCCAGGCCGCCACAGAACAGGCGCCGCCTTCAGCCGCACGGGAGGATCTTCGCCAGCAGCAAACACACCGGCCTGGGCGCGCAGGCGCTGAGCGCGATTCATTGAGGCCTGCCGCGGGCGCACCTGCACGCGCCGCAAGCCATCGAGGTGGCAACGGAGGCCAAACTCGCGCGCCAGCCGGCGTGCAATTTCTGCGGGCGGGCTGAACCCACGGGTACGCACGGCAGTGGCATGAGCAGGCACCGGCACAATCCAGTCCGGCAAGCGGGCATCCGCACCCGCTTGCCGGACTGCCTGCGCCAGCATATCCGCCAGAAGCCGGGTCAGCGACAGACGGGCGCACACTTTGTAGTCGTGGACCAGTTGACGCCCGATACCTGCATAATCAAACGCCGTGATCACGCGTGTGTAGGCAGGCGGCGTTGCCGGGCAATCCGGGCAACGGCCCGCCATAAGCGGATGGGTGCACACCGGGCAGCGAGGCACATGACGGTGCGCAAACAGGCCGGCGGCACACGCCTGACATATCCCCTGCCCGGCCTGCCGTACCCCACAGGCCGGGCATTCTGCCGGAATCCACTGCCGCCAGTCGCGCCAGTTGGCCAGATGCCGCATAATGTCACCTTCGATTTTTGCCATTGCCGCCATCTCACCACAGAAGGCAGCGCCGCATTGCCGGCCTTGACCCTTTATGCCACAGCTTCCCCGTCTTCCCATCGACCCCACGGCCGTGTCGCGCCAGTTTGCCCGGCGCGCGCCACTGGATGCCGCGCAGTTCCTGTTTGGCGAGATCGCCCAACGCATGCTGCGCCGGCTCAGCTATATCCGTATCGCACCCCACGACATCCTGGATGCCGGTTGCGGGGCCGCTCACGCACTGGATCCCTTAAGGGCCCGCTACCCCGACTTGCATTACATCGGCCAGGATCACTGCGCTGCCTTGCTGGATACCGCCCGTGCCCGCTACCTCAGCAAGCCGGGGTTCTGGCACCGGCTGCGCAACAAGCCCACGCCACAACCCGAGTTCATCGAGTCCGATCTGGCCGAAACCGGCCTGGCCGACCAAAGCCTGGACCTGGTGTGGTCCAATCTGGCCCTGCATTGGCATGCCGAACCCCACCTGGTGCTGCAAGAATGGCGCCGGATACTGCGCAATGACGCACTGGCCATGTATTCGAGCCTGGGGCCAGGATCCCTGCGCGAGCTGCGTGACGCCGTGGCCGAGGCGGGGCTGGACACCCGGCCCATGGAATTCGTGGACATGCACGATTTTGGCGACCTGATGCTGCAAGTGGGATTTGCCGACCCCGTCATGGATCAGGAAGTCATCACTCTTACCTACAAAACCGCAGAAAAGCTGCTGGACGACGTCCATATACTGGGCGGCAACCCCCACGCGCAGCGGCGTGCCGGCCTGGCCGGCCGAGCTTGGCGTGCACGCCTCATCAAGGCACTCGAGCGGCGCCGCCACGACGATGGCACCATTCATCTGAGCCTTGAGGTTGCCTACGGGCACGCCTGGCGTGTTCAGGCCCGGCGTGGGGTGGTGGGCGAGATCCCTGTCACGGTCTTCAAACGCGCCAACCCCCTTGAAGACGGCAAACCACCACCACGTGTGGTGCCCCGCAAGCCGGACGAACCCGCATGAACCCCCGCAGCATCGGGCTGGCACAGCAGTTGCTGGCTGCCGCCCGGGCCATCTGCGGTGTGCTCGAAGGCCGCTCGCTCTCCGACACCCTCGAGCGCACACCCGCCGATCTTCGCCCGGCAGCACAGGCACTCTCGTTTCACGCCATGCGCCAGCTGGGCTTCGCTCAGGCGGCGCAGGCTTCACTGGTACCCCGGCGCCCGGCCAATCGTCTCACTGAAGCGATGTTGCTGCTGGGGCTTTGCCTGCTGGAAGCCCGCCTGCGCGAGGATGAGGGTCAAAGCCAGGCGCCCGGCACACCTCTGTATGCGGAGCATACTTTGGTCAATCAACTCGTGCAGGCAGCAGCCGCTGATCGCCATACCCGCCCGGCCAAAAACATGATCAACGCCGTGTTGCGCCGCTATGGCCGCGAGCGCAACACCCTGCTGGCGCAGATTCAATCACAGGGGCCCGCACGCTGGAACCACCCCGATTGGTGGATTCAGGCCATGCAGCAGGCCTGGCCTGAGCACTGGCAGGCAATCCTGCAATCGGGCGAGTGCCCACCCCCCATGACCCTGCGCGTCAATACCCGCCAGATTTCCCGAACAGACTTCCTGGCCCGCCTGACCCAGGCGGAGATTGCCGCCCACCCGGTGGGCACATCCGGTGTCCAGCTGGCGCAACCACGTCCGGTTCGCGAGATCCCTGGTTTTACTGAGGGCTGGTGGTCGGTTCAGGATATCTCTGCGCAGCAGGCGGGCGAACTGCTGCCCTTGCAAGACGGCATGCGCGTTCTGGACGCCTGTGCCGCTCCCGGTGGCAAGACGGCCCACCTGCTGGAGCGTGCCCGTCTGGAGCTGACTGCACTGGATAGCGATGCCACACGCCTGGCACGTGTGAACGAGAACCTGCAACGATTGCAGCTTCTGGACAATGCTGTCAGCCTGCAATGCGCAGACGCGGCCGACCCCGCCGCCTGGTGGGATGGCCAGCCCTACGATGTCATTTTGGCGGACGTGCCCTGCACCGCATCGGGTGTGGTGCGCCGCCACCCGGATATCCGCTGGCTGCGGCGCGCGACAGACCTCAAGCAAACCGCTGCCCTTCAGGCGCGCATTATCGATGCCTTATGGCCATTGCTCAAACCCGGCGGCCATCTGCTGTATGCCACCTGCTCGGTTTTCCCGCAAGAAGGCGAACAACAGATCCAGGCATTCATGACACGCCACCCCGAGGCCCTGCGGCTGCCCGCCCCCGGACACATGCTGCCCAGGCTTGCAGACACCGGAGACGGCTTCTTTTATGCCCTGATCCGCAAGCCCGCCTGAGCCTGGCACGAGGCACCAGAAGCAGGCCAACTTGCGCTTGCGCCCCGTGTCATCAACAATACGCCATCGTCTGCCTCATTTCGTCCGGCCTTTGCATGCTTCGTTCCCTGATCGTCCTGACGTTCTGCCTGCTGACCCTCCTGCCAGCGGCATACGGCCGCGAGGCGCACGTGATGCACGTACAGCCCACAGCGCCGCAGGGGCAACTGATGCTGGACGTGGATATCGACTTCACCCTGAGCAGCGAGCTTCATGACGCTGCCCAAAAGGGCGTCCCGCTGTATTTCACGGTGGATCTCAACATTCTGCAGCCACGCTGGTGGTGGATTGATAAATCCGTGGTCAGCACGCAGCAAACCTGGCGCATCCAATACAACGCACTTACCCGCCAATGGCACGTCACCGTGGGTCAACGCTCCTTGCCCGCCACATCGCTGGATGAAGCGCTCGACCTCGTACGGCACATCCGCCAGTGGCCCGTAGGCGCTCCACACAGCCTTCAGCCAGGCATCCAATACATCGGCCAGATCCGGCTGCGTCTGGATACCTCCCGTCTGGCCCGCCCGTTTCAGGTAGATGCGCTTAACAGCAATGCCTGGTCCCTGAACACACCATGGAAAAACTTCGCATTTTCTCTTATCGACGATACGCCCCACGACTGACGCGCTGGGCGCTACGCGTTACCCTGCTGGTGGCCGCCGTTAGCGCGGTTGCACTGCTGGGCCTGTTGGTCTGGTCGACAGGCAATGCGTCACGATATGCCCAGCAATACGATGTGCTGCTGCTGCTCAATGGCGTGCTGGCGGTTGCCCTGATCTCGTGGGTGGCCATGTTGTCGGTACGCCTGATCCGCCAGGTCAGGCGCCGCCAGTTTGGCGCCCGGATGACGGCCCGGTTTACTCTGTATTTCACCCTGATCGGGATCTTGCCCGGCCTCATCATCTACGTCCTTTCCGTGCAATTCATGTCACGATCCATTGAATCCTGGTTCAATGTCCGCGTTGACAGCGCTCTGGAAGCCGGTCTCAATCTGGGCCGGGCGGCACTGGATGCACAACTGGCTGAGCTCAGCGGCCGCGCCCACAACATGGGCACCCGGCTTGCCAATACCAGCGATCCCGAGATTGCCCTGCTGATCACCTCGCTGCGCGAATCCAACGGTATCGACGAAGCCATGGTCTTTACTGGCAACGGCCGGCTGGTAGCGTTTTCTTCCACCGCCTTTGGCCAACTGCTGCCCGATCTGCCGCCCAGCAGCGTGATGAACCAGCTGCGGGTCTCTCAAGGGTATTCGGCAGCCGAATCCGACGTCAAACCTGGCTCTGGCCCCACCAGCACAGGACTGCACCTTCGGGTAGTGATACCCCTGGGGTCCAACACGGATCGTCTGGGCACCGCCATGGGCCTGGGCAGCGACTCACGCTGGCTGCAAGTCATCCAGGCGGTGCCCGAACGCATTGCACACAACGCCAACCAGGTACAACAAGGGTTTCAGGATTATCAAGAACTTGCCCTGTCGCGCCTGGGCCTGCGCAAGCTGTATGGCATCACGCTCACGCTAGCCCTGATTCTGGCTGTTTTTGCGGCCGTGGTTGTGGCACTGGCGGTTTCGCGACGCCTGGTCAGGCCGCTGCTGACGCTGGCGTCAGGCACACAAGCCGTGGGGGTGGGCGATTACCGGCCATTGCCTGAGCCCCCGGCCCGCGATGAAGTCGGGCAACTCACCCGATCCTTCAATGCCATGACGCGCCAGCTGGACGAGGCACGGGGGATGGTCGACCGCCACCGGCGTCAACTTGAACAAAGCAATCTGTACCTTGAATCGGTACTCAGCAATCTGTCTTCGGGCGTGCTGGTGTTTGATCACAGCTTTCGCCTGACGCTGTTTAACCAGGGGGCGCAGTCCATCCTGCATATCGATCTGCGTACCTGTCAGGGGCGTCCGCTGGAAACCGTGGACGGTGCGCTGGCGCTTGCGCAGCTTATCCGGCAGGCGTTTGCGGCCCACGAAGCGGTTGAATCCACACGTCCCTACTGGCAGCAGCAATTCGAAATCGAGCTTCAGGAAGCGCCGGACAACGAACGCAAGAAACACATCATCGCCTTGCTGGCACGCGGCACACGGCTGGTGATGGACGGACACGAAGATGGTTATCTGGTGGTGTTTGACGACATCAGCGAGGTAATCTCGGCCAGCCGCACGGTGGCGTGGGGCGAGGTTGCACGGCGCCTGGCCCACGAAATCAAAAACCCGCTCACCCCGATTCAGTTGTCGGCCGAACGCCTGGCCATGAAACTGAGCGACCGCCTGAACCCCGAGGACGCGGCGATGCTGCAGCGATCCACCCAGACAATCGTCAATCAGGTAGCCTCCCTCAAACGCATGGTGGATGATTTCCGCGAATACGCCCGCACCCCACCAGCCCAGATGCAGGACATCGACCTCAATGCATTACTGATCGACGTGCTCACGCTGTACGGCTGGGATCCCGATCATCCCGACCGCACTCGCTCAGGCCTGCACATCGACGCGCACCTGGCAGAGACCCTCCCGGTGATCATGGGTGATCCGGCCCAACTGCGGCAAGTGATCCACAACCTGCTGGCCAATGCCCGGGATGCCGCCCAAAGCCACGTGGGCAAAGAGCAAGCAGAATTGCGCGTACAAACGCGTGCCATCCACCCGGAAGACACCAGTCGCCCGCCACAGGTGCGCCTCACAGTGTCTGATAACGGCCCTGGATTCGCCCCCGAAGTGCTGCACCGGGTGTTCGAGCCCTATGTCACCACCAAGGCAACCGGCACGGGCCTGGGGCTGGCGATCGTCAAGAAAATTGTCGAAGAACATGGCGCCCAGGTGGATATTTCCAACCGCACCGAAGGCGGCGCCCGCATCTCGATCCTGTTCTCGCGGCTGGCCGCCGGCACAGCACGGCTGGACGTCAGGGATCAGGCACAGGATAATAGTCACAATACACAGGCGAGGTAATATGGCCAGAATTCTGGTGGTCGACGACGAAATTGGTATCCGCGAGCTGCTGTCCGAAATCCTCTACGACGAAGGACACACAGTCGAGCTCGCCGAAAACGCCGCCCAAGCGCGTGATTTCCGCCTGCGTCAGCGTCCTGATCTGGTTCTACTGGATATCTGGATGCCGGACATCGATGGCGTCAGCCTGCTTAAAGAGTGGTCCAGCCAAGGTCTGCTCAATATGCCGGTCATCATGATGAGCGGCCATGCCACTGTCGATACCGCAGTCGAAGCCACGCGCATCGGGGCTGTCGATTTTCTCGAAAAGCCCATCACCCTGCAAAAGCTGCTTAAAACCGTGGCGGCAGGCCTGGCGCGGCCAGTCATCCCCGAATCCATGCGCACCCGCACCGAGCGCCCGGTGATTCCGGATCCGGTGTTTACACAAACACCGGCGATCAATGGCGGTGCGGCCACTACTGCGGCGGCTCAGGCAGCCCCCGTGATGGCAGCGGCCCCCGACGACTCACACGTGGGCCCCATCACCCTCGACCAACCCCTGCGTGAAGCCCGCGACGAGTTTGAGCGCATTTATTTCGAATATCACCTGCTGCACGAAAATCACAGCATGACACGTGTCTCCGAGCGCACCGGCCTCGAGCGCACTCACCTGTACCGCAAGTTGAAGCAGCTGGGGATCGACACGTCCCGAAAAAAATCCGGCAGTTAAGGCTTTGTTTGGCCTTTAATCGGGCCGATACGACTGCACAAACACACTCACAGGCTGTCGCCGCCCACCGGGCTTTTGCAACTCGGTAATGCGCAAAACGCCGTCGCCAGTGGCCATATCGATGCCCTCGGGGGCCACCGACAACAAAGTGCCGGGTGCCTCGTTTTGGGCAAGCGTCACGGCATGTGCCGCCCATACCTTGACAGGCTGATCAATCCCCGGCAAAGCCAGTGTGGTGCCCGGAAAAGGATCGAAGGCCCGGATACGCTGCGCCAGCATGTGGGCCGGCAAAGAAAAATCCAGCACAGACTCTGATTTTTGCAGTTTCCCGGCATACGTAATGCCATCTGCCGGTTGTGGCACCGGGGCAGGCGCACGCCCCGCGGCCACCTGATCAAGCACCTGCAGGATTGCCTGGGCACCCATGTGCGCCAGGGCATCATGCAAGCTGGCGCCGGTATCATCCGGCCCGATAGGGCGGGAGGTCTGCAACAGCATCGCCCCGGTATCCAGGCCCGCATCCATCTGCATGATCGTGATGCCGGTGGCAGCATCACCGGATTCTATTGCCCGCTGAATCGGCGCCGCGCCGCGCCACCGGGGCAGCAGGCTGGCATGAATATTGAGGCAACCATAGCGAGGAAGATCCAGCACCCACTGAGGCAGGATCAAGCCATACGCAGCCACCACCATCACATCGGGCGCCCACCCGGCCAGTGTCGCCTGAGCCTCGCCGGCCTCGTCCGGATACTTGCCATCCAGACGCAAGCTGCGGGGCTGCAGCACTGGAATACCGGCCTCTTGGGCGGCCAGCTTGACGGGACTGGCCTGAAGCTTCATCCCCCGGCCAGAGGGACGATCGGGTTGGGTAAGCACCCCCACCACAGAATGCCCGGCCCGGATAATGGCCAAAAGTGCCTGTTGCGCGAAATGCGGGGTACCTGCAAACACCAACCGCATGGGTTTTATACTCCTGCCGCTTCGCGCTGCGCCTCGCGCTGCTGCTTGCGCAGACGCGTACGGATGCGGTTTTGCTTCAGCACAGACAGGTACTCGACAAACACCTTGCCCAAGAGGTGATCAAGCTCGTGCTGGACACACACGGCCAACAGGCCATCTGCGTCGAACTCGTAGGGTTCGCCCTGGGTATTGAGGGCACGCACGTGGATCCGGGCGGCGCGCTGGACTTCGTCGTAAACCCCCGGCACCGACAGGCAGCCTTCTTCGTAGGTTTGAAGTTCATCGCTTTTCCAGGTGATTTCCGGGTTGATCAGCACATGGAGATCGTTGCCTTCTTCGGAGATATCGATAACAACGACACGCTCATGGACATCCACCTGAGTGGCAGCCAAGCCCACGCCGGGCGCTGCGTACATGGTTTCTGCCATGTCATTGACCAGTTGGCGGATGCGATCGTCGACCTGCCCGACCGGCGCCGCCACAGTGTGCAGCCGGGGATCGGGATATTTGAGAATAGGAAGCAAAGCCATATCGATTGCCTGATTCTGTAATGCCTAAAGCTCTATCATAAAACATGTTTTCCGCTCTCACTGCCGTGTGAATGTCCCACAGGCACTGATGGGGTATCAAAATCATGGCACACTGCCAGCATGCCCATCCTCCTGGAAGACACCGAACTGCGGGCCTGGATCCGCCTGACACTAGAACCCGATCTGGGGGCCGGACGCATCCATCGGCTTTTATCGGTGTTCAGCCTGCCACATAACATCTACACGGCCTCCACCAGCAACCTGGCCAGATACCTCGACCCAGGGCTGGCGGCGCGGCTGCGCCAGGCGCCCGCGGCCAATTTGCAGCAAACCATCGACGACACCGTCCGTTGGCTGGATCACCCGCAACACCACCTACTGACGCTGGCCGACCCACTCTACCCGGCCACACTGCTGCAACTGGAGGATTCGCCACCTGTGCTCTATGCCCATGGCCAGCTCTCAGTGCTGGCCCGACCCATGCTGGCCATTGTGGGCGCACGCAGTGCCACCCCCGAGGGCGAACGCAATGCTCACGATTTTGCCGAGTATCTGGCCCGACATGGCTGGTGCGTGGTCAGCGGGCTGGCAGCTGGCATCGACGGCGCCGCACATCGGGGGGCACTGGCTGCGGGGCCAGGCAAGGGCAGCACGCTGGCCATCTTGGGCACGGGGATAGACCGCGTGTATCCTGCCAGCCATCGCGCACTGGCGCACGAAATTACCGGGCAAGGCCTGATGCTGTCGGAGTTTCCGTTAGGCACCCAGGGGCTGAAATATCATTTTCCCCGGCGCAATCGTCTAGTGGCTGCGTTGGGCCAGGGGGTACTGGTGGTCGAGGCGGCCACACACAGCGGCTCGCTGATCACGGCACGGCTGGCGGGCGAACTCGGACGCGAGGTTTTTGCAATTCCCGGCTCCATTCACTCTCCCTTGTCCAAGGGCTGCCACGCACTGATCCGCCAGGGCGCCAAGCTGGTGGAATCCGGCCAGGACATTCTCGAAGAACTCTCCCAGACATCCTTGTCCGGCATACCGGCGGCCAGTTCTTCAAGGGCAGATACGCCAGCTTCAATCAGCCAGACACTCACACAAACCGGCGCATCGGGCTCTTCGACAAATACTCCTTCGCCGCCGGCTACCGACACCGCGCCCGATCCAGACACCGAAGTTCTGCTGCGTGCCCTGGGCTACGAGCCCAAAAACATCGACGCGCTGCAAGCCCACACCCAATGGCCACTCGACCACCTCACGGGCCAGCTCACCTTGCTGGAAATGCGAGGCCTGCTGTCACGCCTGCCTGACGGGCGTTATCAGCGGCGCTGATGACACTCCGGTTGCCACTGCCCACTGGCTTCCAGGCCAGGGCCCCTGCCTCCCCTTATTTGTCTCCCCAGCCAAACCCACGCCGCGCTATGATGGAGGGTTCAATCCTCCACCGACACAGGTACCCCCGCCTACCATGACCGAACACATCAAAATCGTCGAAGTCGGGCCACGCGACGGCCTGCAAAACGAAAAGCAGTTTGTCGACACAGCCATCAAGGCCGAGCTCATCAATCGCCTGGCGGCTGCTGGCTTTGCCAACATCGAAGCAGTTTCATTTGTTTCGCCCAAATGGGTGCCGCAGATGGCTGATGGTGCGGACGTGATGGCTGCGGTGCAACGCAAGCCCGGTACGCTGTATTCGGCCCTGGTGCCCAATATGCGCGGGCTCGAGGGTGCGCTGGCCGCACACATGGATGAAGTCGTCATCTTCGGCGCCGCCAGCGAGGCCTTTTCACAGCGCAACATCAATTGCTCGATCGCCGAATCCATCGCCCGCTTCGAGCCTGTGGCACAAGAAGCCAAACGGGCGGGTTTGCGTTTGCGCGGCAGCATCAGCTGTGCGCTCGGGTGCCCCTATCAAGGCGAAACCCCCATCTCTGCCGTTGTAGATGTTGCCCAGCGTTTTCTGGCCTTGGGTTGCGACGAAATCGACGTCGCGGACACCATCGGCGTGGGCACCGCCGCCCAGGTTAAGCGCGTCATGCAAGCAGTTGGCCAGGTTGCCGATCTGGGTACACAGGTATCCGGGCATTTTCACGACACCTACGGCCAGGCGCTGGCCAACATTTTGGCTGCTCTCGAATGTGGCGTGCGCATTTTCCATAGCTCAGTGGCCGGGCTGGGCGGTTGTCCCTATGCCAAAGGCGCCACCGGCAATGTGGCCTCCGAAGATGTCCTGTACCTGTTAAACGGCCAGGGCCTGCATACAGGCGTCGATCTCGATGCCGTGGTTGATATCGGCAGCTGGATCTCCGAAAAAATTGGCCGCACCACCGCCAGCCGGGCCGGCCGCGCCCTGGCACTCAAAAAATCCTGATTCCTGTTTATGTCACCCTTTGACCGTCCGACCCCTGAAGAACACGCCGAACTCCTCTCGCAGATCGGCCCCCTGCCCTTGCGCGGCCGTGCCTGGCCGCGATGGATCGCCGGTGTTGCATGGCTGATCATGGCCGTGATTGCGTTTCGTTTATTTGTGGTGCTCGGGCAAGCGGCCGAGCTCAACCTTCCCTGGACGGTCTGGCTAAGCCTGCTGGTGTGCTTTGCCGCGCTGCTATGGATGAGCTGGCACATGTGGACATCCGAAACCGAGATCTCCGACTGGGGCATCCGCCAAACCTGGATTTCGCGGCGTGAAGTTCCTTGGTCGGAGATCCAGTCTACAAAGTTCATCCCCTTGTTTGCATCCAAAAAGCTGGTGTGCTTTGTGCAAAAAGGCCGGCCGATGGTGTTTCAGGCCGGCAATCCGCAGTTGCAGTCGGCATTTGCACGCATCAGCCTGGTGTATCGCAAGAAAATATAGCGCGGCTTAATCGTAGCTGCGGACGTCTTCGATCACTTTGCCATCATTGGCCAGGCTGCCCGCCGGGACAACATCCACTACGGCGCGCAGCTTGGTTTGGTCGCGGACGGTTTCAGCAACCTGTTCAAGATCCAGACCTTCGCCCGACTCGACCTTCAGCGTCATGATGTCGTGCCCCATCTCGCCCGAAACCACCAGCCGGGCCCGATGAATGACCGGATGGCGCTCGAGTACCCGGGCGATTTGCTCGGGGTGGACAAACATCCCGCGCACCTTGGTGGTTTGATCCGCCCGCCCCATCCAGCCCTTGATCCGGACATTGGTGCGCCCGCATGCCGACACGCCCGGCATGATCGCGGAGAGGTCTCCGGTGCCAAATCGCACCAGTGGGTAATCCGGGTTGAAGGTAGTCACCACGACTTCGCCCACCTCGCCGGCTGCGACAGGCTGGCTGGTGCCGGGGCGGACAATTTCAAGAATGATGTCTTCGTTGAGGATCAAGCCGTCCCGGGCATCGGACTCGAAGGCCACCATGCCGAGATCTGCGCTGCCATAGGCCTGAAAACCCTGTATGCCGCGGTCGTGAAACCAGGCCTGCAACGAGGGCGGATAGGCTTCACCCGAAAACAGGGCCCGGCGCAAGGTTGGCAAGCCCACCCCCATTTCGTCGGCTTTCTCAAGGATGATGCGCAAGAAACTAGGTGTGCCGGTGTAAGCCTGTGGAGCCAGATCGGCCATCACACGCACCTGCTGCTCGGTCTGGCCCACTCCGCCGGGAAATACGGTGCAGCCCAGCGCATGCGCGGCCGTTTCCATCATCGAGCCTGCAGGAGTGAAATGATAAGAAAAGCAGTTATGCACGAGATCGCCCGCACGCACACCCGCTGCATGCAAGGCACGCGCAAAGCCCCAATAATCGGGCCTGGCGGACTCGGGCTCGTAGATGGGGCCGGGCGAGGCAAATACGCGCCGGGCAACCCCCCAGCCAATGGTGGATACACCACCAAATACGCGGATGCGTTCGGCATCCGCAGACTGCGTATGCCGTGCCATACGCGCGGCATGCTGAATCTGCAAAAGCTCGGACTTGCGCAAAACAGGCACGCCAGCCAACGCTTCGCGTGTAGTCAGCCCGGAGAGATCATGCCCCTGCAGCTGCTTTGCAATGGCAGGCGCCCTGGCCTGAGCTGCAACCAGTACATCAGGTAGCCGCTGAAAGAGGCTGCGCTCGCGGTCTTCAGCGGACTGCGTCTCGCGCGCATCAAAGTAAGCCTGCATGCCTTCCCCCTGTGTGTCAGGCCAGCCAGCGCTTGCGCCGGCGATAAAATTTGGTTTCGCGGAAACTGGTGCGGCCAGATCCCGACACGCCCAGATAAAACTCTTTGACGTCTTCGTTTTCGGCAAGTGCACGGGCAGCACCATCCATCATGACGCGGCCGTTCTCGAGGATGTAGCCGTAATCGGCATACCGCAGGGCCACGTTGGTGTTTTGTTCGGCCAGCAAAAAGCTCACACCCTCGCGCTGGTTGAGATCTCGTACGATCTCGAAGATTTCTTCGACAATTTGCGGCGCCAACCCCATCGAGGGCTCATCCAGCAAAATCAGGCGCGGATCCGCCATCAGTGCCCGACCAACGGCCGCCATCTGCTGCTCGCCGCCGGAGGTATACCCTGCCTGGCTTTTACGGCGCTGCTTCAGGCGCGGAAAATACTGATATACGCGCTCGAGTGCCACATTAAGATCGGCGCGCCCCAGCTGGCGGGTATAGGCGCCGGTCAGCAGGTTTTCTTCGATGCTCAGGTGCGCAAAGCAATGCCGGCCTTCCATTACCTGCACCACTCCGCGCTGGACGAGATCGGCAGGAGACAAAGACTCGATACGCTCGCCACGATAAACGATGCTGCCTTTGGTGACTTCACCGCGCTCGCCACGCAGCAGATTGGAGATTGCCCGCAATGTGGTGGTCTTGCCTGCGCCGTTGGCACCCAGCAGTGCCACAATCCGACCCTCGGGCACGCTGAGCGACACGCCTTTTAGCACCAGAATGACATGGTTATAGATGACTTCTATACCATTGACATCCAGCAACAGTGCGGGCTCTGGGGCCTGTACGCTTTCCATAATCCTGTCTCCAGGGGGCCGGGGGATACCCGGCCCCGGTCTTGCTTACTCGGCTGCGCAGTCGCGCACGGGCAGTTTCTTCTCGGCGGCGTATTTCTCGCCCAGAGATTGCACCAGGGGTTTGATGAACTTGGGATCAGACTGATACCAGTCGGACACAACGTTGAACTTCTTGCCATCCCACTGAATGATGCGGGACCAATCGGTGCCCATGTGGTTTTCGCAGGTGGTCTTCACAGGACGCATCAACTTGGCAAAGCCCAGTTTCTCGAGCTTGGCTTCATCAAGATTGAGGTTCTCGTAGCCCCAGCGCACCTGTTCCGGCGTCATCGCCTTGCCCTTGCCAAATTTCTCCTGGGCTGTGCGGATGGCTTCGACTTGCAACATCGAAATCATCATGCCGCGCGTGTAGGCAATCGAGCCGAAGGTTTTGCCGTCTTTGTCGGCTCCTTCGCCCTTGTCGTACACATATTTCTTGACATCGTCGTGCACACGGCCGTGCTCGGCACTGTTCTGGATGGTGATGCCCCGATAGCCCTTGGCTGTATCGCCGAGATCCGCCACATCGGTTTCAGAGCTGGCCCACCAGATGCCATACATTTTGTCGCGCGGGAAGCCCACGGACTGTGCTTCGCGAATGGCGGTGGGTGTCATGATGCCCGCGCTTTGCAGCAACACGAAATCTGGCCGGTTTTTACGAATCTGCAACCAAGTGGACTTTTGCTCGACTCCAGGAGCAGCCACCGGGTAGGTTTGCAGCTCGAAGCCATTGGCCTTGGCCCGTGCCTCAAGCAGTGGGATCGGCTCTTTGCCAAAGGGTGAGTCGTGGTAGACCAGCGCAATTTTCTTGCCCTTGAGCTTGTCTTCGCCACCCAGGTTCTTGGCGATGTCCTGGATCATGGAATCGTAGGCTGTCCAGTAGTTGCCCAGCAGCGGGAAATTCCATTTAAAGACGCGGCCATCCGCAGATTGCGACAAACCATAGCCGACAGAGATCACCGAGCGGCCATCAACCATGGCTTTGTCGGTGACGGCAAAGGTAATGCCGGTAGATTGCGTATCAAAGCCGGTGGCACCACCAAATTTGTCTTTGAGGCGCTCGTAGCATTCGACACCCTTGTCAGTGGAATAGCCGGTTTCACACTCTTCAAAGATGATCTTTACGCCATTGACGCCGCCATCCCGGGCATTGATCATTTTCAGGTAATCAATCTTGCCGTTGGCCCATGGGATCCCCAGCGGCGCAAACGAGCCCGTGCGGTAGACAAACAAGGGGATGAAATTTTCTTCGGCTGCCTGCGCGGTACTGGCAACACCCACCAGACCGGCTGCAACCATCACGACCGCAGCCGTGGCTTTGGTGAATACATGCTTCATCTGTAGCTCCTCCTGGTGCTAACGGCACCTTTTTAATTGAGCGCATCCAGATGGATGCCGCCCGGGATAACACCACCCGGCCATGCGCGGGGCAAGGGCCAAAGCCCAGCCCCATGCCGTACGCCTAGTGGGGAAATGGCCAGATCCTTAGCTTCTCCTTGCCAATACTCCATAGTCTGGCCAGACCATGTGGCTCCACGATCAGAAAAAACACGATCAAAAAGCCAAACACCATGTGTTCGATGTGCGCAGCGATATCCACCGGGATGGACAAGCCCAGGGCATGAGGGACGTTGGTAAGCAGCACCGGCACCAGCACCATGAAAGCCGCCCCAAAGAAACTGCCGATGATGGAACCCAGCCCGCCGATGATGATGATGAACAGCAGTTGCAACGAGCGGTTGAGGTCGAAGGCCAAGGGCTCCCAGGAGCCCAGATGGATATAGGCCCACAGGGCGCCCGCCACGCCGATAATGAAAGAGCTGACGGCAAAGGCGGTGAGCTTGGCATACACCGGCCGGATACCGATCACGGCTGCGGCCACGTCCATGTCGCGGATGGCCATCCATTGCCGGCCAATGGCGCCGCGCACAAGGTTTTTGGCCAACAGGCCGATGACCACCACAAAGCCCAGCACAAAAAGATACTTTTGCACTGGCGAGACCACGGGCAGGCCGAAAAAATCGAGCGCCGGTACAGAGACATTGCCTGAGGTGGAATAATTGGTGAAATAACCAATCCGCAAGAAGGCCCAATCCATAAAAAACTGTGCGGCCAGCGTGGTGACGGCGAGATACAAGCCACGGATCCGCAAACTGGGCACACCAAAGACCACACCAGCCAGCGTGGCAAATACACCACCTAGCAAAATCTGAACCACCAGGGGGAGATCGAGGCGGACACCGAAATTCCAGGCGGCATAGGCGCCCACCGCCATGAAAGCCCCCGAGCCGATGGAAATCTGCCCGCAGTACCCCACCAGGATGTTCAGCCCGACCGCTGCCAGCGACAAAATGAGGAAGGGAATCAGGATGGCCTGCAGCCAGTACTCGGATGCCACCGCAGGCACGACGACAAAGGCCAGCAATGTGAGCATTGCGATAAACCAGCGGTCCTGGCGGATCGGAAAAATCTGCTGATCCGAGCGGTAGCTGCTCTTGAACTGGCCGTTTTCACGATAAAACATGGATGTGGTCTCCCCCGTGGGCTCTGACGCGGTCAGACGCGGTCGATGATTTTTTCGCCAAACAGGCCCTGCGGACGAAACAGCAGGAACACCAGCGACAGCATGTAGGCGAACCAGATTTCGATCCCGCCCCCAACAAACGGCCCGAGATAAACCTCGGATACTTTCTCGCCCACCCCGATGATGAGCCCGCCCACAATGGCGCCAGGCACGGAGGTAAGCCCGCCCAGAATCACCACCGGCAAGGCCCGCAAGGCGGCCGTCGAGAGGGTGAACTGCACGCCAAATTGAGATCCCCAGACAATGCCGGTAACCAGCGCCACCAGCCCGGCAACCGTCCAGACCACCACCCAGATGCGGTTGAGCGGAATGCCCACCGACTGCGCGGCCTGGTGATCATCGGCCACGGCGCGCAGCGCCCGCCCCACCGTGGTGTACTGAAAGAAGAACGCCAGCACGGCCACCAGCACGGCGGCAATCACGGCGGCAGTGAGGTCTTCGAGACTGACCAGCACACCGCCCTCAAAGACACTGTCGAGGATGAAAATCGGATCTTTGGGCATGCCGACATCGATGGAGTACACCGAACTGCCAAACATGATCTGGCCAATGCCGTCGAGGAAATAACTGATGCCGATGGTGGCCATCAACAAGGTGGTGGCTTCTTGATTGACCAGATACCGTAACACCCAGCGCTCGACCAACACGGCAATCAGCCACATAAACCCTGCGCTGAGCACAAACGCGAGGATATTGGCCAAAATCAGGGACTCTCCGCCCAGCCAGCCATCAATCCATCCTGACAACCGTGCCATCGCCAGCGCGGCGATCAGCACCATCGCACCCTGGGCAAAGTTGAATACCCCCGAGGCCTTGAAGATCAGCACAAAGCCCAAGGCCACCAGGGCATACAGCATGCCGCTCATCAGGCCGCCAATCACAGTTTCAAGAAAGAATCCCATGGTGTTCCCTTAGTGGCTGGTGCCCAGGTAGGCGCTGATGACTTCCGGGTTGCTGCGCACCTGCTCAGGCGTGCCATCGCCGATCTTGCGGCCGTAATCCAGCACCACGACTCGATCGGAAATATCCATGACGACCCCCATGTCGTGTTCGATCAGCACAATGGTGGTACCGAATTCGTCGTTGACGTCGAGGATATAGCGGCTCATGTCCTGCTTTTCTTCCATGTTCATGCCGGCCATGGGTTCGTCAAGCAGCAGGATGCGGGGCTCCATCGCCAGGGCGCGGCCCAGATCCACCCGTTTTTGCAGGCCGTAGGGAAGGCGCCCCACCGGTGTTTTGCGGTAGGCCTGGATTTCGAGGAAATCGATGATGTTTTCGACAAATGTACGGTGTTCGATCTCTTCGCGCTCGGCGGATCCCAGGTGAAACGCCTGGGCCAACACCCCGCTTTTCATGCGCAGATTGCGCCCCGTCATGATGTTGTCGAGCACGCTCATGCCCTTGAACAAGGCAAGGTTCTGGAAAGTACGGGCAATGCCCATTTCGGCGGCGCGGCGCGGGCTCATCCGCGTAAATTGCTGGTCTTGCAGCAGGATGCGGCCTTGTTGAGGGGTATAGACGCCGTTGATGACATTGAGCATCGAGCTTTTACCCGCGCCGTTGGGCCCGATGATGGCGCGGATCTCGTGCTCGCGAACATCAAAGGAGATATCCGTCAGTGCCTTGACCCCGCCAAAGGACAGCGAGATGTTCTGGAGATCGAGAATCACGGGCCCGATCTGATCGGCGCGGGCCGCCATGCCCGACACGGCAGGATCCAGCAGGGTATCGGTGGTGGGTGAAGACATTCAGGCTACCTTTTTGAGGGGTTCTGGGGCCACCACAGCGGCCGGTTCTATGCGCAGGTTGGCCGAAATACGCCCAACCCGGCCATCTTCGAACTTGACCTCGGTTTCGATGTATTGGCGCTCGCGCCCCTCAAAGAGGGCCTCAACCAGCACTTCATATTTTTGAGCGATAAACGCCCGACGCACTTTGCGGGTGCGGGTCAGCTCGTCGTCATCGGGATCCAGCTCTTTGTGCAGGATCAGAAAACGCGCCACCTGTGAGGCCGCCATTTTGGGATCCTGGGAGAGGTCGCGATTTACCTGCTCGACACACTCGCGGATGACGCCGTAGACCTCGTCCTTGGAGGCAAGATCGGTGTAGCCGGCATAAGGCAGGCCGCGGCGCTCGGCCCAGTTGCCCACGGCTTCGAGATCGATGTTGATGAAGGCGCAGACCTCCGGGCGATCGGCTCCAAAAACCACGACTTCTTTGATGAAGGGGAAAAACTTGAGCTTGTTCTCGATGTACTTGGGGGCAAACAGACTGCCATCAGCCAGGCGGCCCACATCCTTGGCGCGATCGATGATCTTGAGCTGGCCGTCGGTATCGAGGTAACCGGCATCCCCGGTGTGATACCAGCCGTCTTTGGTGTAGGACTCGGCCGTGGCGGCGTCGTTGCGGTAATAGCCGGTAAACAGCCCGGGGCTGCGCAGCTGGATTTCGCCGTTATCGGCTACCCGGATCTCTACACCTTCGCAGGGCGGGCCGACGGTGTCGTCGCGCACCTGCCCGTTGGCCTGCACGCATACAAACACAGAGGTTTCTGTCGACCCATACAGCTGTTTGAGATTGATGCCGATAGAGCGGTAGAACACGAAGAGATCGGGGCCGATGGCTTCGCCGGCTGTATAGGCCACCCGGACGCGGCTCATGCCCAGGGTATTGCGCAGCGGCCCGTACACCAGCAGATCGCCCAATGCGTACTTGAAGCGATCCCAGGCGCCGACAGTGCCATCCTTGTCCAGCACATGGGCCCCCACCCGCCGGGCCAGGCCCATGGCACGATGAAACAGCCAGCGCTTGAAGCGGCCGGCGTCTTCCATGCGGATCATGACATGCGTGAGCAGGCCTTCGAGTACGCGAGGGGGTGCAAAATAATATGTGGGCCCGATGTCCCGCATGTCGATGGCGACGGTTTCGGGAGACTCGGGGTGATTGACGGTGAACCCTGTGGTGAGTACCTGGGTATAGGAGAACATGTTCTGGCCAATCCAGGCCGGTGGCAAATAGGCCAGCACGTCTTCGCGGTCGGTGAGGCCCTCGAAGCGCTCGATGGCGCGTGCGCGGTCGATCAGGGCATAGTGGCTGAGCACCACCCCCTTGGGCTTGCCCGTGGTGCCAGAGGTGTAAAACATGGCGGCGGTATCCTGGGGGCCAATGGCCGCCATCCGCTGATTGATCGCATCGGGGTGGGCAGCGGTATGCTGATCGCCACGCTGCAGCAGGGTTTCCCAGGACAGCAGCCGCGGATCCTGATAATGGCGCAGGCCGCGCGGATCGTCGTAGACCAACGCACGGATGGCCGGACAGCGGTCGGAGACCTCGATCATTTTGTCGAGCTGTTCTTGGTCTTCGACCACCACCACACCGATTTCGGCATCTTGCAGGACATAGGCCATCTCTTCGGCCACAGCATCCTGGTACAGGGGCACAGGGATCGCACCCAGGCACTGGGTAGCCATCATGGCCATGTACAGGCGTGGACGGTTTTCTCCTACCACACCCACGTGCTCGCCAGCCGCCACGCCCAGGTCTGCCAGCCCGGCTGCCACGCGCAGGACTTCGTCGGCCACCTGTTTCCAGGTAAGTGTCTGCCAGATACCGAGGTCTTTTTCGCGAATGGCCGGACGGTGGCCACGCACGGCGGCATGATGCATCAACAAGGCGGGGAAAGTTACCGCCGCGGCGGATTCCTGTACCATGATGTCTCCTTGGACTGACGTGGACAACCACGCCAAGTACTGCATGGGGCGCCTCTCTCGGGCGGTGCAACTAAGGTACAGGGCACGCACAGGCGCAACTGTCACACATATGACATTCACACATGATCTAGGGTAATTCCCCATGAACCTGTCAGAGTCTTTGCAGCAGCATGCTGCTTGGTTCGACCTCCTGGACGATGCCCAGCAAGCCCGGGTGGTTCAGGACACCACAGTCGCACAGGTGGATGCCGGCACCATCGTCGAGCACAAAGGCGTTGTGGCCGGCGCCTGGATTGGTGTGCTGGATGGCTTGATCAAGGTTTCCGTGGGCAACGCCGACGGCAAACTGGCCTCACTGACGGGCGTGCCGGCAGGTGGCTGGATCGGTGAAGGATCGCTGCTGAAACGCGAGGCCCGCAAGTACGACATTATTGCGCTGCGACACAGCACCATTGCACGGCTGCGTGCGGATACCTTCAATTGGTTGCTCGATAACAGCATCCTGTTCAACCGCTTTTTGCTGCATCAGCTCAATGAGCGCGTGGCCCAGTTTATTGGCAAGGCCGAGCACGACCGACTGCTGGCCCCGGATGGCCGGGTGGCACGCTGCCTGGCCGAGCTCTTCAACCCCCTGCTGTACCCCGGCAATTCAACACGCCTGGACATCACCCAAGAAGAAATCGGCTATCTGGCCCGTATTTCGCGCCAGCGCACCAACCAGGCGCTTCGTACCCTGGAAGCCGCCGGGCTCCTGAAAATCGAGTACGGTGCCGTCCAGGTACTTAACCTCGATGGCCTGAAGCACTACGAAATCTAAGCCGCAAACCCCTTTGATCACCGACAGGCCTGCCACAGAATCAAACGTGGCACTAAAATGGTGACGGTTGCATGTCCTTGTCAATTTTGAACTCATAAAAAAGGCTGTACTCATGGCTGACTCTCACACCCATACCTTACCCTCCTACATGGATGCCGCTCATCCGGGCCCATGGGGCATCTATCTAGAGCAGGTAGACCGGGTGACTCCCTATCTGGGCAACCTGGCCCGGTGGGTTGAAACACTCAAACGTCCCAAACGCATCCTGATTGTCGATGTGCCTGTCGAACTCGACAACGGCGAGATCGCGCACTTTGAAGGCTATCGCGTACAACACAACACCTCGCGCGGGCCTGGCAAGGGTGGCGTGCGGTTTCACCAGGATGTCACGCTCTCCGAAGTCATGGCCCTGTCGGCCTGGATGTCGGTGAAATCAGCTGCAGTCAACCTGCCCTTTGGCGGTGCCAAGGGTGGCATCCGCATCGACCCCCGCCAACACTCGCAATCCGAGCTCGAGCGCATCACACGCCGCTACACCAGCGAAATCCACGACATCATCGGGCCTGCCAAAGATATCCCCGCACCTGACGTCAACACCAACGGCCAGATCATGGCCTGGATGATGGACACCTACTCGATGAACGAGGGGCGCACCACCACCGGCGTGGTCACAGGCAAACCGGTGTCGCTGGGCGGCAGCCTGGGGCGCGTCGAAGCCACCGGCCGCGGCGTATACGTCATCGCCTGCGAAGCCGCCCGAGAATCCGGCATCGACATCAAAGGCGCCCGTGTCGCCATCCAGGGTTTTGGTAATGTGGGTGGCACCGCAGCCCGGCTGTTTCATGATGCCGGCGCCCTGGTGGTAGCCGTCTACGACCACACCGGCATCGTCTACGACGAGCGCGGCCTGAACATCCCCGGCCTGATCGACCACGTGCACGAAACCGGCGGCATTGCCGGCACCCCTGGCTGCCAGACACTTAGCCCCACCGAGTTCTGGTCGCTCGAAACCGACATCCTGATCCCGGCAGCCCTCGAGGGCCAGATCACGCGCGACAACGCCGACCTGATCCACACACGCATTCTGGTTGAAGGCGCCAACGGCCCAACCACCCCCGAAGCCGATGACATCATCTCGGCCAAGGGCACGATTATCGTGCCTGATGTGGTGGCCAACGCCGGCGGGGTCACAGTCAGCTACTTCGAGTGGGTACAGGATTTCTCCAGCTTCTTCTGGACAGAGCAGGAAATCAACCACCGCCTCGAAGCCATGATGCGTGCCGCCTACAGTGCAATGTCGGGCGTTGCCCGTCAGCACGGGGTATCGCTGCGCACAGCAGCCTTTATCGTTGCCTGCACGCGTATCCTCGAAGCCCGCCAGGTGCGCGGCCTGTACCCCTGATGGCCCGTCTGCTGCTGATCGGCACCGGCGGCACCATTGCCGCCACCACCGATGCCCATCGCCTGACCGATTACCAGGTTACCGAGGGCATCGAATCCATGCTGGCCGCCATCCCGGGGGCCAGCCGGATTGCCGATATCCGCTGCGAGCAACCCTTCAATCTCGACAGCCGGGCATTACGCACGGCTGACATCCTGCAACTGGCCCGCCGTATCGGGCAGGCCAGCCGAGATCCCTCCATCGATGGCATTGTCATCACCCATGGCACCGACAGCCTCGAAGAAACCGCCTTTTTTCTGCATCTCACCACCCCACCGGACAAGCCCGTGGTTCTGGTGGGTGCCATGCGTCCGGCTTCTGCACCCAGCGCCGACGGGCCGCTTAATTTGCTAAATGCCCTGCGGGTTGCCGCGCATTCGGATAGCACCGGCCGGGGCGTGCTTGTCGTGTTTAACGACAATATCCTTGCCGCACGGCTGTGCACCAAGCAGCACACCAGCCGCACCGATGCCTTTGGGCACGACGGGCTTGGGGTACTGGGCCATGTGTGTGATGGCCAGGTACGCTATCACCTGGCTGCGGCACCCATGCCCCCGCACCTGCTGTTTTCGGTGCGTGGCCTGCGTGCGCTACCTGCGGTAGACATCCTTTACGATTACCAGGATGCCCCGCTGCACGTCTATCAAGCCGCCGTGCAGGCCAAAGTACAGGGCATCGTGGTTGCCGGCATGGGCAATGGCAGCCTTAGCCCAGCCGCCTTGCGGGGCTGCCGGCTGGCCATCAATCGCGGCGTGGTGTGCGTGCGCGCCAGCCGTGTGCCGCGCGGCAGTGTCACGCCAAAAGCGTCGGATGCCACCGACGGCCTGCTGGCCGCCCATGATCTCAACCCGCTGCAAACCCGTGTTGCCCTGCGGCTGGCATTAGCCAGAGGGATGGATCACACCAGCATCGGCCAGTTGCTGCAGGCGCTATAAGCCTGCAAGCACACGCCAGTGCCACCCGTTGCCCGCTTGTGGCTGGCCATCCAGGCCTGGCCTGGTCTGGCCACACACATAAAATACAGGCTAGGCCGCCCAATCAAGAATGACTTTGCCACTTTGGCCCGAGAGCATGGCTTCAAAGCCCTGGCGATAGTCGTCCACTGGAAACTGGTGCGTGAGGATGGGAGACAGATCCAGGCCGCTTTGCAGCATGGCCACCATCTTGTACCAGGTTTCAAACATCTGGCGGCCATAAATGCCCTTGATTTCCAGACCCTTGAAGATCACCTGGCTCCAGGCGGCACCCACGCCATCCGGCAAGATACCAAGCATGGCAATCCTGCCGCCGTGATTCATTTGTTCGAGCATGGAGGCAAAGGCGCTGGGCACCCCTGACATCTCCAGACCCACGTCGAAGCCTTCTGCCATGCCCAGCTGCTGCATCACAGACCGCAAATCTTCGCGCGCCACATTGACGGTGCGGCTGGCGCCCATCCGGGCGGCGAGGTCCAGGCGATAGTCGTTCACGTCGGTGATCACGACATTGCGGGCACCCACGTGACGCGCGATGGCTGCCGCCATGGCACCAATCGGACCCGCGCCGGTGATCAGCACGTCTTCACCCACGAGATCAAACGCCAGCGCCGTGTGCGTTGCATTGCCGTAGGGATCAAAAATGGCGGCAAGATCGTCTGGGACGTCGTCGGGGATGCGAAACGCATTAAAGGCGGGAATCACCAGATACTCGGCAAATGCGCCCGGACGGTTGACGCCGACGCCCTGCGTATTGCGGCACAGATGGCGCCGCCCCGCACGGCAGTTTCGGCAATGCCCGCACGTAATGTGGCCTTCGCCGGACACGCGATCGCCGATATGAAAGCCCTGAACCTCCTGGCCGACGCCAACCACCTCGCCCACGTACTCGTGCCCCACATGCATGGGCACGGGGATTGTTTTGGCCGCCCACTCATCCCATTTCCAGATATGGATATCCGTCCCGCAAATGGCTGTCTTGCGAATCTTGATCAACAGATCATTGTGACCCATGACAGGCTTGGGCACATCGACCATCTCCAGCCCGGGGCCTGCCTGCATCTTGGCCAACGCTTTCATGAAAGCTCCAGAAAAAATTGAATGCCAGCAGGTCATCTGCCGGCAAATCCTGCAAATATGCGATGCGATAAATGCTAGGCGGCAAGCACACCCAGCGTGCGCCCCACCCGGGCAAATGCCTGCACCGCGTAATCAATGTCCTCAGCCGTGTGTGCCGCACTCATTTGCGTGCGGATCCGTGCCTGTCCCTTGGGGACAACCGGATAAGAAAACCCGATGACATACACGCCGGCCTGCAACAGGGCATCAGCCATCTGCGTGGCCAGGCTGGCGTCTCCCAGCATGACGGGAATGATCGGATGGTCGCCCGGCACCAGTGAAAATCCCAACGCCTGCATCGCCTGACGGAAGTGCTGGCCATTTTGCCGCACTTGCGCACGCAAGGCCTGGCCTTCCGGGCTTTGCAGCAAGGCAAGTACTGCTTGCGAGGCCGCCACGATGGATGGCGCCAGAGTATTGGAAAACAGGTAAGGCCGCGAGCGCTGGCGCAGCAAATCGACAATGGCGGCATCTGCTGCAACATAGCCCCCTGAGGCGCCGCCCAGCGCCTTGCCCAGTGTGCCGGTGAGGATATCCACGCGACCCCGTACACCACAGTATTCTGGGGTGCCACGCCCGCCATCACCGATGAAGCCCACGGCATGCGAATCATCCACCATCACCAGGGCGTCGAATTCGTCCGCCAGATCGCAGATGGCCGACAGATTGGCAATGATGCCATCCATCGAAAACACGCCATCGGTGGCAATCATCAGATGCCGGGCGCCCTGATCACGTGCAGCCTGCAGCTGCGCACGCAAATCTGCCATATCGTTATTGGCGTAGCGATAGCGCCGCGCCTTGCACAGGCGCACGCCGTCGATGATGCTGGCGTGATTGAGGGCGTCGCTGATGATGGCATCCTGCTCTCCCAGCAGCGCTTCGAAGAGGCCACCATTGGCGTCAAAGCAGCTGGAATACAAGATAACATCACCCATCCCCAGCCAACGGGCCAGATCGGCCTCAAGCGCCTTGTGCCCCGATTGTGTCCCGCAGATGAATCGCACCGAGGCCATCCCGAAGCCGTCTTTTTCGAGCCCCGCCTGTGCTGCCTGTATCAGGCGCGGATCATTGGCCAGGCCAAGATAGTTGTTGGCGCAGAAATTCAATACCTGGGCGCCACCGGACAATTGAATGCGGGCCGCTTGCTGGCTAATGATGATGCGCTCGGATTTATAGAATCCATCGGCCTGCAGTTGCTCGATCTGAGTCTGCACATCGGCAAGAAATGCCTTGGACATGAGTCACCTTTTTGGGGCATGCTGAAATCTGTTCGCATTGTACGCCGGTGTCGGTTTTGTTCCATAATCGCCGAAACTGTTGACAATCTGACCGCCAGTGCGCCTCTTTGTCTTGCAACGCTTGCCCTTATCATTGCAACATTAGTTGCATCCGGCCCTCTAATGCCATGACTTCCCGTCCGATCCTTGCGATAGCCCGGCTCACCTTGCTGATATGCGTGGGCATGGTCAGCCTGCAAGCCCGTGCCCTGACGCTAAAGATAGGCATCTACGACCAAAAACCCGATGCCTTTGTGGATGAGGCCGGCCAACCTGCCGGTATTCTGGGCCAGCTTTTAAAAGAAATCGCCCGGCAGGAAGGCTGGACACTGCACACCACATCCTGCAGCTGGCAGCAATGCATGCATTGGCTGCAAGACGGCACCATCGACGTACTGCCAGATGTTTATTTCTCGCCGGCACGCGCCGAAACGCTGGGCTTCCATCATATTGCCGCCCTGCACAGCTGGTCACAGATGTATACCCGACCAGGCAGCAAGATCCAGGCAATCACCGATCTTTCGGGCCTCACTGTTGCGGTGCTGGCCGGGTCCGCCCAACAGGATTACCTGACAAATGCGCTGAAAGGCCTGGGCGTTGATGCCCGCCTGGCCCCCGTGCAGCGCCTGGAAGAAGGCTTCCAGATGGTACAGCAGCAACATGCCGATACCGTTGCAGCAGATTTTTATGTAGGTGAACTCACCGCACGCGATTACGGGCTGGTGCATACGCCCCTGGTGTTTCAACCTACGCAGGCTTTCTTTGCCACCCGCAAGGGCATGCACCCCGAGGTGCTTGCCGCCATCGATAAACACCTGGCACTGTGGCAGGCCAATCCACAGTCGTTTTATTTCCGTATCCTGAACCAATGGCGTGCACCGGTAGCGTCTGCACAGCGCACAGATAACGCGTTCCGGCTGGCAGCCGGCCTGGCTCTGTTGCTGGCAATCATCTCTCTCACCGCCGGGTGGTTGCTTGTCCGATCACGGCGCCAGTGTGCCCAGCTGCGTACCAGCGAACGGCGGCTGAATGTCATTCTGGACAGTATGGATGCCATTGTCAGCATCAAGTCGCCCGATGGCCGCTACACGTTTGCCAACCACACACTGGAGTCATTCATGGGTGTGGGCCTGGGACAAGTGGCGGGCTATACAGACGCAGACTTCATCACCGACAAGGCCTCTCTGGATTGCATCCAGCAAAGCGATCGTGCCATCGTCGAGACGCGCAGCCGCACGGTGGTGCAACAAACACTGAAGCGCCCGGACACCCAGGAGGCGCGCAATTTCATCAGTATCAAGGCCCCCTTGCTGGCCACCGACGGTACCGTTGAGGCAATTGGCGTGGTGGCCACCGACATCACCGACCGCCTGCAGGCCGAACAAGCCGTCCAGTATCTGTCCAGCCACGATCACCTCACCAAGCTGCCCAACCGGCACAAGGCACTGGAGCACCTTCAGTCATTGATGGCGCGCACCACCCACGATGACAGCTATAGTGCCCTGATCCTGCTGGATCTGGACAACTTTCAGCATGCCAACGAAACGCTGGGCTACGGCGGGGGCGACCAGATCCTGATCGAAGTCGGTACGCGCCTGAAACACGCCGCACGCATGGACGATCTCGTGGCACACACCAGTGCCGACGAATTCGTGGTGCTGGCCCGGGACATAGGCAGCAATGCCCACGAGGCGGCTCACACAGCCCGGCAACTGGCCGATCATCTGCGTCAGGCCATCTCGGCCCATCCCATTCAGGCATCTGATCATCCCGTGCTGGTCACCGCCAGCGTGGGCCTGACGCTGATCCACCGCGCCAGCCAATCGCTGGACCAGGTGATGAATGAAGCCGAAATAGCCACACTGCGCGCCCGCAAGCAAGGCGGCAACCAGTCCACTTTCTACGAACACGAGCTGCAAGCCGAAGTAGAACAACGCCAGTGGGTTGAGCGTGATCTGCTGCAAGCACTGAATACGCCGCAACTGTCCTTGCATCTGCAGCCCCAGTATGGCCACACCGGGCAGGTGACCGGCGCTGAACTGCTGGCACGTTGGCAGCATCCCGAACACGGTGCTGTCTCACCAGCCCAATTCATCCCTATTGCCGAAGAATCCGGCCTGATCAATCTGCTGGGCGCCTGGACGCTGGATACTGCTTGCACCACGCTATCCACACTGCAGGCGCTGGGCGAAACCTACCCGCTATCCATCAATATCAGCCCGCGACAGCTGATGGATGCAACCTTTGTCGAGACGGTCAGCGATACCCTGGCACGCCGCCAGGTACCGGGCAACCGCCTGATCTTTGAGATCACCGAAGGCCTGCTTATCCGGGATATGTCGGCGGTTGCCAAACAGATGCAGGTGTTGGCGCGGATGGGGATCCGTTTTTCGATTGATGATTTTGGCACCGGCTACTCCAACCTGGCCTCACTGAAGCGCCTGCCGCTGTACGAGCTCAAGATCGACAAGAGCCTGATCCAGGATCTGCCCGGAGATATCGACAGTCTGGCCATTGTGCAGATGATTTTGGCCATGGCCGATCAACTGAACCTGCGTGTGGTGGCAGAGGGTGTTGAAACCGGTGAGCAATCCGAGCTGCTGTTCGAGCACGAATGCCATGCCGTGCAGGGCTATCTGCTGGCACGTCCCATGCCCATCAGCCACTGGATCGAACGCGTGCGACAACGCCAGGCCAACCCCGACATTTCCTGATCCACAGACAAAAAAAACACCCTCTGCACCAGTGACATTCGGTGCAGAGGGTGTCGGTGATCCGCGAGGGATCAACCGCGATTACTTGAACATAGCGTTGTAGTCTTCATCAGACGGGGTAGACGGCGCAGGGGCGGCCGGGGCGCTGCTGCCACCCGCATCGCCACTTCCGTATGTACTGGTGATATCGCCATAGCCACCCTGGCCATAGCCGCCAGTGCCATACCCACCGAACGTCCCCATGTCGATACTGATATCCTCGACATTGATCTGGGGGCGGTCTGCCTTGTAGTGCGTGACAATGCCCGGGAACGTCAGCACAACCACCACCATGATCACCTGGATGATGATAAAGGGGATGGAACCCCAGTAGATCTGGCCCGTGGTGACCTTGGCAATCAACTTGCCAGTGATCTTGTCGCGGTAATCCTCTTTAGGTGCCACCGAACGTAAATAGAACAGCGCAAAACCAAAGGGCGGATGCATGAACGAGGTTTGCATGTTCACAGCCAGCAAAACACCCAGCCAGATCAGGTCAATCCCCATTTTGTCGGCAACCGGCCCGATCAGCGGCACGATAATGAAGGCAAGCTCGAAGAAATCGAGGAAGAACGCCAAGCCAAAGGTGAGCAAGCTGACAACGATCAGGAAGCCCATCTGCCCACCGGGCAGGCCGGTCAGAAGATGCTCTACCCAAAGATCGCCGTTAACCCCGCGGAAGGTCAGGCTGAACACAGACGAGCCAATCAGGATAAACACCACAAAGCAGGTTAGCGTGGTGGTGGTATCCATGGCCTGACGCAACAGGCTGAAGTTAAGCCGGCGTTTGATGAGCGCCATGATCAGCGCACCCACCGCACCCATGGCGCCGCCTTCGGTTGGGGTGGCCACACCGATGAAGATCGTACCCAGCACCAGGAAGATCAGGGCCAAGGGCGGGATCATCACAAACGTGACGCGCTCGGCAATTTTGGACAACAAGCCCAGACGCAGCAGCTTGTTAAGCCCGGCCATCACAAAGGCTGCCGCACCCCAGATGAGGATGCTGGTGACAATCAGCTCATCAACATGAGGATTGTCGTCCAGTAAAAACTTGACCCCCACTACGGCAATCACCACCGACAGTGCCATCAACACCAGCAAGGAAGGCACACCGTGCCCACCATTGGGCTCGACAAACGTACGAGCTTCGGGCGGGATTGCAGGTGCGGATTTGGGCTTGAGGAACGCCATCGCCACCACGTACAGGATGTACATGGCTGTGAGGGCAAAGCCCGGCAGAAATGCCCCCTTGTACATGTCACCGATGGAGCGACCCAATTGGTCGGCCAGCACGATAAGCACCAATGACGGCGGGATGATCTGGGAAAGCGTCCCGGAGGCGGCGATCACACCCGTTGCCAGGCGTCGGTCGTAACCGTAGCGCAGCATGATGGGCAGGGAGATCAGACCCATCGAAATCACCGACGCAGAAACCACTCCGGTGGTGGCAGCCAGCATGGCCCCGACCAAAATCACCGCAATCGCCAGGCCACCGCGTAAGGGGCCAAACAGTTGACCCACGGTTTCCAGGAGATCTTCAGCCATACCGGAGCGCTCGAGGATCAGCCCCATGAAGGTAAAGAACGGCACGGCCAACAAGGATTCGTTGGACATCACCCCAAAAACACGCTGTGGCAGCGCCTGGAACAATGCGGGCGACAACAGGCCCAGATCGATCCCGACCAGGCCAAACAAAATGCCATTGGCTGCCAGCGAAAAAGCTACTGGAAAGCCCAGCAGCAGCAATACCACCAACATGCCAAACATGATGGGCGCCATATAGGCAAGCAACAAAGCTTCCATGGTTAGCGCTCCTCGTGCGAGGCAGCCTCGCGTTCTTCAGCCGCACGCGCGATTTCTTCGGCCAGTTCTTCTTCAGCCGATTTGCCCACATGCGTGTCCCGGGGATCGGGACACGCACCGCGCAGACAACCCACACACTTGATCAGGTGTGAGACCCCGGCGGCCATCAGCAAGGCAAACCCGATCGGGATCAACAACTTGGCAGGCCAGCGTATCAGGCCGCCAGCATTGGAGGATTGCTCGAAGTTGACAAAAGAATCCATGAAAAATGGCCAGGACAGCCACATGATGAGCGTTGCCATGGGCAGCAGGAAAAACACCACGCCGAAGATTTCGATCAGCAGCTGCGTGCGACGAGACAGGTGGGAGGCCAGCACGTCGACGCGGACGTGCTCATTTTTAAGCAGGGTGTACCCGGCAGCGAGCAAAAAGACGCCGCCAAACAAATACCACTGCAGTTCGAGCCAGGCATTGGAACTGACATTGAAAACCTTGCGCACCGTTGCATTGGTGGCGCTGACCAGTACAGCAAGGAGAATCAACCAGGTCACAGCCCGGCCCACGCGACGATTGATTGCATCAATCAGCCGCGAAAGGGCAAGGAGTGCATTCATGATGAGAGCCAAAAAGAAAGAAGATGAGGCCAGACGCGCAGAAGCCCCCGCAAGCGGGGGCTGACGCACTAACCGACAACACGGCCCAGCCAGAGGCACTTTCGAAAGAAAGTGGCCTCATGGCTGAAGTGATGGGCGATTACTTCGCCGCCGTCGCCATGTATTGATCGAAGCTGCCTTCGGCAATCCGGAACCAGGGGATTTCGTGGTCGCGGAAGCCCATGTAGGCGTCGTGGATCTTCTTGAAGTTGGGGTCTTTGGCCGAGAGTTCGGCGTAGGTTTCTTGAGCGGCCTTGTAGCACGCGTCCATGACTGGTTTGGGGAAGGCGCGCAGTTTTGCACCCTCGCCAATCAGGCGCTTGAGCGCGTTGGGGTTCTCGGCATCGTAGGTGGCAATCATGGTGTTGGTCGCCAGCGCAGAGGCTTGGTCGATGACGGCCTGGTAATGCTTGGGCAGGGCTTCGTACTTGTCTTTATTGACATACAGAGACACCTGCAGGGTGCCTTCCCACCAGCCCGGGAAATAATAGAACGGAGCAACACGGTGGAAGCCCATTTTTTCGTCATCGTAGGGGCCGATCCACTCGGCCGCATCGATGGTGCCTTTTTCGAGGGAGGGATAGATATCGCCACCCGCGATTTGCTGAGGCACAACACCCAGGCGCATCAGCACGGCACCGGCAAAGGCGGCCGTACGGAACTTGAGGCCTTTGAGGTCGTCGACGGTTTTGATTTCTTTGCGGAACCAGCCACCCATCTGGGTGCCCGTATAACCGCAAGGGAAATTAACGATGTTGAATTTTGCGAACAGGTCGCGCAACACCTTGAGGCCCCCACCGTGGCGGATCCAGGCGTTGTACTGACGAGTGTTCAGGCCAAACGGAACTGCACCGTCGAAACACAGGGCAGGATCCTTGCCGTAGTAGTAGTAGGAAGCGGTGTGGCCGCATTCGACTGTGCCGTTTTGCACGCCGTCGAGTACGCCCAGTGCCGGCAGAATCTCGCCGCCCGGAAAGGCGCGAATCTGGAATTTGCCGTCTGTGGCTTCGGAAATGTACTTGGCGACGTGCTCGCCACCAGAATAGATGGCGTCAGCGCTACGAGGGAAACTGGAAGCCAGGCGCCAGTTGATGGTGGGTGCGTCTTGAGCGAAGACCGGTGCGGCTAGGGTTGTGCCGCCGGCGGCTACGCCAAAGGCAGCCTTCTTGAGGAAGGAACGACGTTGCATGAGAGAGAGCCCCTGAGAGTTAATGGTAAACCCGAGATTTGTACTGTTTTGTAAACAGCGAGAGCAGGCGGATTTTCCTCTGATTGCGCAGCGGAGGCAATCAGTAATAACGCTGAGTCGCTCTATAATAACTTTCTGCCAAGTAGGGTCTTTATAAGAGGGATTGGCGCAATATTCTGCTGCAATTACCCTCTTTCTGTGCTGCGTGCAGCTAATATGCGACAATACCAGATTACATCTTCGCATTTTCATCCTGTGCCCGCTTCTCCCGAAACCTTCAGCCTGCGCAAAATTGCGTTGCCGGCTTTTGGGCCGTCTCTCCTTTTTGGCATGGGCGAAGGCGCCGTGTTCCCCATCCTGGCACTCAGCGCCCGCGATCTCGGTGCAAGTTCTGCACAGGCCGGATTCATTGTGGCACTAGTAGGCGTGGGTTCACTGCTGGCAAATTTGCCTGCTGCGGCCCTGGCCACACGCTACGGCGAGCGCCGGGCGATGGTAGGCGCCGCCCTGTTCAGCCTGCTGGGCCTGGTACTTTGCTTGCTGGCCGCCAATCCCTGGCTGTTTGGCACGGGTGTTTTCATGGTGGGGATGTCCAGCGCCGTATTTTTGTTGGCGCGCCAAACCTTCCTGATCGAAGCCGTCCCCCTCTATCTTCGTGCCCGTGCCATGTCCACGCTAGGCGGCACAATGCGCATCGGCATGTTTGCCGGGCCCTTTATTGGAGCGGCCTTCATTCATTGGATGGGCTTGCCCGGTGCATACTGGCTGGCGATCTTCTCAATGCTGGGCGCCGGGTTGGTTTCACTGGCCATCCCCGACCTCGAACCTCGTCAAACCGCTCGGGTATCGGCGTCTTCACGCATCAGCATGCGCCAGTTGGCAGGCAAACACGCACACGTCCTGCTGACGCTGGGGGTTGCCACAGCGCTGGTTTCAGCCTTGCGGGCCTGTCGGCAAATCGTTATCCCGCTATGGGCCGACCACATCGGCTTGGACGCCACCACCACCGCGCTTATTTACGGCCTGATGGGCGCCGTCGACATGCTGCTGTTTTATCCGGCCGGCAAGGTCATGGACGTACGCGGCCGGTTCTGGGTGGCTTTTCCCAGCATGCTGATCATGGGCTTAAGCCTGTTGATCATGCCCTGGACTACCGGCTTTGTCAGCCTGCTGGTGGTGTGCCTGGTGCTGGGCTTTGGCAATGGCATTGGCTCAGGCATCATCATGACCATCGGTGCGGATGCCTCGCCCTCAGAGGGGCGCACGGTGTTCTTGGGCATGTGGCGCCAGATTACCGACCTCGGCGGCAGTGGGGGCCCGCTGCTGCTGTCAGGCCTTACAGCGATAGCCTCTTTGGCCACCGGCATTGTCTCGATTGGCGGTATCGGCCTGATGGCCGCCTGGATGTTTTGGCGCTGGCTGCCGCGCGGGCGTGCGGTTTAGCCTTCGATGGGCGGTACCGGCAAACCCGACTGCCCCCAATCCACCGGATGACGCACAGGCAGCACGGTGCTGCCACAATCGGGCTCCGCCAGATTGACCCGGCGTTCGGGGATGGCATGAGACCAGCGAATCGAATAGAAAATCTTTACCACCGGCTGCTCGGGTGTCTCACGGTTTTGTGCCACCACCAGGCCCAGCTCGCAGTTGTTGAGGCTGATGATTGAACCCACAGGATAGCGGCCCACCGCGCGAACAAATGCCGCCAGCACATCCATGTCAAACTGGCCCTCGGATGTCAGCATCTTGTGCAGCGTAAAGGCTGGATCCCACCCCGTGCGATACGGACGGGTGGAGGTCATCTCATCGTAATAATTACAGATGGCCGCCATACGGGCCAGCAGACCAATCTGCTTGCCTGCCAGCTGGTCCGGAAACCCCTTGCCATCCATGCGTTCGTGATGATGCCGGCAGGCTTCGATGATCTTGGGCGACACGGTGGTATCAGCCTGCAATATCCCGGCACCAATAATCGGGTGGCGTTGCTGGATTTCTTGTGGCATCTGGATCGGGCGGCCGATCTTGCGCCCTTCATCGGCGGGATCTTTAACCTTGCCGATGTCGTGCAGCAATCCGGCCATCCCGGCCATGTGCACGTGCTCGTCAGCCAGCCCCATCGACCGTGCCAACGAAGTCATCAGGGCAGCCACGGACACCGAGTGCGCATAAAGATAATGATCGGCCTTTTTAATGCGTGCCAGGCTCGTGATCGCATCCGGATGCCCCTCGAGGGAATCGGCCATATCCTGCACCAGGCCCTGGGCCTGGCTGAGATCCAGCTTGTTGCCCAACTCGGCATCAGAAAAAAACTGCTGCACTTGCTCGCTGGAGCCGGCAAGGATTTCACGAGCATCGTCAAAGGCCTGCTGCCCGGCCTGAGAGGCCGCTGATGGCGCTGCCGGCCCGTGCCTGGCCGCTTTTTTACCGGGGGCAGCGACGCCACCAGCGGATGGCGCCTGGGCGGATGCGGCCGCGACAGCGGTGGTGTCTGATGCGCCCTCTGGCAGTAGATCCACCCCCCGGGCGGCGTCAATCAGCACCCACTCAAGCCGCGAACTTTGCAATTTTTGCAGCTTGCGCTGATTAGTGATCAGAAAGCTGGATCGCCAAAACGAGTGATCGAGAAAAGAACCGCCGAGGTCCTGGACATACATCCCCACGCGAAGCCGGTTTACCGGGATTTTCTTGATCATGGTACTTAGGTGTCGAGAGAATGGTCCATGCCTTCCCAGCGGGGGCCGGGAACATGAATATCAAATAAATCCAGCACCCGGCACACAGTGTGATCGATCATGTCGTCGAGTGTGGCTGGGCGCATGTAAAACGCCGGCAAGGGCGGGAAGATAATACCCCCCATCTCGGTGACGGACGTCATATTGCGCAAGTGTGCCAGATTAAACGGCGTCTCGCGCACCATCAATACCAGCCGGCGGCGCTCTTTGAGTGTGACATCGGCCGCCCGGGTAATGAGATTGTCGGACAGCCCATGGGCCACTGCGGCCAGGGTACGCATGGAACACGGCACCACCACCATGCCAGCGGTGGCAAAACTGCCACTGGCCAGCGTAGCGCCCACATCGCGCGGGCTATAGACATGGTCGGCCAGCGCATGCACCGCCGCGCGCTCGAGGCCGAGCTCGTGGCGGATATTGAGCACCCCGGAGGGCGAAATCACCAAATGGGTTTCGACATCCTGGGTGCGGGCCAGGCCGAGCAGGCGCAGGGCATACTGTGCCCCGGTGGCCCCGCTAATGCCGACAACCAGACGACGTCTGGGTGTCACTCGATGGCCCCGGCTTCCTTCAGCACGGGGGCGAGTTCGTTGTTGACATGCATTTCGTTGAGGATATCGGTGCCGCCAATGAACTCGCCGCTAACGTAAAGTTGCGGAATAGTGGGCCAATTGGCGTAATCCTTGACGCCCTGGCGCACTTCGGCGTCTTCAAGGACATTGACAGTAACCAGCTTGGTGACGCCCACTTCTTTGAGGATCTGGATGGCACGGGCCGAAAAGCCACATTGTGGGAACTGGGCGGTGCCTTTCATGAACAACACCACCGGATGGCTGGTGACGGTTTCACGGATAAAGTTCAGAACTTCGGATTGTGCTGCTTCGGTCATGGTGGTCTCTATAAAAATCAGGCCGGCCAGCGGCCCCAGGTAAGCCTTTCGATGCCGGCCAGATCAGTTTTCGTGGCCACATCGATAAACCCGCACGATACAAACAGGCGCTGTACTGCAACCGCCTGATCCCAGCCGTGCTCGACACAGAGTGCCGCCCCGGGCAGCAAGTGCCTGGGCGCCCCCTGCACAATGGCGCGCAACGCGCCAAGGCCATCGGCTTCGTCAGTGAGTGCCGCACGAGGCTCGAAGCGAAGATCGCCCTGCCCCAGATGGATATCCTGTTTGTCGATATAAGGCGGATTTGAAACAATTAAATGATAGCGCTCCAAACCCAACTCGGTATCGTACCAATTCCCTGGAGAAAACAATAGCGATGCCCCCAGAGCGCGTGCGTTCAATTGCGCCATGCTCAGCGCAGCCATGCTTTTGTCGGTTGCTGTCACCCGGGCATCGGGGCGATCCAGCGCAATCGACACTCCGACAATGCCACTGCCGGTGCCCAAGTCCAGCACGGCAGGCGAGGCAATCCCGCCAAGCAACTGCAAGCCAAGTTCGACCAGCAGCTCGGTTTCAGGCCGTGGAATAAGCACCTCGGGGCTCACCTGAAAATCCCGCCCCCAAAACTCACGGCATCCAAGGATGTAGGCCATGGGCTCACCGGCCAGCCGCCGGGCCTCAAGTGCCTGATAGGCTACCTGTGCCTCTGCGGAAAGCGGATCGGTGTCGTGCGCAATAAGCCACGCACGCGACACACCCAATACCTTCTGCCACAGCATCCGGCACTCCAGGCGCGGCAAGGCACTGGCAAGCACGTAATCACGCACATGATCAGCCATGGCGACCTCTTTAATCCAGTGCCAGTGCGGCCAGCTGCTCGGTTTGGTACTCGGCCAGCAACGCGCGGGCGATCTCACCCAGATCTCCGTCCATCACCTGGGCCAGCTTATACAGCGTGAGATTGATGCGGTGATCCGTGACACGGCCCTGCGGAAAATTGTAGGTGCGGATACGTTCGGAGCGATCACCCGACCCCACCAGGCTTTTGCGCTGTGCGGCTTCACGGGCATGGATCTCCTGCTGCTGGCGATCTTTGAGGCGCGCAGCCAGCACCTGCATGGCTTTGTCTTTGTTGCGATGCTGCGAGCGGTCGTCCTGGCACTCCACCACCAGCCCCGTGGGCAGGTGGGTAATACGCACGGCAGAATCCGTTTTATTGATGTGCTGGCCCCCTGCCCCGCTGGCCCGAAACGTATCGATGCGCAAATCATTGGGATTGATCTGGATGTCTGCATGGGCATCAGCCTCTGGCATGACAGCCACAGTGCATGCCGAGGTATGCACCCGCCCCTGGGATTCGGTCTCGGGCACACGCTGAACCCGGTGCGCGCCGGATTCGAACTTCAGTTGTCCATACACCCCGTCGCCCTGAATATGGACAATCACTTCCTTGTAGCCCCCCAGCTCTGCGGGGCTCTCGGACATCAGTTCTGTGCGCCAGCCGTTGGTTTCGGCATAACGCATGTACATGCGCAGCAAGTCGCCGGCAAACAGGGCGCTTTCATCGCCACCAGTACCTGCGCGGATTTCAAGAAATACGCTACGGTCATCATCCGGATCCTTGGGGATCAACAGAATCTGCAGGTCTGCTTCCAGCTGTTCGATGCGTGCGTCGGCACCCGCCAGTTCTTCCTCGGCCAAGGCCTTCATCTCGGGGTCGGCCAGCAATTCGCGCGCAGCGGCATGATCGGCACAGGCTTTCTGCCAGACATCAAACGCACTAACCACCGGCTCCAGCTCTGCCCGCTCGCGCGAGAGCTTGCGAAAGCGGTCCATGTCCTGGGCACTGTCGGGCTCTGCCAGCATGGCATCGATTTCAGCCAAACGATGGCCGAGATGTTCCAGACGGGTGCTCATCGAACTTTTCATGCGGGATTCCGGGGATTGATAAAGACATTGCCACGGGCAGGGCTGCCCGCGCAACAAAGACGCAGAAAGAGAGAGCCGCTACCGGCGACGGGAGCCGGATTCGGGCAACAGACGAGGCAAAAGGGACAACAGCTGGTCGCGCTCGGGGCCTTCGCTGCGATTAAGCGCAGCCATTGGCCCGTGCATATATTTATGGCTGAGGCTGTAGGCCAGGTGCTCGAGCACGGCTTCGGGGTCGTCGCCCCTGGCCAGCAGACGGCGGGCGCGGTCGAGCTCGGCCTGGCGCAGTGCATCGGCGCTTTGCTGGTAATTGATGATGGCCGGCACAATGGCACGATTATCGAGCCAGTGCATGAAGTGCTGCACCCTGGCCTCGATGATGGCCTCGGCCTGCACCACCGCAGCCCGACGTGCATCCGTGCCGGATTGCACCATGCGGCCAAGATCATCTACGGTATATAGATAGACGTCGGCCAGCCGGCCGATCTCGGGCTCGATGTCGCGCGGCACGGCCAGATCCACCATCACCATGGGGCGGTGGCGGCGCGTGCGGGCAGCCCTTTCGACCATCCCCAAACCGAGGATGGGCAAGGATGAGGCCGTACAGGAGACGACCACATCGAATTCGGCGAGATGCTCGGGCAAAGCCGATAGCTTCAGTGTGCGGGCGTTAAATTGTGTGGCCAGGAGATCGGCGCGCTCTAGTGTGCGGTTGGCCACGGCCATCTGGCGCGGGTGCACCGCGGCAAAGTGCGTGGCACAGAGCTCGATCATTTCGCCCGCACCGATGAACAGCACATTGGCAGTGGAGAGATCGCCCAAAACACGCTCGGTCAGACGCACCGCAGCTGCTGCCATGGACACGGAATGTGCACCAATGGCGGTTTGCGAACGAACCTCTTTGGCAACCGAAAACGTGCGCTGGAACAATTGATGCAGCAAGGTGCCCAGCGTGCCGGCTTGTTCGGCCGCGCGCACGGCGTTTTTCATCTGGCCCAGGATCTGGGGTTCGCCCAGCACCATGGAATCCAGGCCACTGGCCACCCGAAACGCGTGCCGCACAGCATCGTTGTGCTGATATTGATACAGATGGGGGGTTAGCTGACCTGCCTCGAGGCGATTGAACTCGGCCAGCCAGGCAGGCAACTGCGCGCCCACACCGGGATCGGCAGCACAGTAGATTTCGGTACGATTACAGGTGGACAGAATTGCGGCCTCGCGCACCGAGGTACCAAACGCAGCGCGCAGTGCAGCCAGTGCGGGCTTGAGCAGCTCGATCGGAAACGCCACGCGCTCGCGCACGGAAACCGGCGCGGAGGTGTGGTTCAGGCCAAAGGTAAGGACGTCGACGGACATGCCGCTGGAAATCTTGCAGGTGGAGACTTCAGCATTATAGGTCGGGATGCTCTGCTTGGGTGATACTTGGCACTTTGGCGGCTGCACACCAAAAAAAATTCGTGTATGATTCACCGTCTTGGCCCGGTAGCTCAGTCGGTAGAGCAGAGGATTGAAAATCCTTGTGTCGGTGGTTCGATTCCGCCCCGGGCCACCAGTGTCCAGAAACCCAGTTTTTCTCAACTGGGTTTTTTGTTGCCTGAAGCGCCAGTGTTCGTGCAGTTTCCGAGGTTAGGCTCTTGAGCATGGACCTCGGTTGGCAGTACCCCACCACACCGTTTTCTCAACTTTTGCCTCTCTGTTCTCTATTTTCCTCTTGAGCCTCCAAGAGAATATATCTAGATTCCATGCGGGTTTCGGGAGCTCCGGTTCGAGTCGAGAACCGCTACAGCAGGGGCGACTGGACTGGAGCCCCCTGAGGCCCCTCCTACAAGATCACGCCTCAAGTTAAAGCACTCAAATTCCCCCCATCGCAGCATGGTTGACGACTATGGCGCCTGGATTCCTGCTATGCTATCGACCGACGTTACTTGTAGTAACACTTGAAAATGGTGGAGGCAACTGGATCAGACCTAAAGCAAACTGCAAACATGCCAGTGGGCACAGATCAAAGCCATCGACAAACAAAAATCAACCTAATGCCTAGTGAAGCAGGGGAGTTACATTGAAAAGACTAATCGTTACGCTATTCTTAGCCGTGGGTCTGGCTGGTTGCCAGACCCTCCCGCCAGTGAACTTTGCTGTTTCAGATGTCGGATATACCGAGCACAAGGTAGAAGCCGAACTCAAGTCTCTCACCGTCAGCCTCGCAAGCCCCGAGGAAAAAAAGGGCAACCTCCCTGCTGGATCTGAAGTCGCAGCCCCACTGTGGCGTGACGCGCTCCAAGACGCCCTCAATAGAATGGCAATCTTCCAAGATGACGCCAAGACCAAGGTAAATCTAACTGTTAAGATCTTGGCACTGAACATGCCATCTTTCGGTGCCGGCATGACCACAACGTCGATAGCAAAGTACGAGATAATAAACCGCGCCAACGGAGACATCATTTATACGCAGGACGTTACGGCAGACGGGACAGTACCATTTAACTACGCGTTTCTCGGAGTCGTCCGGGCAAGGGAATCTCTGAATCGATCAGTCCAGCAGAATATTGCCCAATTCCTACAGTCGCTGGAGACAGTAGATATCTCGAAGCCTATGTTCCCGGCAGGGGTAACAACCAAATGACGCGAGTAGGATCAACCCTTCTCGCCTTCACCTTAGTGCTCACAGGTTGCGCCAGCAACATCAGCCCAAATGCCTACTCTGTGTCGTCCGTCGGGCAGGTCAATCGGAGCGTGGCCGCGACTGTTGTAAGTGTGAGGGATGTGGACGTCACAGGGACAGTGGGCGTCGGCGCCACCACGGGCGTCGCTGCTGGAGCTACAGCCGGATCCGCTATCGGAGGTGGTACCAGGTCAAATATTCTGGGTGCGATCGGTGGGGCAGTAATCGGCGGACTGGCGGGCGCAGCAATTGAACGCAATGCTACGGAACAACGAGCTGTTGAGTATGTCGTTGAAACATCAAACGGGAACCTGATGACTCTAGTACAGGGCCCTACACCTAGATTCGCTGAGGGCAATAAAGTGCTGGTACTTTATGGCTCGCAGTCCAGACTGGTCGCAGACCCACGACATTCAACCCCCTAGAAAGAGATAGCCGATTCCTGTTCCCTCCAAACCGAGGATGAGTACAGTCGACACAGCATCTGCCTAGTAATTGCCGTACTACCGGCAGTCATTGTCAGGCGTGCAACCACCGATGGCGATAGATAGGCGAATGCTGTGATTCTGCTCACTTCTGCCAAATCCATGCCCTCGGATCTCGCAATCTCGGTTAGAGATCCGAATCTGCCATCTTCTAACAGCCGCTGCCAATAATGTGCGAGGCCCAGCGCCCGCATCAGGGCATTGTCCTGCGCAGCCCCCCGGGCGGCACGTTCCTGTTTCGCCTCAACTTGAAACGCTCCTGGTGCATCCAAGGGCGTGATAACCTGTTTTTTCACGCCACGCTTAACCAGCGTCCAGGGAATGAAGGTTTCAAGCCTCACACCGCCAGCGGGCGCAGGCAGCTCCTGCGTAACCACACGGCCAGTCTGTTTGCCACGATTCTTGTTGGCCATCCGTCCCCCTACTGAAATTGCCTGATAACCTGACTCTGGTCAGCCCAGAGCGCTGGAATATCGTGGCGCTGGAGCCAGAGCAAGGTCAGGCGTGCTGGCTGGCACCCTGCCATCAAGGCTTCGACAATGTCCGGCGCAAGCCGAGCCAGACGCATCATCCGGGCGACCGTCGTCGGCTTCAGATCCTCCGCCCGGGCGATCTCGCTGATGCTTTGGAATCGACCACTATCCAACAGCCTCTGCCAGTGATGTGCACGAGCGACGGCGTGGAGGATTCGCGTGTCGTATACAGGATCTTCGCCATCAACCAACAGACGCCCCTTCTTGCGCCTGAACCGCAGCTGTGTATAGGTTTGGAAGGCGGCATCCATCATTCAGCGGCCTCTAGCATTTCAGCACCGATCGTCTCAGGGGCAAATTCCCCAACGAGTGCCTTCCACCCAAGCTCCCGCCAGGCGATCCGGATGGGAGCCATCCCTACAGGCGGGCCAACCCGATCGGCTGATGGGGTATCCCGTGCGCATCGATCAGTTCATGCCCACGCTTGCCGCCAACTCACTTTCGCTTGCTTTTGGAGACTTTCGCGAGGCCTACACGATCATCGACCGTATTGGCATTCGCACGCTTCGCGACCCCTACACCGCCAAGCCCTATATCCGCTTTTACTCGACCCGCCGGGTTGGAGGCGGTGCAGTGAATTTCGAGGCGGTCAAGTTCGTGAAGTTTGGTAGCTGACACAGGCCGGGGCCATTCAGGGTCCCCACGCCCCGGCCACTTAAATCTCTCTTGTAAGGAAAACGATCATGGTTGATCTGGTAAATAACATCGAAGCCGTTCTAGCGCTAGAACTCGACGCGGTCGCGACCGCCAACAACACAACGGGTGAAATCATTGACCTGCAAGGTGCCCCCTCGGTCACAATAGATGTCCGGTCCTCTGAAAACAGAAATTGAGGGAGCGATCGGAATGAATTCATTTCCACC
>NZ_JBELOK010000005.1:0-31134 GCF_040276085.1 Castellaniella sp. FW104-7C03
TGAAGCTCGCATCATGTCTCGCCATGAAAAACACCCCAAAGGTTGGATTGGTGTCCAACTTTTGGGGTGCAGTTCACTTTCGGGGCGGGCTGCACCGGGCTCCGTTTCGGATACCCAGTGCTGCAAGGACAATGATCAGGTGCGTTGCGCGGCCAGCGAACCGTCAGCAGCGGGTGCAGCACGGGTACCCCACAAGGCGGTAACCACCTGCCACATCACACCCAGGCCCCCAACGATGAAGACCACGTCACCAAACGTACGAGCCCAACGCAGGGTTTGCATGATGTCTTGCTGCATGAAGGTTTCGCTGCGAGCCCACCAGGTGCCCACGCTGACGCTGGCATAGAACTGCATCAGGCCAATCGGCAGCAGGCTCAGGGTGATCATCATCACCAGGCCGATGTTCATGCACCAGAAAGCGGTGTTCATCAGGCTGTCATTGAACTGCATGGTTGGGCGCACATAGCGCAACACGAACAGCGTGAAGCCCAGGGCGAGGAAGCCATATACCCCGAACAGTGCGGCATGCGCGTGCACGGCTGTGGTGTTCAGGCCCTGGATGTAGTAGAGCGCAACCGGCGGATTGACCATGAAGCCAAAGACACCCGCGCCAAACATGTTCCAGAAGGCCACGCAGACAAAGAACTTGAGCGGCCAGCGAAGGTTTTCCATCCAGGGCGCACGGGCCTTGAGGCGCCAGTTTTCCCAGGCTTCGTAGCCCAACACCACCAGCGGTACGACTTCGAGTGCACTGAAGGCAGCACCAATGGCCATGATGGGGGTAGTGGTACCTGAGAAATACAGGTGGTGCATGGTGCCCGGCGTACCACCCAGCATGAACAGAATGGCGGAAGCCAGGCTGGCCGTAGTCGCGCTACGTTTGGACACCAGCCCCATGGTTGTGAAGATGAAGGCAAGTGCAGCGGTGGCAAAGACTTCGAAGAAACCTTCTACCCACAGGTGCACCACCCACCAACGCCAGTATTCCATGATGGTGATATTGGTTCTTTCGCCATAGGCCAGGCCCGCACCGTAGAACAGGCCAATACACACCACAGACGCGGTGAACAGCGCCAGCAGGTTTTTATCACCCTTTTGGCGCAGCGCAGGGATGATGCCGCGCAGCATCAGGACCAACCAGAACACAATCCCCAGGAACTTGCCAATCTGCCACAAGCGGCCGAGCTCGACGTACTCGTAGCCTTGATGCCCCAGCCAGAAGTTCAGGTTTTGCGGCAAAAGATGCGCAATGGCGGCAAAGTTACCGGTAAACGACCCAATCACAACCAGAACCAAGGCCCAAAAGAGGATATCGACACCGAGCTTCTGATACTTGGGATCTTTGCCACCGTTGAGGATCGGCGCCAAAAACAGCCCAGCCGCCAGGAACCCTGTGGCAATCCAGAACAAGGCCGCCTGAATGTGCCAGGTACGTACCAGCGAGTATGGCAACCATTCGGAGACATTGATGCCATAGAAAGTTTGGCCTTCGACGGTATAGTGGGCCGTGAAACCACCGATGAAAATCTGCGTGACAAACAGGCCCACCACCAGGAAGAGATACTTGCCCAATGCGCGCTGAGACGGCGTCAGGGCCAGTTGAGCAATCGGATCGCGTGCCGGTGCGGGAAGCTCCTCTTCTTCTTCCTTGCGGGTAAACGCCCACGTCCAGACCAACAGACCCACACCCGCGATCAGAATGATCACGCTCATGATCGACCAGATGATGTTCTCTGGTGTCGGAACGTTATCGATCAGGGGCTCATGCGGCCAATTGTTGGTGTAGGTGGCAGCGCTGTCGGGACGATCTGTAGACGCCGCCCAGGCCGTCCAGAAAAAGAAGTTTGCCAGCCGCGCCCGCGCCTCAGGCGAAGGCAGAGTGGCTTCTTTCATGGCGAAGTGCACCCGGCTTTCCCGTAAGGCAGGATCATCACCAAACAGCTTGTCGTAGTAGGCCGCTGTTTGCTCGATGGCCTGAATCCGGCGATTGGACAGCGTCACGGCGCCACTGGCTGCATCGTAAGTATTTTTACGATATTCCGCCTTCAGATGACGCTCGAGCACCGCCTGGCGGTCGGCATCCAGCTGCTGATAGGCCAAGCCAAATTGATCCTTGGCAGCCAAGTCCAGCCAGGTAGTCAGCTCGCGGTGCAGCCAGTCGGCCGTCCAGTCGGGAGCCTGATAGGCGCCATGACCCAAAATAGACCCGACTGTCATGCCCCCGGCACTTTGCCAGGCCACCTGACCGTCCAGGATTTGCTCTTCAGTCATGATGACCTGGCCGTCAGCACTGACGACCTGAGCAGGAATGGGAGGCGCCTGGTTATAGACTTCTTTACCCATCCATCCAAGGACACCGAAGGCCACGACCAGCACGCCGATCAATGACCACCAAAGTTTTTTATACTCGCGCATCCTGCGCTCCTTTTGCAGCTGTAAGGGATTTCAAAATTGCGCCGGATGGCGCTCCCGTTTCATTTCAGCTTTCACCAAGCAATAAACATGCCAAGTCTTTAACCTAGGGAAAACACTGATCCATATCAAATATGGTTAAATTAACCCTGTTAATTAGGGTAAAAATTACCCTTTAATGGTTAAAATGACCCTTATGGAACACCAACTACTGAAAGACCTCAGCCAGGAACTCCCGGACGGCGTCCGGCTGGAGCGCGCCGCCAATGCTATCCGGCAGGCGTTTGTGTGCGATGCAGTGGGCCTGCTATCACTGGATCAGCACGACACTCTGCATATGATGGCGGCATCCGGCCTGGCCCACGAAGCGCTTGGGCGCCGGTTTGTCGTGGGGCAGCATCCCCGCTTTGCCGCCATCCTGTCGCGCCACGAGCCCACCTGGTTTGAACCAGGCAGCCTGCTGCCCGACCCTTATGACGGCTTGCTGGACGACCGCAAGGGCTCACCGCTGCCGGTACACGATTGCCTCGGAGTACCGCTGTACCGCGACCCCGACCACGCCTGGGGCATCCTGACCCTGGATGCCCTGACCACCGGAACCTTCGGCGAGGCCGCCCGTGCTCGCCTGCAGCAGTTGGTGCTGACCTTACAGGCGGCCATTCGCGTCACCGAGCTGGAGCGTGAAAACCGGCGCCTGCGCCAATTGGGTATTTCGCAACAAGGAATCGAGCGTATCGGAGAAACCACTGAGATCCTGGGGCACAGTGAGGCGATCCAGTCTTTGCTGCACGAACTGGATCTGGTAGCAGACTCTGATCTGCCCATCCTGCTGCTGGGCGAAACAGGGGTAGGCAAAGAGCTGTTTGCACGTCGACTGCATCGGCACTCCCGACGCAGCCGCCAGCCGATGGTGCAGGTAAATTGCGCAGCGCTGCCGGAGTCTCTGGCTGAAAGCGAGCTGTTTGGCCACGTAAAGGGGGCGTTTTCGGGTGCGACCTCTGACCGCCCCGGCCGCTTCGAAGCCGCACAGGGAGGCACCCTGTTTCTGGACGAAGTGGGCGAGCTGCCACTGGGCCTGCAGGCCAAGCTGTTGCGGGTATTGCAAAACGGGGAGATCCAGCGGCTGGGCACGGACCAAACCATCAAAACCGATGTCCGCGTCATCGCGGCCACCAACCGCAATCTGAAAGCCAATACCCAGGCCGGACTGTTTCGGGCCGATCTCTATCACCGGCTGTCGGTTTACCCGATCCCCATCCCCCCTCTGCGAGATCGCGATCGCGACATCCTGATACTGGCAGGGCATTTTCTCGAATTCAATCGTGCGCGGCTGGGATTGCGTGGTGTCCGGCTGTCCTTCGGTGCCGAACGCGCCTTGCAGCAATACCCGTGGCCGGGCAACGTCCGGGAGCTGGAGCACGTCATCAGCCGTGCGGCCCTGAAGATGCTCAGTCGTGGGGCCTCACGTGATCAGGTGCTCACCATCGAGGCAGAACTGCTGGATCTGGATATCCCGGCAGAGGACAATAAGCCGGTTGACACACAAACACCGGGCACATCGCTCAGCGCCGCTGAGCAAACAGGCACGGCCACCCCGCTGACACTGGCTGAGATACCGCCCCTGAAGCAGACAGTGGAGGAATGCGAACGTCACGCAATCCACGAAGCACTGGGCGCGGCGGGACAGAACTGGGCGCAGGCGGCCAAGGCATTGGGCCTGGATGCCAGCAACCTGCATAAACGTGCCAAGCGCCTGGGTCTTAAAAAAGGTTTGGGAGAGTAAAACCACAAGCCCTCCCTCTTTTTAAGCACAATAAGCGCGAGGGGCTGAATCAGCGGAAACCTTTTTGCTTGCTGGCGCTCCAACTTCATTAAAATGCCCCCACCCCGTGCATGCCGCGCGGACTCCATTTCTCCGAGGATTGCCCACTCATGACATGGCAACAAACGCTGCTGGAAAGCGGCATATGGCTGGCCAAAGCCTATGTACTCACCATACTGGCCGGCGCAGCGGGACTCTGGTGTCTGCGACGCTTTACCCGTTGGGGCGAGCAATTCTGGCAACTGAGTGCAGATTTCTTCTCGCCCCGGCGCAACTGGCGACCATTGGCGGGGGTTGCACTGATTTTGCTGCTTACCCTGGGTGCCGTGAGGGTGGATGTACTGTTTTCCAACTGGTACAACACGATGTACAGCGCCCTGCAAGCCCTGGATCAACCGGCCTTCTGGGCGGCCATGCTGCTGTTTGCCTTGCTGGCGGCCGTGCACGTGGTGCGCTCATTGGTGGATTTTTATGTCCAGCAGGCATTTGTGGTTCACTGGCGGGAATGGCTCAACGAGCGTCTGCTGAGCCGCTGGCTTGACCAGCAAGCCTATTACCGGTCGCAATCACTCAGCCATCTGGCCGACAACCCGGACCAGCGGATCCAGCAAGACATCACGGCCTTTGCCAACACCTCCATGACCCTGGCAGTTGGCCTAATCAACGCCACGGTATCCACCATCGCCTTTACCCTGATTCTCTGGAACCTCTCCGGCCCCATGACGGTGCTGGGCTACGAGATTCCGCGAGCCATGGTGTTTTTGGTTTTTATCTATGTATTCTTGGCCACCGTGCTGGCCATCTGGATCGGCAAGCCGCTCATCCGGCTTAATTTCCTGAACGAGAAACTGAACGCTGACTACCGTTATGCCCTGGTGCGCGTGCGTGAATACGCCGAGAGCATCGCGTTCTATCGCGGTGAGCGTGTCGAGGGGCGCACCCTGAGACACTGGTTTGCTGAAGTCATCGGCAACGCCTGGGACATTATTTACCGGTCGCTAAAATTTTTGGGATTCAACTTTGTTGTGACCCAAACCGCCGTCGTGTTTCCCTTCATTATCCAGGCGACGCGATTTTTTACCAAGCAGATCAGCCTGGGCGATCTCATCCAGACCGCACAGGCGTTCGGCCAGCTACAAACCAATTTATCGTTTTTCCGCAATGTGTATGACAGCTTTGCCACGTACCGCGCCACGCTGGACCGTCTGACCGGTTTTGATGCCACCATCGATGCCGCCCGCCAGATGCAGCTGCCAGATACCCGCGAAGACGGCAGCCGTCTGGCCTTGCATCAGCTTACCGTGCGCCGGCCTGATGGCTACGCCCTGCTCAAGGACCTCAACCTCGATGTTCAGCCCGAGAAGCCTATCCTGATTCGCGGGCCGTCCGGATCCGGCAAAACCACCTTGCTGCGCACTATTGCAGGCATCTGGCCATATGGCTCCGGAGAAATCACCCGGCCGCAGGCGTCTGCACTATTTCTGGCACAGAAACCGTATCTGCCGCTGGGCACACTGCGAGCTGCCCTGCACTACCCAACTCCGGTTGATCAGGTACCGGCAGGCCAGGACGAAGCCGTACTGGACCTGGTGCAACTAGGGCACTTGCGCGACCATCTGGACGTCGAAGATGACTGGACCCGGATTTTATCGTTGGGCGAGCAGCAGCGCCTGGCCTTTGGCCGCCTGCTGATTGCGCGCCCGGACGCTGCATTTCTGGACGAGGCCACCTCGGCCATGGACGAGGGGCTGGAAGACGCCATGTATCGCCTTCTGCGCGAGCAGTTGCCCCACACCCGCTTGCTTAGCGTTGGGCACCGAAGCACCCTGCGCCGGCACCACGGGATGGAACTTGTACTGCAAGGCAAGGACGGCGGCTGGCAGCTGAATCCGATATGACCCACGGGCCTGCTACCATGCCTGCTGTTATCCAGAACCACTCCACCCTTTAGACGCACCTGACTATGTACGACTACTACTTCCCCATCAAACACCTGCATGTCACTGCAGTCACTCTCAGCATCATCCTGTTTGTGGTGCGCGCGTACTGGTCGGTAACCGAATCAGCGCTGTTGCAGCTGCGCTGGGTACGTATCCTGCCCCATATCGTAGACTCCGTCCTGCTTGTCTGCGGGGTTATCCTGGCTGCCATGATCGGCCCCAATCAGCCCTGGATCCTGACCAAGATCGTGCTGTTGATTGCTTACATCGGCATCGGCACCATCGCCATCAAACGCGGCAAAACACCGCGCAAACGCGGCCAGGCGGCCTTGATTGCAATTGCCATCTTTGCCTATATCGTGGGGGTTGCCCTCACGAAAGACTCGGCTTCATGGTTCTCGATGCTATAAGGGGCCGATAGCAGATCCCCGGCGCGCGGTGCAGGCCTCAAAGCGCCTGCATCAGCCACTGCACCGCCAGGCTGCTGGCGGCGACGGCCATCCATACTCCCAGCCCCAGAAGCAATGGCCGCAGCCCCGCCAATGCCATCTGACGCAAGTCGGACAGCAGCCCGATCGCGGTGAGGGCCATGATGATCAGGAACTGCGATGCCAGGTGCAGGGGCTCGATCAGCCAGGCAGGCACCCACCCCAGGGTACGCATACCGGCAGCCACCAGAAACCACACGATAAACCACGGAAAAATCCGTGCAATCGACACCTGCGCCTGCGTATGATGCGCACGCCAGGCTGTCCAGGCAGCCAGCACGATACACACCGGGATAATCAGGGTGGCCCGCGTAAGCTTCACGATGGTGGCCATATCGCCGGCCGAGGTGCTGTAACTGTACCCAGCGGCCACCACAGACGAGGTGTCGTTGATTGCCGTGCCTGCCCACAGGCCAAAGCCGGCGTCCGAGAGACCCATCCAGTGCCCCAATGGAGGAAACACCAGCACAGCCAGAATATTGAACAGGAAAATGGTGGAAATCGACAGCGCCGTGTCTTTTTGATCAGACTGGATGATTGGTGCCACCGCAGCGATGGCCGAGCCTCCGCAGATGGCGGTGCCCACACCAATCAAAATCTTGAGGTGGCTGCCCAGGCCCAACCAGTTGCCCAGGCCCCAGGCAGCCAGGAAAGCCACACTGAGGGTAATCAGAGTGACGGCCAAAGACGATGCGCCGGTGGCCAGCACCTGCCCAAGGCTGAGGCCAAACCCCAGGCCGATGATCGACCACTTGAGAATCTGCCGGCTGCTGTACCCGATACCTGGCAAGCACAGGGGAGAAACCCCCAGCATATTGCGCCACGCAATGCCCAGCAAGATCCCCATCACCGGCCCGCCAATCAGCGGAAACCACTTGCCCAGTTGCCAGGCCAGCAGGCCCAGAGCACCCGACAGCACAATACCGTACCAGAGCGAAGGGACGCGCGGCCGGCCATCGGTGGCTTTAGCTGCGGCACTGGTACCCACGACGGGAAGCGGACAAGGAACAGCGGAGATCGGCAACATATCAGGCACACATCCAGGCAAAATCTGATGGAAGCCATTCTAAATACATGCAAGCTATAAATAAATTAAGTATTGATGACTACACCAATCAATAAAATTGATGTATTGGGCCAAACACCGTACACTTTTCAACATGATTGGACTGAGTCTTCGTCAGCTGGAAGTCTTTGACGCAGTGGCCACCCTGGGCAGTGTGCGGCGGGCTGCCGAAACCCTGCACCTGACGCAACCTGCCGTCAGCATGGCACTGGCCGAACTCGAGCGCCAACTGGGAAACACCTTGTTCGACCGCGAGCGCGGCCGCCTGCATCTGAACGCACAGGGGGCAGAACAATTGCCCCTGGCCCGGGAGATCCTCGAGCGCCTGCACGATATGCTGCGCCGCCACCCGGATACCCAGGGCGCCCTGCGCGGCACCTTGCGCGTGGGGGCCAGCAACACCGTGGGCAATTATCTGGTCGGGGAACTTCTCGGCCCGATTGTTGCCCAACATCCCATGGTTTCCCTGCATCTCACGGTAGACAATACCCGCGCCATCACCCGTCAACTGCTGGAGCACCACCTGGACGTTGCCTGTGTGGAGGGCCCTGTGCACCATGCCCAGTTGGAGACCTTTCGCTGGCGCAGCGACGCACTGGTGGTGTGTGCCGCGCCGTCGCATCCACTGACACAACGACGCCGGCTACGCCCTGCTGATTTTGCCGGCGTACACTGGATTTTGCGCGAACGTGGCTCTGCCACTCGCAGCCTCACCGAGCAGGCACTCACTGCCCTGCCTCCGGGCCGCATCCTGCTGGAGCTCGGCCAGATCGAGGCCATCAAACAAGCGGTGATCGCGGGCCTTGGCGTAGCTTGTCTGCCACAGGCAGCCACCCAGGATGCCGCAGACACAGGGCGGCTGAAAATCCTGCCTACGCCATTTCTCAGTCTCGACCGGCAGTTGTCACTGGTGTTGCACAAAAGCCGCTACCGCGGCTCTTTGATCGACGCATTCATGAATTCTCTGGAGGGATCACCCCATGGCTGAAACCAAACCCAATAACCTGTCCAAAGCACTGGAAGCCTATAAAGTCAGGGCGCTCGTTCTGCAAGGCGGTGGCGCACTGGGAGCCTACCAGGCAGGCGTTTTTGAAGGCCTGAACGAAGCCGGGACGGATCTGACAGATCTGGCCGGGATCTCCATCGGAGCGCTCAATATCGCCATCATCGCCGGCAACCCGCCCGAAAAACGGGTAGAGCGGCTGCACGAGTTTTGGGACACCATTTGCCAGCCTTATCTGGGCCCCGGCGCCAATCCGCTGGTAGAGCAAAGCCTTTTTGGCGTCAACGACATGGCCCGCCAGTTTCTGGGTGCCCTGCACGCAGGCAGCGCACTGGTGCTGGGCCAAAAAGGGTTTTTTCATCCACGGTTTCCACCCGCAGCCCTGTCAGCCAACCTGGATCCTTCGAGCGTCGGACACTACGACACACGCCCCCTGAAAAGCACTTTGGAAACCTTGTGTGATTTTGATCGCATCAACGACACCGGCCTGCATGTCTCGGTGGGGGCCGTCAACGTCCGCACCGGCAACTTTGCGTTTTTTGACAACCGCAAAATACGGTTGCAGGCCGAGCACTTCATGGCGTCCGGCGCACTCCCCCCCGCATTTCCAGCCATCGAGATTGACGGCGAATACTACTGGGATGGCGGCCTGGTCTCCAACACCCCGCTGGCCCAGGTACTACAACAAAGACCCGAGCGCGACTCCCTGGTGTTTCAGGTGGATCTGTGGTCTGCCCGCGGGCCGGTGCCACGCAATATCAGCGAAATCAGCGATCGGGTACAGGATATCCGGTACTCCAGCCGTACGCGGATGGTGACGGACGAGATGCGGGCACACCGCAAAATGCAACGGCTGCTGCGCGGCGTACTCGAACAGGTACCTGAGAAAGCCCGTGAAAAGGATGCCGTCTGCCGCCAAGCCGCCGAACTGGCCTGCGGGGCGCGCAGCAATATTATTCACCTGATCTACCGCGATAAATCATACGAACAACATTTTCGGGATTTCCAGTTTGGCCCTGCCACCATGCGCGAACACTGGGCCAGCGGCCTGCTGGATATTCGCAACACTTTGGCGCATCCACAGTACCTGGCCATGCCCGACAACGCCGCAGGATTCATCACACACGACATCCACCGCACCGAGATCGAAGAAGCCATGGCTGCCAAACAGTAAGCATCGGTGGCAGGGAACCGCCCGCCACACCTCGCTTAGGCGCTTTTGGCGCTGCGCGTGGCGCCCTGCCCAGCCACGATTGCCGGGCGGCGGCCCAGCACCACGGCCGCAGCAGCTACCAGCACGGTACCTGCCACCTGCAGCGTCGTAATGGGCTCTCCCAGGAAAGCCCAGGCCAGAAACAAAATGGACACCGGGCCCAGCAAACCCAACTGAGCCGTGAGAGGCGCACCAATCCGGGCCACCGACCACATAATCATGAAGGTGGGAATCACGGTATTGACGGTGGCGTGAATCAGGGACAAACCATACACAGGCCACGGCTGGTCAAGGCCTTCGAGCCCTTTGACACCAAAGAAATGCACCATGGTGACACCGGCAGAGACGGTCATCGCATAGGCAACCAGCCGCGTGGCCGTGACGCGCTCGATGAGCTCTCCGGATCCGATCAGATACATGGCATACGAGAACGCGGCACCCAGTACACAGACCGAGCCCAGGATAACGTGCTCGCCCGCGATTGAAAGATCTGCCCAAAACACTAGGGCAACCCCCGCGTAGGCCAGCGCCATAGCCAACCATTGTCGCTGAGAAATAGGCTTCTTGAGGAAAGCCGCCGAGATCAGGAGTACAAACGTCGGGGCCAGAAACAGAATCAGGCGTTCAAGCCCGGCTGAAATATATTGCAGGCCCAGAAAATCCAGGAAACTGGACAGGTAGTAGCCAATAAAGCCCAGCACAAAAATACGCCAGGCATCTTGTGCGCCAAGACGGGCAATCTGGCCTTGTCGCGCTTTTTTTGCCTGAAAACATGCAACAAGTGCAAAAAACGGCAAGGCCAGCAGCATCCGAAAGCCAATCACGTCCAGCGCATCCACACCGTGGAGATACAGCAGCTTGGCAACAATTGCCTTGGCAGAAAATAAGACAGCACCCAGGCCGGCCAGCACAAAGCCAACCCAAAACATGCGGCGCGACATCTCGGGCATAATTTAATTGCCTAGTCAGATATTGATGAGGTAAAATTCTAGCATGCCAGTGCCTCCTATTTCGCCCGCACCATCCGCCAACACGGTGGCCCAGGGCACCTCCAATTGCTTTTACTCCGACCGGCTCGGCGATCTCAACGCCGACCGCAACGTGGGTCTGTTGATCCGGCAACTGCATATTTTGTTTCATCGCATCATCGATCTGCGCACCGCACCGCTTGGCCTCACAGCCAATCAGTGGCGCCCCTTGCTGCTGATCGAGCACAAGGGGATGGATACCCCGGCCGAGCTTGCCCGCGCCATGAATGTTGATTCGGGTGCCATCACCCGCATGCTGGATCGCCTGGAAGCCAAGAAATTTGTACGGCGAGAGCGCTGCGACACAGACCGCCGGGTGGTTAAAATCAACGTCACCGACGAAGGCCTGGCCTTGTCCAAGCAAGTGATTCCCATCATTGCCGACGTACTGAATCTGCATCTGCAGGGCTTCTCGGAGGATGAAATCCGCATGCTGCTGGCCTTGCTCAAGCGCATGATCAGTAACGGCGAACAAGCGCTACTGTCGGTAGATACACCCCCCTCCGCTAAATAATACCCATCACCTTTTGATCAGTTTCCGGTCTTTTTCCGATATAATTGCCTAGTCAGATAATGATCCTATCAACTACTTTAAGCTTGCTGTCAGCATGAAGCCGTTTATCTCCCTTATGCTGGTGTTGTCCCTGGCAGCCTGCGCCCCGATGACGCCCCAACCGCCAGAGATTCAGGCACTTACCGCCGAACACCTCGACCTGCGGGCCAGCCCGGCCCTCCAGTGGCCCACCGAACACTGGTGGTCCCGCTACAAAGACCCTCAGCTCGATCACCTGATTGATCAGGCGTTGTCGGCCAATCCATCACTGCAGCAAGCCGCCGCACGCGTGCGCAGCGCCCAGGCCGCCGCACGCGGCGCACGAGCGGTGCAATGGCCACAAGTCAACGCCGCCTACCACCTGACGCGCGAACGCCTGAGTGAACACTACATTTATCCCCCTCCATTGGCCGGCTCATATCAGTCGGATACGGCGCTGACATTACAGCTGGACTTCGACCTGGATCTGTGGGGCAAGCACAAGGCTTTGGCCATGGCCGCCCGGCAGCGCGCCGATGCAGCTGAGGCATCCCGCCAGCAGGCGCACACCATACTGATATCGGCAGTCGCCCAGGGGTATTTTCAGCTGCAGGATGCACGCGCCCAGGCCGAGACCATCGAGTCCATCGTCACCAAGCTGAATGACGCCCTGCATATCACGCAAGACCGTTACAAAAACGGTCTGGGCACCCAGGTGGATGTTGATCAGGCGGATTCTGCTGTTTCATCCGCCCAAGTGCAGCTAAGCCAGGCGCGCAACAACGTCGAGCTGCTGCATCACCAGCTGGCTGCCCTGCTGGGGCTGTCGCCCAGGCAACTGTCGGCACTCTCGGCACAAACCTATGCCCCACTACCCCAGACAACACTGGATGATATGCCACTGGCTCTGCTGGGGCGCAGGGCTGATGTCGTGGCTGCACGTCTGCAGGCAGAAGCCGCAGGCGCAGAAGTCTCTGCCGCAAAGGCGGATTTCCTGCCCAACATCAGTTTGTCTGCCGCAGCAGGCTACTTGTCTTTGGGAATGGATAAGCTGTTTCTTGGCGGCAGCAAAAACTATAGTGCCGGCCCCGTCATCACGCTGCCAGTGTTCCATGCGGGCGCACTCAACGCCCAACTGCAGGGCCAACGAGCAGCACGCGATGCCGCCATCGCCCAGTACAACCAGACCGTACTGAACGCCATCCGTGAGGTGGCCGATGCCAGCAGCTCGATTCGCTCGTTGCGTGAGCAGATTGGCCACCAAGAGGCCAGTTTAAAGGCCATCACATCCGCCTACGATGTTGCACTGGAACGCTATCGCGGTGGTTTGGGCAATTTTGTACAGGTGCTGACCGCGCAAAGCGAAGCCCTGAAGCAGGCCGTGCAAACCACTGACCTGCACGCCCGCGCCTATCTCCTCGATGTCCAGCTGGCCACCGCCCTGGGCGGTGGATACCAGCAGCCAGAGGCTGCCCCTGACGGCAACACCGCAACCCCTTCCCAGCCCCATTCTCGCGATTAATTCTTGGCTATCATGACCGCACAAAGCTCCCACTCCAGGCCAACACGCCAACGCCTGTTGCTCATCGCCACCGTCGTCTTTATTGTTTTTGCACTGCTATACGGCGCCTGGTGGATGATTTTTGCATCGCACTACGAATCCACCGACGATGCCTACGTACATGGCAATCTGGTGCCTATCAGCACCCAGATCCCGGGCACGGTCGTCTCCATTGACGTCGATGACACCCAAACCATCCGGCAAGGAAAACCATTGCTTGTGCTGGATGACAGTGACACCCGGATTGCGCTGGCCCAGGCGCAGGCCGCTCTGGCCCAGACGGTACGCCATACGCAAACCTTGTTTGTCCAAAACGACGCACTGGCTGCCAATGTGGATGTGGGCGAAGCCAACGTCGAGCAGGCGCAAACCCTGCTGCACAAGGCACAAAATGATTTGAAGCGCCGCAGCGCACTACGCCAATCGGGTGGGGTAAGCGGCGAAGAAATCCTGCACGCCCAAGTAGCCGTCAAATCTGCCCAGGCCAGTGTCGCACAGGCGCGGGCCGGGTTGGCAGCGTCCAAAGCCAAGCTTGCCACCAACCAGGCGCTGACGCGTGGCAGCAGTGTCACAACCCATCCAGATGTGCAACAGGCCGCCGATCAGGTGCGCCAGGCATGGCTGGCTCAGCAGCGCACACACATATTTGCGCCCGTTGGCGGCATGGTTGCGCAACGCTCGGTGCAACTGGGACAACGGGTGCAACCCGGGGCCCCCTTGATGACCATTGTGCCGCTTGACAGCCTGTGGGTAGAAGCCAACTTCAAGGAAAACCAGCTGCACGGGATGCAGCCCGGCCAACGTGTCACCCTGGTGTCCGATTTGTACGGCAGCGACGTCACCTATCACGGCACTGTCGAGGGGGTTTCTGCCGGTAGCGGTGGCGCCTTTGCATTGCTGCCTGCCCAAAATGCCAGCGGCAACTGGATCAAAGTTATCCAGCGCGTGCCGGTGCGCATCCAGCTCGATTCCGAGGAACTTGAAAAACATCCTCTGCGCGTGGGTCTGTCCATGACCGCCGAGGTGGATCTCACTCCGGCCACTGCCGCGCAAGGTTCAGAGACCCGCCCGGCATCCACCACGCAGGCCCAGCCAGCAACCGCAACACGGCTAAGCACGCAGATCTATGACCATGATTCTGCCGAAGTCGATGCCCTCATCCAGAAGATCATTCAGGAAAATCTGGCCTCATGAGCAATGCCACCACGGTCGATCCGGCCGCAACGCCACCCGCCGGGCCTACGCCTGCCCCTCCGGACACCGGCTACGCGCCACTGGAAGGCAGCGCCCGCACGTTTGGCACCATCGCAGTATCTGCTGCGGTGTTCATGAACGTACTCGACTCTTCCATCGCCAATGTATCCATCCCGACCATTGCCGGCAATCTGGGGGTGAGCACCACCCAGGGCACCTGGGTGATTACCTCGTTTGCTGTCGCAAACGCCATCACCGTTCCACTGACAGGCTGGCTGACCCAGTACTTTGGTCAAGTGCGCCTGTTCGTCATCTCCACGCTGTTGTTTGTCCTGAGCTCCTGGCTATGCGGCTTTGCCTGGTCGTTTGAATCTCTGGTGTTTTTCCGCGTGCTGCAAGGCGCAGTGGCGGGACCCATGATTCCGCTGTCGCAATCCCTGATGCTGGCCAGTTACCCACGGGCCAAGGCCGGCATGGCACTGGCCTTATGGTCGATGACCATACTGGTGGGGCCTATTGCCGGCCCCTTGCTGGGCGGCTGGATATCCGACAATTATTCGTGGTCCTGGATCTTTTATATCAATGTGCCCGTAGGTCTGCTGGCTGCATGGGGCTCCTGGCGGGTGTACAAAACACGTGAATCCAAGCGCATCCGCCTACCCATCGACCGCATGGGCCTGTGCCTGCTGGTGGTCTGGGTGGGGGCCCTGCAGATCATGCTGGACAAGGGCAAGGATCTGGACTGGTTTGCCAGCCCGTTGATCGGCATTTTGGCCGTGATCTCGGTGGTGGCGTTTGTCTATTTTGTGATCTGGGAACTGACCGCCGCCCATCCGGTGGTGGATCTCACCCTATTTGCAGAGCGCAACTTCACCGCTGGCACGGTTGCGCTTTCCATTGCCTATGGCGTGTTCTTTGGCACGGTGGTATTGCTGCCCCTATGGCTGCAAAACACCATGGGATACACCGCCACCTGGGCGGGCGTAGCGGCCGCCCCTGTGGGGATACTGGCGATTATTTTCTCGCCCATCGTCGGCAAACTGCTGGCCCGCCACGACCCTCGCCTCATCGCTACAGTGGCATTTTTGATTTTCTCCCTGATCAGCTACATGAGGGCGCAATACAGCACCAATGTCGACCTCTATGGGGTCATGCTGCCAACGTTCATTCAGGGCGCGGCCATGGCAACGTTTTTCATCCCGCTCACCACCCTCTCGTTGTCAGGACTACGGCCAGACCGCATCCCGGCGGCGGCAGGCCTCACCAACTTTGTGCGGCTGGTGTGCGGTGCCTTCGGCACATCCATCACCACCACTATCTGGGATAACCGCGCAATCATGCACCATGCCCACATGACCGAGGCAGCCAGGCCGGGAGAGCCCGCATTTGACCATGTGATGAACGGGCTGAACAACATGGGCATCGATACCCAGCACGGGGCTGCCCTGCTGGATCAAGTGATCAACCAGCAGGCCTATACGATGTCGGCCACCGATTTCTTCTATATATCGACGTTTATTTTCTTGCTGCTGATCGGCCTGATCTGGCTGGCCAAGCCCAAAACATCCGACCACGGGGCAGTGTCAGGCGGCGCCCACTAGGCCACAGCGAACCGCTAGGGTGCGCCGGCACCCTGGCGCCGCACCGTAAGACTTTGTGCGGCTGTGCCCACCGGGCCATGGATGTCGCTAAGCACCGAGAAGGTCTCGCCCAAGCCTGAGGGCCCAAATGCCACACGGGTGTCAAACCCAACCCAACCCGCCTGAGGCCGGCGCACAAAGTGGATGGTGAGATCGACATTGGCAAAAAACACCTGCCGCGGATCCTGGCGAACGGCCAGGCCATTGGCGGTGTCGATCAGCTTGACGAAGCCAGCCACAGGAGGATCTGATTCTCCGGCCACAAGAGAAAAGGGCGTGCGCAGCCAGGTGCTTGCCCGACCTGGCCGCGCATCCGCAGCCTGCCGTGCCTCGAGCGAGGCAATATAGCCCCCATCCCAAATGGACGAAAATGCCAATGCGGGCATTGCATCGGGTGGTGGCAAGCTGGCCCATTCGGTGCCCTGCACGGCCTGGGTATCCGAAGCACACAGGCGCCACACCCGGGCATGGATGCTGGTTTGGCCGCCATGCATCATCCGCGCCTCGATAAGCTCGATGGAACGCCCCGGACGCACCATGTTCACGTCGATGGTGAACGGGCCCGAATGGATCACACCCAGCACATCAAACGACACCCGGGAGATGAGCTTGTCACTGGGTAGTTGACGCTCAATCTCTGCCAACACCAGGCCTGAGGCCGGTGACAGATGCTGCTCTCCGGGCTGCCAGGCCCCCTGGGCGTGCAGCGTAGACACCAGTTGATCGCCATCGCGCACGTAGAAAGCGTCGGGATATGGCGTGTTGTCGTGACCAAGATGTCGATTGATGGCGTTAGGCATGCCGGGAGTATAGAGGCATTAGGAGGGCTGCCGCCACCGGTTCAGAGCCAAATATGAACCACCAACGCGTGCAATATCTGTAAAAACAAAACGCCAACCGCAAGGGCTGGCGTAAGTGCTTGAATTAATTGGTGCCGGCTAGAGGAGTCGAACCCCCGACCTTCTCATTACGAATGAGCTGCTCTACCAACTGAGCTAAGCCGGCCGTGGTGCCAACAGGCAAACCACTAAAGGTAGGCACTAACCCACCAAAGCCAGCTATTATACATGGAATTTTCTGAGCAAATGGGTGGTGTCATGGCGTTGATTCCGGGTCTGATGATTGTAGCGGCGGCGCTGCCGTATGCGGCTGCAATGGCCGCCAAAGCGGGTGGCCAGCAGTTTGACAACAACAACCCGCGCCCCTGGCTGGCAGCCCAGCAAGGGTGGCGCGCCAGGGCCAATGCCGCACAAACCAATCTGTTTGAAGGCCTGCCGTTTTTTTATGCAGCTGTCTTGTATGCCCTGTACATACAAGTGCCCGCCACACACATTGCCACCTTGATGGGCATCTGGATATTTTTGCGGATTTTGTTCATCCTGGCCTATATCCTGGGACGAGGCACCTTAAGATCCATCATCTGGGGTGCTTCGCTGCTGGTCAATATCGCGATCGTACTGTCCTGAATCGCCAAAGGGTGTATCCGTACCGGCACCACGATCTCGCTGGATCATGGCCACCTCCTCGGGAAACAGCCCCCAGCATGACATGAACAGAGCTGCAAACAGAGGCCCGATGACAAAGCCGTTTAGCCCAAACACCGACAAGCCGCCCAGGGTGGAGATCAACACCACATAATCCGGCAGCTTGGTATCTTTGCCCACCAAAATCGGGCGCAGCAGGTTATCGATCAGGCCGATCACCACCACGCCAAAGAGCGTCAGGATAGCGCCCTCCCACCAGGCGCCGGTAACCAGAAAATAAATCGCCACCGGGGCCCAGATAAGCGAGGCGCCCACTGCCGGCAGCAGGGACAGAAACGCCATCAGCACACCCCAGAACAAAGACCCCTGGATGCCCAGAAACGTAAACATCAGGCCGCCCAGCAAACCTTGGGTGGCGGCAATGACAATATTGCCCTTGACGGTGGCGCGCACCACCGTGGCAAATTTCTGAAACAGCTTATGGCGGTGATCATCCTGTAGCGGAATGAGCCGTTTAAGCGCTGGCACCATCGAAGGGCCATCACGCAGCAAGAAAAACAGCAGATAAAGCATGACACCCAGGCCCACGACAAACTGGAAGGTGTTTTGGCCTATATTGACTGCCTGCTTGGCCAGAAACTGACTACCCTGCAAAGCCCCGGCAGAGAGCTTCTCGCGGATGCTGAAAAGATCACCTACACCAAAGGAATCCAGCCAGCTGTGCACCCATGGCGGCAACGAAGTAACGACCTGCTCGTAGTAATGCCCCAGATTGAGCTGACCGGAATTGATACGGCTGTACAAGCCGGCCACTTCGTTGGCCAGTGCACCGGCGATGAATATCAACGGCAAAATGACGATCAGGGTGATGCACAGCACAGTGATGAAAGAAGCCAGCCCGAGGCGTTTTCCGCCCAGGCGCCGCAACAACCAGCGATGCAGGGGATTGAAAATGACCGCCAGCACGCCCCCCCAGAAAATCGCTGCATAAAACGGCAGCAAAATACTGATGAAAGCGATGCTGACCGTAACCAGCAAAAGCAAAAAACTGCGGAAGTGAAGCGTATTGGTGTGCATGGATATCCTGAGCGGATGAGTCTGGTGGGTGACCCAAACCAGGCGGACGAATCAGTGCGCCGGTGCGTGAAGACTGATCAGTGCCGTCTGGCGTTGCGAATTCGGTAGGCAATTGCACCAATGATCACCGTACCAACCGGGATGCCGGTAATCAGTGCCATGCGGGGCGACCAATCCAGGCCCAGCGTCAGCAATCCCTGGTACAGCAGCTTAAACAGGCTGAACAAATAATAGCTGATTGCGATGATCGACAGCCCTTCGACCGCCTTCTGAATCTTGATCTGGGTGTCGGCGCGGGTGCTGAGGCTTTGCAGAATCTGGCTGTTTTGCTCTTCCATCTCTACTTGCACGCGCGCCTGCAGCAGATTACCCAGATGCGCCACATCCTGTCCGATGCGTGTGAGGCGTTGATCGGTGGAGTGACAGTACCGCACAGTGGGCCGAAACCGTTGCTCGATGAAGGTGCCCAACTGCTGGCAATCGCCTGTGCGGCTTTCGTGCAGATCTGCGATGCGGTCGAACACCAGCTGCGAATATGCCTGGGTGGCACTAAAGCGCAGGCGGGTACGCGACTGGGTTTGCGTGACACGCGCCGACAGCTGGGTGATACGTTTAAGCAGAGGACGGATATCGTGCGCCTCGGCGGTGGCATTGTCGTCAGACAAGGCGACAAGCTCTGTTTCGTAGTGCCTGAGCTCGGTACTGAGTGACCGCGCCAAAGGCAACGTGAGCGAAGCCATCAGACGATAGGTTTCCACTTCCAGCAGGCGGCGCACCATACGGCCCAAGCGCCGGCCATCCAACTGGCGGTTAAGCACCAGCATGCGGTTGAGCCCATTGCCATTTAAACGCAGATCGCTCCAGACCGTCGCCTTGCCCTCATCCAGCAAAGAGCCCACCGGATCATGAAAGCCGTAGGCATCGAGATCACCACTCCAGGACTCCTCTGACTCTACACACACCTGATCGGCGTTGATGAGCAGGCTGGCGTGCGCTTCGGCTACCTCGGCCAGTGCCGCAGGCAAGGCGGGCCAGGCGCTGGCATGTGCGCCGGGGCTGACCAGGGTAAGTGTCAGAAACTCGGTGTGCTGTTCCCACTTGAGGATGGCGTCACCCACAGGAAACTCGCCTTGCGGCTGGGAGGGGTCGGCCAGCGCCACATGCCGGTCGCACAGCGTGCGGATAATGGCTTGCGTGGAGTCATTTTCATCCAGAAACGCCAGATGAAAGACCTGTGCCGGGGCCTCGAAATACATCGATGGCCGGGCGTGCAGTTCATTGTGCAGGGCGTTACGGTGCAGATGCATGCGTCCTCGTTCTGAGAGCGGGGCTGAAAAAGAGATTTAGTGTATCCAAAAAATGCATCAATCCATGCCGGATTCTGTGGGTGGATAGACGACGTTACCGTTTTGTTGCACCTTGGCACCCTGGGTGAGTGTGGCTTTATCAACATGGCCGGCACCCATAATGTGCCACACACTTACCTCGCGAGCGATCAGATAGTCGCTGACAATGCGCCGGTGACAACGCCACCACACGGCTTCCGAGCACATGATCGCACAGCGCTGGGCGCCGGCCCGCGCCAACAGCATCTCAAGCCCCTGATGAAAGTCAGGGGTAAGCGCATAGTCGGCATAGTGATGAAAACTGTCATTTTCCCAAAAGCCGTTCACATCGCTGGCAACGGTTTTTGATTTTCCACGCAGGCCGCCCAAGGCCTCCAGATGTTCATAATCGATATCATAGGGGGCCAGGGACGCGGGCAAGGTGTCGCGGTTAAACTGGGGATTGGTGCGCGAGCGCGGTACTGTCCGGATATCCACCAGACGCTCTATCTTGCTGGCCTGCAGCAGCGCTATAAACGCCGGCAGCGGATGCGTCGAGTGGCCGATGGTGTAAATCGTCGTCATGGATCCTGTCCAGTGCTCCAATGACTTCATGGTAGCGCCGATCATAGGGCAGCTGGTTTGCCAGAATGTGACGCCGTGGCGCAGGCTGGGGTCACCCGGCGCTCACACACCACTACCCAGGAAAACAGATGGATAAAATCCGACTCGACAAATGGCTGTGGGCTGCCAGGTTTTATAAAACCCGCAGCTTGGCTGCCCACGAAATCGCGGCTGGCCGCATCCAGGTAAATGGCCAGATCATTGCCAAGCCTGCGCGCGAGGTGGCGGCCGGAGACCGCATCCTGATACGCAAGGCAAGCCAGCGCATCGAGGTTGAAGTGCTGGCCGTCAGCGGTGCTCGGGGGCCGGCACCGCAGGCTGCCCTTTTGTACCAGGAAACCCCCGATAGCACCCTGGCTCGCGAACGCGTAGCCGAGCAACGGCGCTTCGCGCCTGAGCCCGCACAAGAGATCACTGCCGGCCGGCCCACCAAGCGGGATCGCCGCCTCATCGACCTGGCGCGAGGACGATAGGCACCGGCGGCATAAGGCCGATTTTTAACGTTGTTTGCGTTTGTGTTACAGACAAAATTTATGCTATAGTTTCGCTTCTTCGCAGTTCCCCGATAGCTCAGTCGGTAGAGCGACGGACTGTTAATCCGCAGGTCCCAGGTTCGAGCCCTGGTCGGGGAGCCAAGAAACACTAGCAGTATCAAAGACTTATCGCCGCCTCTCACGCGGCGATTTTCTTTTCCAGTTCCGACTTTGCCAAAAAATTGACAGTGTGGGCGTGGGCTGCAACGTGGCTGGGTGCAAGGTGGGCGTACCGCTGCACCATCTTAAACGAACGCCAGCCGCCCAACTCCTGCACCACCATGAGCGGCGTACCCGCCTGGACGTGCCACGATGCCCAGGTGTGGCGCAGGTCGTGAAAACGGAAGTCCTTGATGCCGATGGCCTTGCAGGCACGATTGAATGCCCTGCGGTCAATCTCTCGCACCCTGACATCCTCGCCCCCGTCGCGGGTGAAGATGTAGGTTTTAGCAGTTTTCAGCCGCCGCTGCATCACGGTCATCGCATCATCGTTCAGGGGCACCGCGCGGGCGTGCTTGGACTTCGCTTCCTCATGCGTCACCCAGGCAGTGCGCTGGGCAAGATTCACCTGTGAAGGCTGCATGGAAAGGATTTCATCTTCACGCATGCCGGTGGCCACAGCCACAATGGCGGCGTCCCGCATCCACTCCAAAGTCAGCGCGCCAACCAGTCGCGTGATGACTACCGGGGGTTCCCAGCGCACCCGAATATCAGGCTCCTGGTATTTTGGCAGCTTCGGAACTTTGTGCAGCCAGCCCCATTCAGCGCACAGGTACAGCATGCGCTTGATGGTGGCGATGTAGCGATTCTTCGTGGCCGCAGTCAGCAGTGTGGCCGCCTTCTTCTGATAGACGCGATGTGTTGGCAGCGCGCCCACAATGTCCTCGGATGTTAAAGAGCGAATCGACCGGCCGGCGAACCTTTCCCGCCAGTAGGCGACGTGCCGCTGCTTCGTGGCATAGTCGCGCTGGCCCGCCGTTTCCTGCAGGAACCGCACGGCGGCGTCTTCAAAGTCCTTGTCGGGCATTTCGCCCAGCTTGGCCTGGCGCCATAGATCAGCTTTCAGCCGGTCGTGGTATTCCTGGGCGGCCTGCCGGTCTTTCGTACCAGCAGAGCATCTAATTCGCGCTCCACCGCCCGGCGGGCTGATGGCGATTTGATAGATGCCGGATACTTTATCTTTGCGGATTGACATGAATTTTCCTCTGTCGCCCGCAAGGGTAGCCGGGTCACAGTATTGCGTGGGGCGGACAATTCCGCAAGCCGGGACGGCCAGACGCGCCACACCCGGGAACCCGGCAGGCGGAAGCCAATCTGGTGGCGCTTGGCAAAAATGGTGCTGTACGCCAGTCCCAGCTGGGCGGCCACTTCCTGCAGCGTCAGGGCCTTTTCCCCGGCCGGCGGGGTCGTAGCTGAATCAGTCATCGTCGTCTGCCTCCACGGAACGGCAGGCCGCCATCAGTTCCGACTTGAGGATTTCCAGCACTCCGATGGTCGTGGCAAGCAGCACGGCGCCGTCGTATTTATGGATGGCTTCGCGGATATCGCAGGCAAGCCCCTCAGCCAGCTGTGATTGACCCTGTTCAGTGTTCATCTTCCAGCCCCCTGATGGCGGTGGCTACGTCGTAACGGGCGCTGCGAAGCGCCTGGCGCGCGACTCCGATAGCCCGGCACGGTACCGTGACGGCGCTTGCCACCTCTTCGAAAGCATCAGCCGCTGCACGCGGCCCGGGGGCGGGGTCGCCTGTCTTATCCCAGGCATCCCGCAGATACTGCGCAGCGTGGTGCGCAGTTCCCCGCGCGACTTGGTTGCCGTGGTAAATCATGGCTGCACCTTGGGGGCGGCGTTCAGCATGGCCTGGTAGGCGGCGGCCAGACAGACATCTGACCGTGGCGGGTGCCTGTTGGCTTCCAGGCGTGCGCAGGCCATCATGGTGATGTTGGGTTCCACCGGCACCAAGCGCAGGCCGGGCTGGGACGCCAGCACCAGGCGGGCATAATTCTGGATGTACTCTTCATTCAGCGTGCCATCGGGCAGCGGTGGAAATATCAGGTCAACCATTGCAGGTTCCTTTTTTCATGGCTTCAAGTAATAGGTCTTGCACGCCTCGCTTGGTCTTGTGTCTGGCGATCACCAGTTCATCGACCGTGCTGCGCGCGATGATGTCGTAGATGTAGGTGGGCCGGTCATGCCCAGCCTGGGCCTGGCGCACGGCGCCGACCCGTTCAATGATTTGCTGCCTGCTTTCCAGGTTCCACCAATGCCCAAAGAACACGACGGCATTGCACACATCCTGCATCCCGTCCAGGCCGTGGCCGGCGCTGTCGGGGTGGGCAAACAGCAGCGGGATGCGCCCGGCCTTGAAGTCGCGTAGGGTCTGTGGGTCGGCATCCAGGTGGCGGCCGCGTGGGAAGGCTTTCAGCAGGCGCGCCAGGTCGCTCTTGAAGTGGTACGCAACCAGCAGCGGCGCGCCCCCTGTTTCTTCCACGATGGATTCCAGGGCCTGAGTTTTCAGAGTATGGACTTCCGCCCAGGGGCGGTTCTCGCCGCCTTCGTCCGTGGTGTAGGCCGCACCATTGGCCAGCTGCAGGCATTTGATGGTGCGCGCGGCCGCGTTGAAGGCCTCCACGTCGTGGCCATCAATCTGCATGAACATTTCCCGTTCCATGTCGCGGTACAGGTCGCGGGCACGGTCTGGCAAATCGATGTACACCGGCACGCTGATGGGTTCGTGCAGGTCGAACCAGTCTGCCGGATCAAGCGATATGCAAATGTCGCGCAGCAGGCTTTCAATTTCCTGCTGGGCAAATGGCAACGGCATCAGGTCAACGGCATGCGGATCGGCGCCCACCTGGATGGTCTGGAACCAGCGGGACTTGAAGGCCTCGAATGACCGGCCCAGGCGCTGCCCGCGATCCAGGAACCAGATTTGCCCCCACAGGTCTTTCAGGCCATTGGGCGACGGCGTGCCGGTCAGTTCGATGAAGTGCCGCACCTGGGGCAAATGGGCCACGCGACCCAGGGCGGCCGCCCGCTTGCCACCCTGGCGGGTGCGGAAGGACTTAACCCGCGTGGCTTCGTCGGGCACGATCTTGGCGAACGGCCAGGGCTTGCGCAGGTCGGCCAGGGTTTCCACCAGCCACGGGATGTTTTCGTAATTGATGGTGAAGGTGCTGGCCGAAAAGCTGAACGCGCGGGCCAGTGCCTTTTTGCGGGCGGCGGCGGTGCCGACAATGGGCGTCACTTCCACGTTGCGCAGGTGCTGCCATTTCACGACTTCATCCGGCCAGGTGCTTTGCGCCACGCGCAGCGGTGCCGTGACCAGCGTGGGGCCAGGCTCGACCAGTTCCAGCGCGTCCACGGCGGTCAGCGTGGAAACGGTCTTGCCCATGCCCATGCCTGCCCACACCGCGCAGCGTGGCGTGTTCAGGATGTGGTCGATGATGATGTCCTGGTACGGGCGGGGGGCGAAGGCGCGGCGTTCAGTCACACCAACCCCCTGGCGTCGCCCGGTTTCATGAACACAAGCCAATGCGTCAAGCCCTGGCGTCCGGTGGGATGGCCGAACAACGGCTGCACGGGTGCCAAGGCCAGCACGTCGCGCACCTTGACTTGGGTTTCGTTCCACTTGAAGACCAGCACGCCGTCAGCGGCCAGCACGCGAAAGCATTCAGCGAAGCCCGCGCGCAGGTCATCGCGCCAGTTGTCGGACAGCTTGCCGTACTTGGCTGCAAGCCAGCTTCGAGGGCCGGCGCGAACCAGGTGCGGCGGGTCGAATACCACCAGCTTGAATGTGGCGTCGGGGTACGGCAGCGCGCGGAAGTCCAACAGCACGTCTGGTTCAATACGCAGGGTGCGCTGGCCATCGGCTTGGCCGTGCGAACGGTCAGCAACGGTAATTGTTTCGCTGCGACGGTCGCCGTACACCACATCAGGGTGCTGGCGGTCGAGCCAGAACATGCGGCTACCGCAGCAAGGGTCAAGCACCCTCATGCCAGCACCCCGTCCACGCCTTCCAGCGAGTCGACCACGACCACGACCTGGCCCATGCGGCGCATCCTGTCGTGTTCGCGCTGCTGGTGGGGCTTCGCTTTTTCACCCGGCGCTTTCAGTTCCACCCAAATCGTCGCAGCGGGCCGCACCAATTTGTCGTGGTATGTAGTCCCCTTGGGGCCGTCGTGCCGTATTTTCTTGCGGATTTCCGGCAGCATCACCAGCCGGTCGGGGGCGCCGTTGCGACCAATCCAGCGCACCTTGCGGACTTCCCCGCCCAGCGCCTTGACCTGTTCGACCAGGTAGGTTTCGACTTGGGATTCACGCATGGGTACGCCTCCACGCCGCACGCAGCGCCGGCCAACAGTCGTAGCCCAATGATCGGTAATACTTGAAGAATCGAAGTAGCAGCATGGTCATCAACCTTTCTTGTAGCGGTGGGCTTCAAAGCCGGCCGCCGACAGCGGCAGGCCATCGGCCCAGGCAGGGTTAGCCGCCATCAACCCGGCCAGGTGGCCGGGGTTGAATTCGGGGCGGTCGGGGGCTTCCGTCAGAATTTCGTCGTGGACGGTCAACACGATTTGGTAGCCGGCAGCTTCGACGGCCGGCATGCTGGTGGCCAGCACGTCGCGCGCTACGGCTTGGGTGATGTTTTCAGCCAGCTTGCCGCCGTAGGTTTTCAGGCGCGACCACTTGCGGCTGTACTGGTTGATGCCCATGTAGGACAGCTTGCCGGTGTCGTCCACCTGGGGCAGCGGGTAACACAGCAGGCGCCCGGAAGGCAGCTGCACGCGCAGCCATGCGCCCGCGCGCTGCAGGCGGATGTCACGCACGCGCTGGGTGACGCCCTCATTGATGACGGCCATCATGGCGGCCTGGGCCAGCGCGGGCCAGAGTGCTGACACGGCAGGGTGCGCCCGTCGCCATAGGCGTTTCAGCGAGTCGCACACCATGAAGGTTTGTGGCGTCAGGCCGAAGCTGCCATCCTTGCGCCGGCTGCGCGCAGTCAGGTACCGTTCGGCCTCGGCCAGCACGTCGGCGGGGATGCTCGGCAGCGCGGCAACGGCCATGGCGTCCAGGTCAATGCCATAGGTGGCCGCCCCGGTCAAGAATGCGCCCACGCCACCTTCGTACCCCAGCATCAATTCCATGACCTTGCCGATTTGGCGCTGGTTGCCTTCGACCGTTTCATGGCCAACGGCGAACGCCTTGGCATAGGCCAGCTTGTAGAGGTCGGGGCCGCGCCGGGTGGGGGCACCTTTCTTGTTTCGTTCCAGGGCGATGGGGCGGCCGGCCAGCGCGGCATCTCGCAGGGCTATGCCGTCGTGCCATTGACCATCCACGCCCAGGCAGGTGTCATATTCGCGGAAGGCCTGCAGTTTCCATTCCTCGCCGGCCAACCACGCAATCACCCGGCCTTCAATGTTCGACAGGTCGGCCACCACCAGCTTGTGCTTGGGCGGCACGATGATGCACCCACGGATGGCGCTGCTGGTCAACTCCATCACGTTCGGGAACACCAGGTCAGCACACCCCGCTTTCAGGGTGTCAATGCCCAGTTCGATGGCGGCCTGGTGCAGCGTCGGCCGGGGCAGGTTCTGCGGCTGGAACAGCCTGCCTGCCCAGCGCCCGGTGCGCGCGGCGCCGTCGAATTGCAGGGTGCCGCGCAGGCGCCCATCGGGGCTGACACCTTTGACCAGCGTTTTGTATTTGCTGATGCTGGTCTTACTGGCCTGCAGCCGGATGCCCAGCAGTTCGACCAGCATGCGCGGCAGGTCGGTTTCCCGTTTCAGGATGTCTTCCAGGGTGCTGTTCTGCAGGTCGGGTACTTCGATGCCGTAGTGGGTGAGGATGTGTTTCAACAACCGGTCGCGCTGGGTGGCGGCCTGCACTTCACCATCGGTCAGCACCTGGGTGCGCTCGGCCAGGCTCTTTTTGGAAAGTTCGGCGGCATGGATCGCGGCCTGAGCCAGTTCCACATCCACCAGCACGCCCCGGTCGTTGATGGTCTGATCCAGGTGCCACAGCGCCAACTCGGTGCCGGTGTAGTTCCAGCTGGGCAGCTTGGCATCCACCACGCGCATGGCCTCGATGTCCAGGCCCGCGTATTCCTTGAACCGTGCCCAGTCTTCCGGGTGGGTGGCGCTGGTGGCACGGCGCAGTTTGCGATTGGCGGCCAGCGGCTTGCAGAACAGCTGGATCAGCTGCTTGCCTGCCTTGTCCTTGGCCTTGTCGGTCGGCACGGCCAGGATGTCGCACAGGGCGCCCAACGCCCCCGGCATGCCGTGGGCCAGCGCCTTCACCATGGTGTCGTGCCAGCGGTACAGGGGCACGTCCTGCCCCGTGTAGTGCAGCACGTTGCGGTCGAACGCGGAATTGTGCGCGGCCACCTGCACCAGGGGGTCGGCCAGCGCGTCTGCCAGGTCGCGGGGGCGGGGTTCGCCATTGACTTCATCGACCACCGACACCGGGCCGTCATCGATGGCCCAGGCCGTCAGCAGGATTTCCACGCCTTGCATATAGGCGTGCGTGCCGTTTTTGATCAGCACGGCGCTGAACGTCTCGAAGTCGATCCACAGGCGCGTCATGCCGCTTTCCTGAAGGGTGTGAAGTGGCGGCCCTCGGCCACACACTGCTTGATGTTCTGCTTTTGCGTGCCGCCCTTTAGGTGGGCGGGGTTGCAGCAAAGCCGGTTGTTGCACAGGTGCATGACCACGCTACGGTTGGTCAGCTTGCGCCCGCCCAGTTCCACGACGGCAACGCGGTGCACCAGGAAGGTGCCCACCTTGCCCTTGCGCGGGCCACGCTTGAAGCGGCGGTTGATTTGCCCATAGCCCGACGAATTACGCTTGCCCATCCATATCCAGCAGGATGACCCGTCATAGAACGAGTCCAACGACAGGTAGGTGTTTGCGATGATGCGGGCAGCAAGGTTTGCGTACTTAGAGGGCATGGAAGCCATCCAGTGACGTGGCGCGCACGTCCTTGGGGTCGCAGTGGTGAACCTTGTGCCGGCCCTCCATCAACACCCATTCGCCATCCTCGTCCTGCCAGCGCAGGCCATCTTTGCCGCACCGCTTGCAAGTCACGTCAGGCGCAGCGCCCGCCGGGCGCTTGCCGTAAATAATCCGGTCTTCGTTGTCATCGAAATAGCTCATAGATCACCCCTTCAAAAAGCCCTTTGCCAGGATTTCCAGGTAGTCACTTGCCCGGCCGTCCTGGTTTCGGCATGCCCTTCGCCTGAGGTAGCGGGTGGGAGCGAAGGGGTAGCCATCCTGGCCTGGGTGCCGCGTGGGCTAAACGCAGCTGGGAGGAAACGGCCGCCCACGGTTTTTGATTACGCGGGGCGGGGTCGGCCTTCCAGGTCGGCCTGCGCATCGGCTTCGGTCAGCACGGGTTTTGGGAAGGCGGCAATGCGTTCGCCCAGCACGGCGCTGTACATGGTCATCAGGTGGGCCTGGGTGTTCAGGCGCTCCTGCTCCTGCCATGGAAGACTGGCGAACAGGTCGGTATTCTTGAAAGCACCCAGCTTTTCCCGCCTGGCGTCGAGTTCCGCCTTTTCATCCACGACGCGCTGTTGATGGGGCTTGAGGTTCGGAACGTCCATGTCGCCCCCTACACCAAGTCGGCGGCCGCGTCGGCGCCTTCGCTGATGTCCGCGAAGCCGTCCAGGCTGGGCGTGCCGGCACTGAACGCTTCGCCCTTGGCCGCGTACTGCACGACGGAGAACGATGCCCGGATGCCGCTGTTGGGGGCGGGCTGCGCGTAGATGCTGACCTTGGCGTTCACATAACAGCCCGCGTAGGGGCGGCCATCGTCGGGCAGCAGTGGCGACATATTGGAGTCGATGATTTCCGGGCGCGAATTCGGGCGGCCCTTGATCAGCGCCTGGCGGTGAGTGGCCAGGTACCAGTTGCCCGGGTAGCCGTCATACTTGGCCGTGCTGCCCTTGCTGCCGTCCAGGTAGCACATCTTCTGCGGGTTGCCCTCGAAGGCCTGCAGCTGGGCGGCGGCCTTGTCCTTGAATTGGGCGGCGGCTTCGGCCTGGATCGCGGCGCGGATCGCCTTGTCATTTTCACTGCCGGGAACAATCAGGAACGTGGCGTTCCAGCGCGGCTTGCCGTCGCCCTTTTCGTACTCCTGCGGCGTCCACAGGTCGGGGAAGGACAGACGGACATTCTTGAGGATGATTTCAGCCATGATGGCTCCTTTACTTGGTTGCGGCGGCGTACTTGCTCATGCCGGCTTCGGGTTTGAACAGCTGGGGGAAAAGACGGCGCACGCGAACGCCGGCCTCTTCGACGGCCCTACGACGTGCGAGTGAATCGGGTTTGCCCACGGCTGCGGCTTCCCGCAGGATTTGCTGGGCGGATGCGGGCAGAATTTCATGCCGCCAGTGGTGCCACTCGCTCATACAAGACCCTCCATTTCGGCTAGGTCTTCGGTCGGCGCGGCATCGGGTTGAACGGTTTCATCCTTGAAGCCGTCCAGCGGTGCCGACACTTCCAGCGCGGGGCGCTTGTCCGCCGTGGGGGCCACCGTTGGGGCGCCGTCTGGCTGAGTAATCAAGGCCTGCAGCTTCGTCCACTGGCGCGCGCCAATGGCGTCGGCCTTGTGCAGCTTTTCAGCCGACGTGGGCGAAATCAGTGACAGGTCATACATCTGCTCAACTTTCAGGCGCATCTTTTTCAAGGTGGCTTCGGCTTCGGCCTTGTCCATCCACGCCCGGGCGCCACGCTTGCCCGACACCAGCTTGAAGCCGGGCACGGCGCGGCCGGCCAGCAGTTCGACCTTGCCCTGGGCGCGGATCGCAGCACACCAGTTTTCGATCAGGTCAACGGCGCCCAGCAGATTGCCCAGCAAGGTGTTGTCGACCGTGCGCGTTACGGCGCTTTCCAGCTGTGGCGCCACGGGCTTTGTGAGGTCTACGAAATCGTCCGCGACGGTGGCCAGCACGCGGTCACGCAGCGTCGGGCAAATGGCCTTGGCTTTGCAGAAGCGGCACGGGTCATCGTCGGGGCGCAGGTCTTCCGGCCGAACATCGGCCGGCCCTTTGCCGACGTAGGCCAGCGCATGCGCGGCCAGCGTGCGGGTGTTGGCCGCCCAGGTCTGCAGGCTTTCGCCATCCATAGGCTGGCTGACCGGCATCACCCATTCGCTGACATAATTCAGGCGCGGCTGGTGAATGACCATGCGCACCCGGGCGAAGTCGCCAATGAGGCTGAATTCTTCCAGCGCGGCCGCACCGTAGATGCCCAGCTGCGGGTTGTGGTCGGCGTCGACCAACAACCCCTTGCCGAATTTCAGGTCAATCACCACCAGTTCGTCGGGCAGCAACACCACGGCGTCGGATGTACCCTTGGCGCCAGGCTCACCCGTGATGGACTCGATGGACAGGCGCTGTTCGACCAGCAGCTGGCCGCCAAGGCTTCGCACATAGTCCAGATACTTCTGAACGTGTTCGGCCATGTCCTGGGTGACCTCGATCAGGGGGACGCCTTCAAGCCTGCCTGGCAGGTCAAAGTGTTCGGTGCCTTTGGTCATGGCGACGAACTTGCCAACGTGCACGGCGGCGTCATCGCCCGATGTCAGGCAGGTGGCTCCCACGAAGTGGGCGGCGGTACCCTCTTGCGCGAAGGGACTGGATTCATCCGGGCAGGCCGATTCCATGGCCACACTGCCGGGGCAGTGCAGCCAGCGGTGCGCGCTGGATGGGGAAAGCGCGGCGTGGTCAGACATGGCACGCCTCCCTGCAGCCTTCCACCGCCACGATGTCCCGCACGAATTCAATGCGCGACGACAGGTGAGGCAGCGGTCGCGCTTCGCCGGTTTCAAGGTTGACCATGAACAGGGGGCGTTCCTCGTCGTACAGCCCCTGCATCATGTTGTCGCGCATGGCGCGCTTGCCCGGCGCATTGAAAACGGCGACTAAAAACAGGGTGTCGGTGGGCTTGCCCGTGTCGTCGGTCACGCGGATGACATCGCCGGGACGCGCGTGACACAACTTCGGCAGCTTCGTGTTGATGACTTTCATCACGCGGCCCCCTTTTCGGTGGCGGTGACTTCCACCCAAAAACCGCTGATCAGGTTCTTGGGCTTGGTCTTCGCCACGACACGGGCGTGTATCGACCAGCGGCCGATTTGCACGCGCAGGCCTGCGTAGATTCCGTAATCCTCGCCAGCTTTGATGCCCTCGCC